>NZ_JBCEBL010000004.1:64-380701 GCF_049472615.1 Azospirillum sp. 11R-A | reverse complement strand
TCCCATCCCGAACTCGGCCGTGAAAAGCCTCCGCGCCAATGGTACTGCGTCTTAAGACGTGGGAGAGTAGGTCGCCGCCAGGTCGCTCAGGCACAGGAGACGCTCAAATCCAAAGCACGCACGCTTGCATCTTCACGAAGTCCATCACCCGACAATGATACATCCGCGGGGTGGAGCAGCCCGGTAGCTCGTCAGGCTCATAACCTGAAGGCCGCAGGTTCAAATCCTGCCCCCGCAACCACCGACACTTGACGCCCCGGTTCGAAAGAGCCGGGGCGTTCGTGCGTCTGAGCCTTACGCATCGCAGCAGCGCCTTCGCAGACTCCGCAGGATGCCGCTCGCCCGGTGGTGATGGCCGCGGATGGTGGTGTCGCGCCAGATGCCGCCACGGGGGCCGGGAACACCGCGGGTGTTGAGATCGCGAGCGATCTGCTTGGGGCTGTGGCCGCCGGCGAAAGCGGTGAAGATCTCGCGGACCACCTCACCCCTGGGGGTGACGGGCGGTTTAGCACCGCGCCCGAAATATCAGATCCTGATTCCCCTGGTCAGCCAGTCTCATTGCTCAGGTCACGAAGCAGCGCACGATATCGGTCAGCGACCGCCCGTGCGGTGAAGCGCCGGCGCGCGCTGGCCAGCCCGGCGACGGAATAACGCTCCCACCGATCGTGGTCCAAGAGAAGGGAGGCCATGGCATCGGACAGCGCGGCTGAGTCGCGCGTGTCGACCAGAAGGCCAGCCCGCCCCTCTTCCAGCACCCAGGGAATAGCCCCCGCATCCTGCCCGGCAACAATCGGGGTGCCCAACGCCAAGGATTCGAGAGCGATCTGGCCGAAGGCCTCCTCCAAAGATGGATGAACGCACAGATGGCACTGGGCCAAGCGCTCCAGCACAACGGTGTTGGGGACGAGACCTGCGAAGACGATGCCCTCGGTCAGGCCGGCGGACTGCGCCCAGCACTCGGCAGCCTGCCCTGGACCGTGGTCGGACCCGTAGAAGGTCAGGACGGCTGTTGGAAAGCGCCGCCGCAACATGGCGAAGGCCTGGATCAGCGATCGCGTGTTCTTCAGACGCCCCCATCCGTTGGCGACAGAAACGAGTGCAGGCCTCCCCCCTGGCCAACGGCGCGGAACCGGGCGGAAGAAGCGCTCTTCAAGCGGCTGGCCAACCACCGGACAAGGTTTCCGGCTGAAGCGGCCGATCCGTTCCGCGATATAGGGGGAGGGCGCTGCGAAATGCCGCCCGGAGACCAGCGTCCACAGGAACAGCCCCAGGCGGCCAAGCCGGTAGAGATCCGGCTTGAACCTGAGGATCATCGGTGCCCAATCGTAGAACGTGATCAGGGTCGGATAGCCGGCGGCCAGAGCACCAAGGGCGAATTCGTAGCCCCAGTGGGCGCTGACGACGTCCGGCGGGTCCTTCCTGATCATGTCGCGAATCGCCCGGCGTTCCGCAGCCATGAAGTCCCGCATGCGATGCCTGCGGCGGTAGGGTGCAACATGGACCGTCAGGTTTCCCGCATCGAAGCGCTGATGGCAGGTCACGCCCTCATCCAACGTGTAGAGTACCACCCTGTCGCCGCCATCGCACAAGGCGAGCACAAGCTGGGAAATGACTGTGGAGCCAAGCCCTTGCGGCAGTGCGGAATTCGGGAACATCGCGCCGAGAAGCGAGAGATCCGCTGGCGCGGCAATGCCGATGCGCATGGGGCGGGCCGTGTTCATGCCTGGAACCACATCCGGACCGCGACCCAATCGAACCGGGCAGGCCTCTCTCCGCAGTGCGCCAGCGGATTTGGCCCGGCCACGGTTGTGGCTGCCGCGAACGCTGTCGGATACGATCGGCGAAACAAGGGCATGCGGGGCCTTATCGATAGGAACACAGCGTTTCTACATAGCATCGAGCGGTCATTATCGCAGCGATGTTCGGCGCGCCATGCACAGGGTGGTGGCGTTCTTAGGAAATCCGGCCGATGCGCTTCAGCATGGCGACCAGACGATCAGTCGGTTATACCATCCCTATGGGACTATCCGACCGGTGGGAATCATCTTGGCCAAAAGTCTAATCGTCCACGCCTGCAGGACGTTCCTGCTGGCCAGTTTCGTCGCGCTTGCGGGATGTGCTTCAACCATCGGCGAGTTTCCAAGCGAAACGGCGCCGAAGAAGATCAGCAACCTGACCGAAGGGTATCGTCTCGAACCGGGCAACCGTGTTCGGATCATCGTGTTCGAAGAGCCAAACCTGTCGGGCGACTTCTCGCTGGACAGCGTCGGCAACATCGCCCTTCCGCTCGCCGGTAACATTCCCGCCAGCGGGCTGACGGCCAGGGAAACCGGTAAGCGCATCGAAGATGTGCTGCGTCGCAACGCGCTGCTGCTCAACCCCTCGGTTTCGGTCGAGATCCAGACATTCAAGCCCTTCTACGTGATGGGAGAGGTGCGGCAACCCGGAGAGTTTCCCTATACGACCGGGCTGACCGTCCTGAGCGCCATCGCCCGTGCAGGCGGATACGACTACCGTGCCCGTCAGAGCGAAGTCGTGCTGGTCCGTCCCCAAGGTGAAGAGCAGAAACTCTATCGTGCCGACGAGTTCACTCCGATCATGCCCGGCGACATCGTGAAGGTACTGGAGCGCCGGTACTAGCGGATGCCGCGCGTTCTGCATGTCCTGAATGCCTTGCAGCGCTCCGGGGCCGAGGTCATGCTGGCGGTCGCGACCCGGCATTTCCGTGACGCCGGCTATGACACCCATGTTTTGTCCACCGGTGCGGAGCGGGGGGTGTTCGCTCCGGCATTAGAGCGGGCCGGTTGCATCGTTCATCACCTGCCGTTCGAACGGACGCCCGGCTATGCCCGACTGTTTCGGCGCCTTCTGGCCGACGTGAAGCCGGACGTCACGCATGTTCACTGCGAACGGGCGGCGCTGCTGTATGCGGCGTTGGCGGCACCGACGACCAGGGTGGTGCGCACGATCCATGCCTGGTTCGATTTCACCGGGCCGCTGCGTCTGCGCAAGGGGGCGGAGCGCTGGCTGTGTCACCGCGTCTTCGGCGTCAGCCATGTCGTTCCCAGCCCGTCGGTGCGTGTCAATGAACGCTGCCGCTTCATGAACGACACAACCCTCTGTCCCAACTGGTACGACGACACCCGGTTTTTTCCGCCAACGGACGCCGAACGGCAAGCCGCCCGGCGGGATTTCGGCTTTGCGCCGGACGATCTGGTGGTGGTGAGCATCGGCAATCATGAGCCGGTCAAGAATTATCACCGTGCCCTGCAGGCGATTGGCCGGGTCCGCGCGGAGCGAAGGGTGCGCTTCCTGCATGTCGGCCGTTCCGTCGATCCTGCCACCGGCGATTCCCTGGCGCAGGTGGCAGCCAAGCTGGGCCTGTCGGACCGGGCATGCTTTGTCGGCCAGTCCGACGACGTGCCCCGCCACCTCCATGCCGCCGACCTTCACATGATGCCGTCGTTGCGGGAGGGATTCGGCATGGCGGCGGTAGAGGCCATGGCGAGCGGCCTGCCGCAGATTCTCGCCGACGTTCCCGGCCTTGCCGATTTCAGGGGGATCGCTCCGGGTGTGATTCATGTTCCGCCGACCGTGGAGGGACTGGCTGCCGGCCTTGAAACGATGTCGGCTACCGCCGACAGCGAGCATCGACACAATGCTGGATGGATCGCTGAGGCGGCACGTAGCCGTTTCTCGACCGGCGTCGGGGTTGCGCGCTATCTCCGGCTTTACGGGTGTCTGCGGTCCGATTGAACTGGGCTGCATCGTTCAGCGTCGATCGTCGGCGTGCGGCAGATCATCCATTGGCGTGCGACAGATCATTACCGCGATGGACTCGGCCCTGCCCTGATGGGCAACAACTAGAGATGGTAATTTTTTTGTTTGTGGCAAGGGCAGTCGTCGGCAGCGTTTCCCCGCTGTCTGCGTGCTTCTTCCATCATCCCGTCGGCGTTCAGACTATTCTTGTAGTATAAGACTTTAGTGTATGGTAGTGGGGTATTTCAGCAATTGATGGTCTGTGAGGCTTTTACAATGTATGCTGGAACGATTTACAAGGATTACCGGCAGATCGCGCTTGCGTTGGCAGCTCTCGGCACGGTGTCGAGTGCGTCGTTGGCCTTTGCCCAAACCTTGAACGTCCAGCAGGAAGAAGATCCCCGGCGGGTCAACAATGCCGCCCGGATCACCAAGGAAGTGTCTCCCCGCGACAGCGGGGCAGATGACAAGGAGCGTGTCCAGGCTTCCTATCAGCCCAAGGGAGTCGAACTCGGCAGCTTCATTCTGTTCCCGGCGATTGAAAACGAAGTCTTATTCAACAGCAATATCTACAGCACACGTGACAACGTCAAAGCCGACATCGTCGACAAGGTGATGCCGGAAATCAAACTGCGCTCGCGGTTTTCCGAACATGCCGTCAATTTTACCGCGCGCGCCGAACAATTTCTTTACCGCACCCATGATGCCGAGAACCATCTCGACGCCAATATCATGGCCGACGGCCGGTACGATCTGTCGCGCGACTGGGAAGCCAACGGCCTTCTCAGTTTCAACCGCAGCTATGAGGATCGCGGCAGTCCCGATGCCGTGGCCGGCGAACACCCGACCCTGACCAACACCTATTCCACCCGGCTTGGGTCCAAGCAGCGCAGCGGGCGCATGACCTACGCCGCCGTGCTGACACTCGACCGGCGTCTCTACGGCGACGTCTCCACGTCGACCGGCACCGCAATCAACAATTCGGATCGCAACCGCATCGAAAGCGAAGGCACGGTATCGGCATCCTATGAGTTGTTTCCCGGCTACGCGGCCGTTGCCGAACTGTCGGCCAATCGCCGGCGCTATGACGACAGGCGTGACGATCTCGGCTTCGAACGGTCGAGCTGGGGGTATGCCGCCCGCACCGGCGTCAGCGTCGATCTCAGCCAGCTGGTCCGCGGCGATTTCACCGTGGGCTATATGGCGCAGGATTACGAGGATTCCCGCTTCACCGATCCGCACGGGCTGTCGGTGCGCGCGAGCTTCAACTGGACGCCGAGCAAGCTGACGGTGGTGGTGCCGAGCCTGGAGCGCTCCATCCAGGAAACCACCGCCTCCCAGACCAGCGCCCTGGTGCGAACCTCGGCCGGTCTGCTGGTGCGCCATGAATTGGAGCGGAACATCGTGCTGACCGCGAGCGGCAAGGTCTTCAACGATTATTACGAAGGCACCCGCCAGAGCAACTGGACCTACGAGGCCCGTCTGCGCGGCATCTGGGCACTCGCCCCGGAATATTACGTCGGCGCCGAGACGGGAACCCGCGTCCGAACCTCCACCGTCAAGTCGTCCGAATTCACGCAGACGGTCATGCTTCTGCGGCTCGGCGCGCATCTTTGAACGGAGTGAAGCAGGAGTATGGTCGCCGCGCCGTTGAGCAGCCTGTCCGAACGTCGGCCGCGCATCGTATGGGCGCCGCTGGTTTTGGTCCTGGTCGACCTTTTGGTTCTTGAAGCCGCGGTGCTCTGCGGCGTCGTCATGCGGTCCCTTCTTGCCATCTGGTTGCCCATCGGCATCGGTGCGGAGGTCTATTCAGGGGCGATGGTGGCGGTGGCCTGCATCCTGGCCGGCTACTGGTTGGCCGGCCTCTATCCAGGCTATGGCCTGACCGGGGTCGAACGGCTGCGTCTGAGGACCATCGTCACCTCCATCGGTTTTGGAAGCCTGATCCTCTTCGACTACATCGCCCAGAATGGACAATGGTCGCGCGGCATCCTGCTGATCGCGGCCGGGACCTGCTTGGTCGCCGGGCCGGTGGCCGACGCGCTGACACGTGGCGTGCTGGTGTGGCGCGGAGTGTGGGGGGCGCCAGTGGCGGTGTTCGGCCCGCCGGAGCATCGCCACCGCGTCATCGACCGCCTGAACGGCCGGCCGGACATCGGCTGGATACCGGTGTACGAAGCTGACGAGCCCGTCGCGGTGGACGGCGCCTCCTTCGCGGTGTTCGCCGTCCCATCCATCGAAGCCCTGGATGTCGAAACCATCGACCATCTGCCGTATCGCGGCATGATCCTCGTGCTGTCCGGCGTGGTGGAGTGGCAGAATCTCTGGGTCTCGGCGCGCGATGTCGGCGCATGCATGGGATTGGAGATGCGGCGCAACCTGCTGGTCGGGTTGAACATGGCGATCAAGCGCGGCGTCGACCTGGCGCTGGTCCTGACATTCGGCCTGTGCGCCGTGCCGATCATCGCGGTCTTCGCCCTGCTGGTCAGGATCGTTTCGCCGGGGCCGGCCTTTTTCCTGCAATGGCGCGAGGGGCAGGGCGGTCGGCCCTTCCGCTTCATCAAGCTGCGCACCATGCGGGTCGATGCGGATACCCATCCACCGCCGGTGCCGGACGGCGGAGATCCGGCGGTCTCCCACTGGCAGCGAGGGATGAAGCGGCCCGACGATCCGCGCATCATCCCCGGCTTGGGGCACTTCATGCGCCGGTTCAGCATCGATGAGCTTCCTCAGCTGCTGAACGTCCTTCGTGGGGAAATGAGCCTGGTGGGGCCGCGTCCCTTGCCGGCCTACCATATCGCCGCGCTCGATCCGGCATCGTGCCGCCTGCGCCGTATGGTCCGCCCCGGCCTGAGCGGCCTCTGGCAGGTGTCGGGGCGCAGCCTCAGCACCCTGGACGAACAGCAGGCGCTCGATTCCTATTATGTCCGGAACTGGTCGATCTGGCTCGACTTCCACATCCTGGCCCGTAGCGTCGCCATCGTGCTGACAGGGCGGGGCGCATGGTGACCGACCGAACCGTCCGCTCAAGGATTGCTGAACTGGGAATGCCGACACCATGACCTCCGCCGATCATTACGCTCCTCGGCATCACGTTCCCCGGCATCACGATGACCCGGCGCGGAACGCCCTGGGACTGGTGGGTGAACTCGACTTCAAGCAGACGCTGATCACTCTTTGGCGGCGGCGTTACTACATTCTGCTGCTGACGGCGATCGCCGCAGGCGGCGCCTGGCTTCTCGTGTCCCGCATCCAGCCGGTCTACACGGCGACGGCGGAAGTGATGATCGACAGCCGGCGGACGCGCATCGTCGACATCAAGGAGATTCTCTCGCAGCTCTCACCCCAGCTGGTCACCGTCAGCAGCGAGGTGGAGGTTCTGCAGTCCCGCACTCTCGCCACGCGGGTGGCCGACGCTCTCAATCTCTACGACGATCCCGAGTTCAACCCCGCTCTCCGGCCGGAGCAGCCATCGCTGTTCGACTTCAGTTCGCTCAGGAGCGTGGCCACCCAGCTCCGGGACGTGCTGTCGCTGGAGTCCCCGACCCCCATAGGCCCCACGCCGGCAGAAGCCGAAGCGAGCAAACGCGCCGAGGTGATCGACAGGCTGCGCAGCGGATTGGGCGTTGCCGCCGTTCCGCAGTCGATGGTCATCCGGATCTCGTACCGCTCCCCCAATCCGGCCGCGGCGTCGCGCATCGCCAACGCGTTCGCCGAACATTACATCACCGAGCAGCTCGAAGCGAAATTCCAGGCGGTCCGTTACGCCACCAACTGGCTGAACGAACGGCTGGAGGGATTGCGCCGGGATCTGGCGGCAAGCGAACAGGCGATCAGTGCCTATCGCGCCACCCACAATCTTCTGGAAAGCCACGGCGCGTCCACGACCCAGCAGAAACTGACCGAGCAGAACTCGCGCCTGGTGGAGACCCAGAGCAAGCGGGCCGAGGTCGCCGCGAGGATCGCGCGGTTGGAGGCTGTGGGCCGGGCCGGGCGGGGCATGGCGGCTTCGGACGAACTGCTCGACTCGTCGTTCCTCTCGCGGCTGAAGGAGCAGGAGGCGACGCTGTCCGGCCAAGCCTCCGACCTCGCGTCGCGCTATGGCGAGCGCCATCCGCAGATCGCGAAGATCCGTGCCGAGCTGGGGGAGATTCGCGGCAAGATTTCCACCGAGATCGCTCGTCTGACCCAGGGGCTGCGCAGCGAACTGGCTGTTCTGCAGGACCGCGAACAGTCGATGTCCCGCGAGATCCGCGAGATGGAGTCGCGATCCTTCAGCCAGAACAACGCGGAAATCGGCCTGCGGGAGCTGGAGCGCGAGGCTCAGGCCAACCGCATTCTCTACGAAACCTTCCTCAACCGTTTCAAGGAAACCGACCAGCAGGAGACGATCCAGCAGCCGGACGCCCGCATCATCTCCTTCTCCGAGCGCCCGCGGTCGCCGACCTCGCCGAAGAAATTCATGCTGATCCTGGCGGCCACGTTGGGCGGGATGATGTCGGCGCTCGCCCTGGTGCTGCTGGTCGAGAAGTTCGACAACACCATTCGGACCAAGGACCAGCTGGAGCAGCTGACCGGCCTGCCGGCGCTCGGGCTGGTGCCGCAGATCAGCGGGCCGGCCGGCAACGTCGCCGCCTATCTGGTGGAGCGCCCGGCCTCCTCCTACGCCGAGGCGTTCCGCATCGCCTGTTTCGCCATCCGCCATCCGCCGGACCGTCCGGAACCGAAGACACTGGTCATCACCTCGACGGTGCCCGACGAAGGCAAAAGCCTGACGTCCTTGTCGATCGGCCGGACCGCCTCGATGCTGGGCCTGCGGGTGCTGCTGGTCGATGCCGACATGCGCCGGGCCTCGATCAGCGCCAAGGTGGGGAAGGCATCGGATCTGAGCCTGGCCGAGGTGTTGACCGAGGGGTTGGATTTCCACAGCGCGGTGATCCGCGATCCCCTGACCGGCCTCGACATCCTGACCGCGACGGCCGCTGGCCGGAAGCCGGTGGACATGCTGGCCATGGCTGACAAGGTGCATCAGACCATGCTGGCGATGCGCGACGCCTATGACCTGGTGATTTTCGACTGTCCCCCGGTGCTCTCGGTCGCCGACGTGCAGGTCCTCGCGCGCCATGCCGATGCGACCCTGTTCTGCCTGCGCTGGAACGCCACGCCACGGGAGAGCGTGCTTGCCGCGGTCCGCATGCTGAAGGACGCCAAGGCGAATGTCGCCGGGGTGCTTCTGACACGCGTCAACGTACGAAAGCATGCCAGCTATGGTTACCGCGACATGGGGTATTACTATGGCAAGCACCGCAACTATTACACCAACTAGGCCGGTGACGACCTCGGGGGGGCGGCGCCCCGCCTCTGTATCGAAAGCCGCCGTCGCGGTGTCCGTGCTGTGCGGCCTGTTCGCCCTGGCCCTTTCCTTCGGACGGCTGGGTGCGGAATGGACGCTGCTGCAGAGCGCCACCCGTGCCGCACGGATGATGCCGGCCGGCTTTGTCGATGCGTTGAGCCGGGAAGCGGCCGGGTCCGGTGTGGCGCGCGCCGCCGCCGCTGCCGCCGCCCTGCGTCTCGCCGGGCTTTCCAACGCGGAAAGCCGGGCGGAACGGGAGGATCGTCTTGCGGCCACCGTGGCCGACCTGCGTCGGGCGCTCCTGGGGGCGCCGCTGGTCGCGGCCACCTGGGAACGGCTGGCCTTCACCGAGCAACTCCGCCATCGCCCGCTCGAAGCCGCCCAGGCGTGGCGCATGGCGGTCGTCACGGGCGCCTTCGATCCCGCCGCGATGGCGAGGCGCCTGGAGAGCGGCTTCGCCCTGTGGCCCTACATGGACGCCGACGGGCGGGATGCCATGGATTTGCAGGTGCGCACTTTCTTCGCCTGGGGACCGGGAAGCGTGACCGAACTCGCCGTCCGCTTTGGCGCGGAGGAGATCGTGCGCCAGGGGTTGGCGGCGGAACCGGCGGCGGCGGCCGACTTCGAGCGGCGCCTCTCCCATCTCAAGCATTGAACGAGAGAAGACCGCGACCGATGGACGGCGAGTTTTTCCAGCAATTCTTCAGCACCATGCAGGGGCCTGCGGCCGTCCTCGGCTTCTCCGTGCTGGCGGCGTCCGCAACCGTTCTCTGGGAGGTCGGGGTTGTCGCCGTGCTCGCCATGAGCCTCCTGGAGACGCAGCTCGGCATCGACCTCGGCTTCCAGGTCGCCGGCTATACGGTGTCGCCCTTCGATCTGGTGGCGATGGGATTGCTGATCGCCGCCTTCTTCCGCATCCTGGTGGCGGGACGGATGACGGGTTTCCAATTTCTTTGGCTGGTCATCCTCGGATACGGATTTCTGTGTTTCGCCGTTGGCGTGGGCAGCTTTGGACTGCAACCGGCGGTGAGTTTCTATCGTCAGCATTTTTACGTGCTCGCTGCCCTGTCCTATAGCCTCACCGTCGCCTGGACGCCGCCGCGCTTGGGCCGGCTGGTGCAAATCTGGCTGATCGCTGGGACGGCTCTGGCGGCGCTGGCCGCCGGTGAGTGGCTGCTGGGCGGGGTCATCCCCCGCGGCCGCGACTGGACGCAGGGATCCCTGTATGCCTTCGATCAGGTGCGGGTGCTGCCGGCCGCCTCGGCGTTGATCCTGGCGCAGGCCGGACTGGCCGGACTGGCGGTATGGTCGCAGATCCGCTCCTCCCTGGTGGTGCGGGTGCTTTCCATCGTTCTGCTGATCGTGTCTCTCAGCCTCTTTCACAGGAGCGTGTGGGGGGCGACGTTCGCTGGCCTTGGCGCATTGCTGGCATCCAGCCGGCAATGGCTCACCCGGTTCGCGCCATTTCTATTGTTGGGCAGCGTGGGGCTGGCCCTGCTTTGGATGCTGTACCAGGGCATGGGGGACAACCTCCTGACGCTCGCGCTCCAGTCGGCCATCGAAGAACCCTTCACCACGGAGAGCAGTCTGGGCTGGCGCATCACCGGCTGGAAACTGCTGCTGGAGCGCGTCTATTCCAGCGGGTGGCCGACGATCCTGTTCGGTGCCGGGTATGGCGCCGGCTACGAACGGCAGATCGGCTGGACGACCGTGTTCCAGTCGCCGCACAATTTCTACATCGCCATGCTTCTGGATACGGGGCTGGTCGGCGTTGGATTGTGGGTGTACGGCTTTGCCCGGATAGCCGCCGGATTGCTGGCACGGCTCCCGGCCGGCCTTGCCGAGTGGCGGCCTTGCCTCGTCTCCCTGCTGGCCACGATCGTCATCTACGACATTCCCTACAACCACCTCTCCGAGCAGGGCGTGTGGCTGGGCGCGCTGGCTGGGATCGCGGCAGCCGGTGGCGCCGCGGTACGATCCCCGGGGGGATCCCCGGTGGCCTGGGCGACCGGCGCGCGGACGCCGGCGACCGTGCCGTTGGGGCGCGAGAGCCCCGGCGGCGTCGCGACGGGCCGGCCATGATCCGGCGCCGCCTCACGACGGTGATCGCCTGCCACAACCGGCGCGCAGTCACGCTTCGCTGCCTTGAGGCGCTGGAGGCCGCAGCGCGGCAGATATCAAATTTCGATATCGAAACGATCCTTGTGGATGATGGCTGCACCGATGGCACGGCGTCGGCGGTGGCGGAGCTTTTTCCCGCCACGCGCATCGTGACGGCCGACGGCACGCTTTGGTGGGCGGGCGCGATGGCGCTTGGCCTGCGGTCCGGTTCCGCGGATGCCGACTTCCAGCTCTGGCTCAACGACGATGTCGTATTGCGGCCGGATGCGTTGGCGCGGCTGGTCGAAACCCATGACCGCTGGATGCGGGAGCATGGGCGGCCGCTGATCGTCGTCGGATCCGTGCTGTCGACGGGGGACGGATCGGTGACTTTTGGTGGCGGGCGGCGCAGCGGGTTCCATCCGTTGCGGTCGGCGCGGTTGCCGGTGAGCGATCTCCCCAGGGAATGCGAACTGGTCAACGGAAATGTCCTGCTGGTGCCGCGTGTTGCGGCGACACGCCTCGGTGGGATCGACCCGGTGTTCGCCGGCGTCCAGAGCATGGCCGACTCCGACTATGGGCTGCGGGCGCTGGCTCTTGGCATCGATGTGGCCGTCGCGCCCGGCTGGTTCGGGCACTGCGATCGGGACACCCGGCCGCTGCCCTGGCGCGATCCCGACCTTTCCCTCGTCGCCCGTCTCCGGGCGGTGACCGGCCCGCGTGGCCGGCCATGGCGGGCCTGGTTTGTCTTCGCCCGCCGTCACGGCGGCCCCCTTTGGCCGGTCTGGTGGGCGGCCCCCTTGATCAAGGGGGTGGTGGCGGCGCTTTGCCCCGATCCGACGCCGGACCGCCGCGTTCTCCTGGTGGAGGGCGTGGTTCCCGATTATCGCTTCGGGCTGATGCGGGCACTGGCGCAATCGGCCGTTCCGCGCTTCGTCGTGTATCATGGGGATGGGCAGACCGGCCTGACGGCGGCGGGCAGCACGGCGGCGCTGCCGATCGCCGCGCATCGTGGCCGTAACATCTTTTGGCCTCGGGTCTGCGGCGGCCGTTTCGCCTGGACGGCCGGCAGCTTCGCAGCCCTGAGCGGCCGTTTCGACGCCGCCTGTGTCGGCCTGCACACCCACGACCTGGGCGTTTGGGCGGTCTGTCTGGCCCGTCGTCTGCTCGGGCGGCCCAAGGTGATGATCAGTGGCCATTTCGCGCTTTCCCAGCCGGGACGCTGGCCGCTGGGACCGGTGCGGCGTCGATTGCGCCGCATCCTCGCCCGTTGCGCCGATGCCGTTCTCCCCTACACCGAAGAGGGGATGCGCGACTGTCTGGCCATTGGTATTCCTGCCGATCGTATCTTTGTCTGCGGCAACAGCGTCGATGTCGAACAGGCGCGGGCGTCTTTGGCGGCCTTGCCGTCAACGGCGGTGGAAGACGCCCGCCGTCGATACGGGTTGCCCGACGGAGCGGTCTTCCTGTTCATCGGCCGGCTCTACGCGACCAAGCGGGTGGACGCCGCCATCGGGGCCATGCGCTTGCTCGCCAACCGCGGCGTCAAGGCCAGTCTGCTGGTCGTCGGTTCCGGCGTCGACGACGGGCGTCTGAGGGGGCTGGCGGCCGACCTGCCGACGGTGCGCTTCGCTGCGGCGGAGTTCGATCCCGACGCCTTGGCCGCGCTGTTCGCGCTTGCCACCGCGGTGGTGGTGCCCGGCTCGGTCGGTCTGGTGGCGGCTCACGCCGCGGCGCATGGGGTTCCCGTGATCGCCTGTCGCGCCGGCGCTCCCCACGGTCCGGAATTCGCCTATCTGGAGGACGGCGAAAGCTGTCTTCTGACCGATGCCGTCGATCCCGCCGAGATTGCCGCGGCGATGGAACGGCTTGCCGCGGACGCGGCCATGCTGGCCCGATTGCGCCGGGGGGCGTGGCGCGCCGGCGACGCGCTGGGGGTGGAGCGGGCGGCCGACGCCTATGCCGCCGCGGCCCGCCGGGTCCTCGGCCTTGCGGGGGCGCCGTCATGACGGCTTGCGGCTCTACGGTTCCACGGCCGGAGATCGACAGGCACGACATTGCGCATCGGCTTTCCGCTGCGGGCATCGCTGCGGAACCGATCCGGACGGATCGTCTCCAGTTCGGGCGGCTGGCGGTTCGGCTCGGCGACGGCGCCGGATTCGTCAAGCTGGCCTTCGGCGGCTTCGCCGTGGCGCTGGCCCGCCGCGAGGCCGCCGCCTATGCCGCGCCGCCACCGCGGTCGCCGTTCGTCCGTCCGGCGCTGCTGGGGTTCCATGACGGGGATGACTGGGCGGCGCTTTGGCTGTCGCACGCCGACGGGGTTCCCCAATCGCGCTGGCGGTCGCTTCTCGTCCGATCCGGGCCGTTCGATCGGGGCGTCGGCGGCAGGAGCGTCGTCCGGCCATTGTCGGCGGTGTTGGCGGAAATGGTGCCGGAGGGGGAGGGCGACCCACGCTCCGCCATCACCCGGCACAGGCGCGTGCTGCTGGACGGGGAGGGCGACCGTCCGCTGCCCTGCGGTCGGGCGCATGGCGATTTCATCCACTGGAACGTGCTGCGCCGTCGCGCTGCGCCGCCGACCCTGATCGATTTCGAATATGGAGTCGCGAATGCCCCGCTGGGCCATGACCGGCTCTATTGGACCGCCGTTCCCCTGTTGCGTCGTGCCGCCGCCATCGGCGGCGATGGGGCGGTCGCCCGGACCGCCGGATGGCTCGTCAGGCTCACCGGGGCGCGGCATCTGGCGGCGATCCTCCTGCTTCACCTCGGCCGTCGCCTGGAGCTGGAGCAAGCGGCGGCGGCAGGGCTGGGGGATGCGCGGTCGCCCGAGTATCGCCGGCGAGTGCGGCTGCTGGCCCTGATCGACCGTCTGTTGCCAGAGGTGAGCCGATGATCGACCGGTTCGCCACCCTCTATCGCCTGGCGCTCGACCTGCTGCTGCCGGAGCGGACGATCGTCCGCCGCTTCATCGCCGCCCATCTGGCCGGCGCCGCGCCCTCGCAATCACGATGCCTGGATATCGGGGCCGGACCCGATCCCTATGGCGCCGCGTTGCGGCGGGCGCTCGGCCCGGAAACGCAATTCGTCACGGTCGACATCAGCCCGGGCGACCGGGTCCGGGCGGTGGCCGACGTCCAGAATCTGCCATTCGCCGACCGGCGCTTTTCGGTGGTGATCGCCTGTCACCTGCTGCAGCATGTGACGGATCCCCGGGCCGCAGTGGCGGAGGCGGCGCGCGTGCTGGGTCCGGGTGGCCTGATCCTTGTCGTCCACCCCTTCATCACCTTGCAGGGACGCGACCGCGACCTCTGGCGCTGGACACTGGACGGCATGACCCTGGAATTGCAACGTGCCGGCTTGACGCCCGTGGCGGCGCGGTCGATCGGCGGACCGCTTTACGCGGTGGCCAGCATCATGGCCTCGGTTCCCGGCCGCCTGCTGGTCACGAGGCGACAGGGCTGGCGGTCCGGCAGGACTCCGGCCGACGCCCTCCGGCTCGGGTTCTCCCTGCTTCTGGCCGCGCCGTTCCACACGCTGGCGCGGCTGCTGGAGCCGCTGGACCGGGCGCTGTGGCCCCATGCGCCGTTTCATGTCGGCGGCATCGTCCTGGCGCGGAAGGCCGACCATGGCTGAACCGCTTCCGTCGGCGCCCGTCCTGACCACCTCATGGGACGACGGTCATCCGCTCGACATGAGGCTGGCCGAGATGCTGCTCCGCCATGGCGTGACCGGAACCTTCTATGTTCCGGGGCGCAACCGGGCGGACCGGCCGGTGATGGCGGCGGCCGACCTGCGGGAACTGGCCGCGGCCGGATTCGAGATCGGTTCCCACACCGCCGACCATCGCCGGCTGCCGGGCCTGTCGCGGGCGGATGCCGGACGCCAGATGGCCGATGGGCGCGCTGCGCTGGAGGACATCCTTGGCCGGCCGGTGGACGGCTTCTGCTTCCCAGGCGGCCGGCCCGGGCGCTGGGGCCGGCTCCTGGCGCGGGAGCTGGGGTTCTCCCACGCCAGGACCACCCAGATGCTCCGCATCGATGCCGGCGCCGACCCCTTCGCCATGGCCACGACCGCCCAGATCTACCCTCATCGGCCGGCGGCGCTTTTGCGCAACTGGCTGCGCCACGGCGGCGGGGGGAGCCGGCTGGCGATCCTGCGCGCCCTGGCATTGCGGGGGGGAGCGGCCCAGGACGTCGCCCTGGGCGACGCCCTTGCCGTGCTGGCGCGGCGGACGGCGCTTCGCCGTGGGGTCTTCCACCTGTGGGGTCATTCGTGGGAGATCGAGGCCCGCGGATTGTGGGGAGCGCTGGACCGCGCGCTCGCGACTGCGGCTGCGGCCTTCCCGGCCGAAAGCCGGGTGGTCAATCGCGCGCTCGTGACCCTTCGGCCGGTGGATGCCCCGCCGTCGCGACCACAGGACGGCTTCCCATGATGAGATTTCTGGCCAAGGTGGCGATCCAGCGGCTGATCGGCACCGTTCCCGGCGGCGCGGCGCGTTACGAGCGGACGCGACGGCGGCGGATCCTGGCCGATCTGGAGGAGGTGACGGTTCAGAAACTCGGCGTCGCCGGCCGGTATCTGGAGATACTCCGGGCGGCCGGCGGGACGGAGGCGGAAGCCCTGACCGATCATCTGGAGATCGGCGGAGGTTGGCTTCCGGTCATTCCGCTGATCCTGCGTCGTCATGGACTGGCCCGGCAGACGATCATCGACGTCGCCCGCCTCATGCGGCCGGAGGACGCCGCCGCCGCCGCCGCGATTCTCGACCGGCTGGATCCCGCCGCCGTCCCGCTGGCCCCGGCAGCGGACGAGCCTCCGGCCGGCTGGCTGGAGCGGCTGGGCATCGCCTATCACGCTCCGCTGTCGCCACCCCTGCCGTTTCCCGACGCCGGTTTCGATCTGATCACGGCGACGCAGGTGCTGCAATATCCGGCATCCGACCAGTTGCGCGCCATCCATCGCGATGCCGCCAGGCTGCTGCGGCCCGGCGGCCTCTATCTGCTGTCGATCGAGCTGACCGACCTGTATCACCATTTCGATCCGGCCCTGCCACGCTTCCATTTCCTGCGTTATTCCGAAACGACGTGGCGGCGCTGGTTCGACAATCCCTACACCCCGCTGAACCGGCTGCGCGCGGTGCAGCATCGCACGTTGCTGGAGGAGGCGCCGTTCGACGTCCTGTTCTGGGAAACCACCGGCGGCGGAACCGACGATCTCGCGGAACTGCGGCGCGCCCCGCCACATGCCGATTTCGCCCATCTGCCCGACCGCGAACTGGCGCGCGATGGGCTTATCGCTCTGGCGCGAAGGCGCTGACGGCCATGCGGGTGCTGCTCTCCGCATATGCCTGCGCGCCCGGCCGTGGCTCCGAACCCGGCTTGGGCTGGGGGTGGGCAACCGCCCTGGCAGAGGCCGGGCATGAGACGCATGTTCTGACCCGAAGGCGTTGGCGGACGGAGATCGAGCGCGCGATGGCGGGGGAGGCGCCGCCCCGCCTGCATGTCCATTATTACGACCTGCCATCCTGGCTGGACGCCTGTTTCCGCCGGCTCGGCGGACCCGGCAAGCGGCTGCGCTATTGCCTGTGGCAGGTCGCCGTCAAGGGGCGGGTGCGCAGCCTGCTGTCTGCCGCCCGCTTCGATGCGGCCCACCACGTCACCTTCGCGCAATTCTGGTCGCCCTGCGCCCTGACCGAGGCGGCGCGCCTGGGCGTTCCCTTCATCTGGGGACCGGTCGGCGGCGGCGAGATCGAACCCGCCGCCTTCTGGCCGGGCATGGGGGGGAGGGCGGCCCTGTGGGAGGCGGCGCGCTGGCTCCTTCACCGCGCGTCCCCCTGGCTGCCCTGGGCGCGCGCCACCGCCGCCGGGTGCCGCCTCGCGGTCGCGGCCACGCCGGAAACGGCCGAGCGTCTGGTCCGGCTGGGCGCGCGCCGGGTGATCGTCCGCTCGCAGGTGGCGCTGGAAGCGGATCGGCTGGCGATGCTGGCGTTCCTGGGCGAAACCGTCCCGAAGGCGGCGCCCGCAAGGCTGATCTATCTCGGCGACCTGCGTCCCCACAAGGGCGCCCGCCTTGCGCTGGAGGCGGTGGCCGGGCTGTCCGGCGACTGGCGGTTGGACATCGTCGGCGATGGTCCCGACAGAGGCTGGCTGGAAAGCCGGGCCGCGCGGCTCGGCATCGCCGGCAGGATCATCTTCCACGGCCGCCTGCCGCAGGAGGAGGCATGGCGGCTGATGGCTGCCGGGCGGGCGTTGCTGTTGCCGGCCCTGCATGATTCGGGAGGTTTCGCGGTGGCCGAGGCCATGGCCGCCGGCCTGCCGCCGGTCTGCCTCGCCCTGGGCGGACCGGGCGCCATGGCCGGGGAAGGCGGGATCGCCGTGCCGGCGCGGGAGCCGGCGGAAGCGGTTCGCGGGCTGACGCAAGGACTGCGCAGCCTGATCGAGGAGCCGGCGCGCTGGCAGGCCCTGTCCCGGCGGGCGGGCGGGAACGCCGGCAACCGCTTCGGCTGGCCGGCGGCCGTCGGGGCCGTCTATGCGGCGGCCGGGCTGACGATGGAACAAGCCGGCGGGACGACGGAGGACGGGCGATGAGCACCTGCTTCCTCGTCTATCACCGGCTGACCGGAGACGCGGCGGGCCGTCGCTTCCACGATGTCGCCCCCGCTATGCTGAAGCGGCATCTCGACCTGCTGGACCGGCTGGGGGCCAGCGCATCGGACGGGCCGCCGGTCTTGCGGCTTGGGGACGGCCGCGGCGTGGCCCTGACCTTCGACGACGGATCGATGGATCATCTCGCCGCGGCGCGTTGCCTGGACCGCCGGGGTTGGCGCGGAGCCTTCTTCATTCCCGCCGGGCGGATCGGCGGGGCGGGGCGCCTGGGCCGGGCCGACGTGGCGGCGCTGGCGGCGTCCGGCCATGTCGTCGGCTGCCATGGCTGGAGCCATCGGCCGTTCGACCGGCTGACGGCCGGGGAGCTTGCCGCCGAATTGGCCGACAGCCGTGAATGCCTCGGCGCGCTCACGGCGGGTCCGGTGGATTGGCTGGCTCCGCCCGGCGGGATATGGACCCCGGCCGCCGCCGCGGCGGCGCGGCGGCTTGGGTTCCGCCATATCCGCGGCACCGGCTGGGGGGTGGCTCCGGCCGGGTGGGACAAGGAGGGTTGGGACAAGGATCCCGACGCCATTCTGCCGGCAATCGTCCTGTCCGGCCATGTCGGTTCGCGGACGCTGGGCTGGCTGCTGAAGGCCCGGCCGAACGGCGCCCTCGGCAGGCTCGCCGGCGTCAAGGCCGGCATCAAGCGGCTGGTGGGCGAGGCTGTGTGGGACGGCGTGCGCGAGGCGATGCGGCGATGAGTCGGGAAGCGCTGCTCGCCGATCTGCTGCGCATGGCGCGGGGCCGGGCCTGGCATCTGGCGCGGCTGGATGCCGCCGCCGACCCGGCGGCGGCTTTCGAGGGAACCGATGCCGATCTCCTGGCCGGCTGGCGGCCCTGGCCGGATTGGCTGGGGCTGGTCCATGCCGTGGCCGAACGCCGGGGCTGGAAGGTCGTCAACGCTGTCCCGATGGGGGGCGTGATGGCGGTGTGGTTGGCCGATCCGGCCGCAGATTTGGCTGCCGACCCGGACGATCCGTCGGGGGCGGCGCAGATCGATTTCCATCGTGCGCTCAGCGCCCGCGGCGTGCCGTTCGCCGATGTGCCCGCCCTTTTCGCCGCCGCCACCGTCGAGCGCGGGGCGCTGCGGTTGCGGCCGGAGGATGCCTGTGCCGTGCGGAGCCTGGAGAAGTGGCTGGTACACGGCGGCTCGCCGCCTGTCGACGTTCCGGCGGCGCTGGCGCTGGCGGCTGTGGGGCGCGAGGACGGTCTTGACCGGCCATGGAATGGTGGAGCGGCGGCGCGGCGTTTCACCGCGCTCATGGTCGCGTTGCGGCGCCGGCCGGCTCTGGTCCTGCGCCTGGCGGCGGCCAAAATCCTGGATTGGGGCCGGCGGCTGGTCCGCCCCCCCGGCATTCTGCTGGCGGTGAGCGGACCTGATGGTGCCGGCAAGTCCTCTCTGATCGCCGGGCTGACGACGGCGCTGACCCGCCGCATGGCCCCCGGCGTCCGCGTGTTCCACACCCGGCCGTTTCTGCTGCCGCGCCTGGGCGTATCGCCTCCTCCACCCGTGGCGGTGGAGACCGCCGCGCCGCGGATCCCTCCCGGCCTCGTCCGCTCCTGGATTCGCTGGGCGATCGCCTGCGCCGATTATTGGCTGGGCGGGCTGCTGTGGGTCCGGCCGGCGCTGGTGGCCGGACGGGTGGTGGTCTTCGACCGCTATGTTCCCGACTACCGCGCGGCGCCCGGTCGCCGGGGGATCGCCGTTCCGGCCCCGGCCCTGGCGCTGATGGCCCGCTTCGCACCGCGCCCCGCCGTCACCGTCGTGTTGACCGCGCCACCCGATGTCCTGATCCGCCGGAAGGGGGAAGCGACGCTGGAGGAGGCGGCGCGCCAGAACCGGACTTATGCGCGGCTGGCGGCGGAGGAACCGGGCGGGCTGGTGCTGGACACCGGCGTGTTGGAGCCGGCGGCGGTGGCCCTGAAGGTCCGCGCTCATCTGATCGAGGTTATGGCGGTCCATGCGCGTCCTGATCGTACATGAGCGCTACCGCCAGCGCGGCGGCGAGGATGTGGTGGTCGAAGGCGAGACCGAACTGCTGGCCCGTTACGGCGTGGAAACGGATCTGCTGACGGCGGACAACGCCGCCATCGACGGCGGCGGCTCCCTTGGCCTCGCCGTCGGCGCCCTGTGGTCGCGCAGCGGATATTCGTCGACCAGGGCGGCGATCGCGCGGTTCCGTCCCGACATCGTCCACGTCCACAACAGCTTTCCGCTGCTGTCCGCGTCGGTGTTCGATGCCGCCCGCTCGATGGGCGTGCCGGTCGTGCAGACCCTGCACAACTATCGTCTGCTGTGTCCCAACGCCCTGCTGTTGCGCGACGGCGCACCGTGCGAGGCCTGCGTCGGGCAAACCTCCAAATGGTCGGGCTTGCGGCATGGCTGTTATCGCGGAAGCCGCGCCGCCACCGCGGCGGTGGCCGGATATGCGTTGTCACAGCGCCTGGGCGGCGTTCATCGCCGTGGCGTGGCCGTCTATCACGCCCTGACCCCGTTCGCCGCCGGGCTTTTCGCGCGCGGCGGGATCCCGGCCGATCGGATCGCCGTCCGCCCTCCGCTGCTCGACTACCCGTCCGCCCGCGGCGGCGCGGCGGTGGGGCATCCGGCGGGCGGCCCGCCGCGTGCCGGCGCGCTGTTCGTGGGCCGGCTCAGCCCGGAAAAGGGTCTCGATACCCTGCTGTCCGCCTGGAGAGGCGTGGATGCTCCCTTGGATATCATCGGCGATGGCCCCGATATGGACCGGCTTCGCGGCATGGCGCCCCCGCAGGTCCGCTTCCTCGGGCACAAGCCGGCCGCCATCGCGGCGCAGGCCATGGCGCGGGCGGCGCTGCTGGTGTTCCCGTCCTTGTGCTACGAGAATTTCCCGCTGGTGGTGGCCGAGGCGATGGCGGCGGGATTGCCGGCGCTGTGCGCCGGGGGCGGAGCGGCGGCGGACGTGCTGGGGGAGGCCGGCGACCCGCGCCTGTTCGCCCGTCCCGGCGACGCCGAGGACTGGCGGCGCAAGGCCGTGGCCCTTCTGGCCGATCCGGACGCTCTGGCAAGTCTGGGAGCGGGGGAACGGGACTCCTGGGAGCGTCGTCTGGCGCCGGACGCGGCCTTCGCCGCCACCCTGGCGCTGTACCGGCGGGCGCTGCGCGGTTTGTCCCTCAGCCCCGTCCCCGGACAAGACGGGCGAGGGTGAGCGCGACGAACAGCGTGTTGCCGACCAGATAGCGCCGGGCCAGACGGCGCGGCTCCGAACACAGCCGGAACAGCCATTCCAACCCGTTGCGGCCCATCCAGGGCGGCGCCTGCCGCTTGGTTCCGGCCAGGAAGTCGAAGGCGGCGCCGACCCCGATCATCATCGGTGCCGCCACCTGTCCGCGATGACGGGCCATCCATTTTTCCTGTTTCGGCGCGCCGAGGCCGATCCAGACGATGTCGGGCCGGGCCGCGTTGATCGCGGCGACGATCTCCGCCTCCTCCGCCCCGGTCATCGGTCGGAAGGGCGGAGCCAGCGTCCCGACGATCTGGAGATCGGGGAAACGGCGCTGGAGATTGCCGGTCAGCGCCGCCAGCGTCTCATCGGTGGCGCCCAGCAGGAAATGGCGCCACCCCAGCGCGGCCGAGGCGGCACAGACCGCCAGTGTCAAGTCCGGCCCGTACACCCGCTCGGCCGGCAGCCCCGCCGCCCGGCACCACCACACCAGCGGCACGCCGTCGGTTCCGACAAGGGACGCCCCGGCATAGGCGGATGCCAGTTCTGGATCTCGCCGGCTTTCGATAACCCCGTGCACCGTCGCAAGGCAGATGTAGCCGGGCGTTCCGGCGGCGATCCACTCGGTTATGGCGGCCACCGCCCGGTCGAGGCTGAAGGGATCGACGCCGAGGCCGAGCACATCGAGCCGTGCCGTTCCAGGCGGCGGCAGGGGCGATGTGCCCGGTGCGGTGTCTGGTGGAGCCGGCTCGGGCGGCACGGTGGCCGACCGCCCGGTCAGGGCCGGCAGCAGGTGGTGGAAGACGGTGCGACGCAAGGGCCGATAGGGGTGACACAGCAGGGTGCCGAGCAGGGCCAGGATGGAAAAGACGATGGCAAGGACGGTGCCGGAGGCCGGGCTGCCGCCCAGCGCCACGCCGGCCCCTGCCGCCGCCGCAACGACGGGTGTGGGCGACAGGGCGGCGGCAAGGCGGACCGCCACGGCGCCCGGTGCCGCTCGGCAGGTGCGCGCCGCCGCCGGCAGCAGCAGCAAGGCCGCCGCCAGCTCCACGGCGACGAGGCAAAGCGCCACATCCTCGGCTCTGGTCGGCGAAACCAGCAGCAGCGCGGCGCCCATCGCCAGCAGGTAGGCCGATTGGATCGTCGCGCGGACCGTCAGCCGGCCGGCCCCTTCCAGCAGGGAGCCGGAGACCTGGGTAACGGAACGGATGGCGCTCCACACGGCCAGCCAGAAGAAGGGTGCCGCCGTGGCCGACCAGTCTTCGCCAAGCGCCAGGGGAACCAGGGCGGTCGCGGCGGCGGCCATGCCGGCGGCGATGGCGGCGGTCATCGTGACCATCAGCATCAGGCTGCTCAGCCAGACCTCCCGCCTTGCGGCGGGATCGTCGCCCAGGCGGCTGAACAGCGGGAACAGGATTTGGCCCAGCCCGATCGCGACCATGTCCAACGGCACGACCGTCAGGGCGAAGGCGCGGTCCCACAAGCCGGCCCCATAGGCGCCACACAGCAGGAAGACGGCCACCGGCAACAGGTGCAGACCCGCGGAGTCGAGAATGCGCAATGTCAGGAAGCGCGACGACAGCCTCGCCAGTTCGATGCCGCGGACGCGGGTGAGCGGAACGATCCGCAGGATGCCGGCGCTGGAGCGGAGAGCCAGCAGCGCGAGTATGGCGGCTTGCGTCAGACCGCCCGCCAGCAGGCTCCAGGGACCGAATCCGGCGACGGCCAGAGGCGTTGCGACCAGCCCTTGCCCCACCAGCATCGCGCTCAGCCCCCACAGGCTGATGGCGCGGAAATCCAGGCGCCGCCGGGCCAGGGCAAGGCCGGTCTGCCCCGCTCCGGACAGCACGGCGATCAATCCGTAGGCCCGGATCAGCCAGACCGCCTCGGGATGCCCGCTCCATCCCGCCAGCCAGGGAGCCAGCAGCCAGATCAGCGAAGCGGTGACGGCCCCGGCCCCGGCCGACGTCCAAAAAAAGACCGGACCATCGCGCGCGGTATCGAAATCGGGCTTCTGGATGATGGTGGACGAAATGCCAAGATCTGCCAGATAGAGCGCGAAACGGACGGTGCCCGCAGCCGCGGCCATCAGGCCGTAGTCGGCGGGCGCGACGAAGCGCGCGGTCAGGCAGGCCAGCGCCAGTTGAAGGGCGGCGGCGACGGTGTTGAGGCCCCAGGTCCAGCGCAGGGAGCGTCCGATCACGGCGACCTGCTCACCCATGCCGCTGGTCCGGTCGCCGCGCGACGACGAGGATCATGTGATCGGTCCAGTTCGGCGGCAAGGACGAGAGCAGGAACCGCCCCAGGGGATTGAGCGAGACCGGCCGGTTCATCCCGGCGGTCCCCGCCATCCGGCCGAAAATCTGATAGAGCCGGTCGGCGTGATAGAGCCGCTCGACGGCGATGGTCTCGAAACCGGCGGCTCCGATCAGTCCGGCGATCTGCGCGGCGGTGAAGCGGTATTCGTAGAATCGGCGCCCATGGTCCGGTGCGAAGCTGAACTTGACGGGAACGCCTGCCCGTCGCCGCCGTCCGATGGCGTCCAGCCGCTGCCTCTCGGTGTTGCGGGAATAGGTCGTCGGCGGCTTGCCCAGCAAGCGGCGCAATGTGTCCCAGCCATACAGCCGGTGGAGAACATGGTCCTTGGCCTGTTCCAGCCGGAACGAGGCGTTGGCGTCGGGCACCGTCAGGATCAGCGTGCCGCCCGGCCTCAGCACCCGATGCATTTCTGCCAGGGCGCCCTCGGGTCCGTCGATCAGATGCTCCACGACCCCCAGCGAGAGGATGGCGTCGAACGCGGCGTCGCCGTAGTGCATGCTTTCGACGTCCCCCTGGATGAAGGGAATGTCCGGCCACGCGGCACGGAACCGTTCGACGTTCGCGGCGTTGATCTCGATCCCGTCGACCGCAAAGCCCTGGTCGGCAAGCGCCTTGAGCCATTTTCCCGATCCGGCGCCCGCTTCGAGAACATGCGATCCCGGCGCAATCCGGCGGTGGATGATCGCGGCGAGCGGATCGGCGGCGCAGCCGGCGACCAGTTCTGTCAGGTCGGCCTGTGTGAAATCGAATTCGACCGTCCGCGTCGGCGTCAAGTCACTCATCGGAATCCGCTACAATCGGTGGGGGCCAAATCAATGCCACCAGATTGTTCCAAAGCCAACTGCGGGCTGCACGGGGCGCGCTGCCCGGCATGTGCGGACACCGCTTGAGGCGTGTCATCGGATCTCTTACCTTCGAGCATCGTCGTCGTGCGTCCCGACGCCAATCTCCGAAGGACCGATCGACGCCCATGCGGCCACGGCGACTGCATTTCTGGATTTTCCTGGCGACGGTGTCGCTTGCCCCCTTGCCGCTCGGCGCGAACCGGCCCCTGGCCTGGACGGCGTTGGCGATGGCCATGGCGGTCCTGTCGATTCTGTGGCCCCTGGCCGTCCTGCGCGAACGGGGTGCGCCAAGCAACGGCCTCGGTCCCCTGGCCATTCCCGGTGTTGCGTTCCTGTGCGTGGCGGGGTGGGCGGCGGCGCAGACCTGGCTGGCGCCACCCTTCGTCGCTTGGCATCCGCTGTGGACCGATGTTGCGGCGTTGTTGTCCGTGGCGCCGAAAACGGTTGGCCGCCTGGGTTTGGCGCCATCGGCCGCGGCGGAGGGCCTGGTCCGGCTGTCCTGCTACGCACTGACATTCTGGCTGGCCTATCAGCACGCGGCCTCGGGGCGGCGGGCCGACGCCCTGGTCGATGGTCTGGCTGTCGTCGCCGCATTGTATGCGCTCTATGGGCTGGCCGCCTTCAACGCCGATCCGCCGATGGTCCTCTGGATGGAGAAATGGGCCTACCGCGACAACCTGACCTCCACCTTCGTCAACCGCAACAGCTACGCAACCTATGCGGGGCTGGGGCTGCTGGCGGCGTCGGCTGCTGTCGTCCGCCGGCTTGAAGGGGGCGGGCGGCGAAGCCGCCTGCTGCGGCATCTGGCGCGTCCGACGCTGTTCTATCTGTTGACCGCGATCCCGGTGATCGCGGCGCTTGTGGCGACGGGATCCCGCGGCGGAATGGCCGCTGCCGCCGTCGGCATGGCGGTGTTCGCCTATGGCCTGCTCTCGCCGCGCTGGGGCTGGCCGCGGAGGGCGATGGCCGGCGCCGCTCTCGCGGGGGCGGTCGTGCTGGCCTTTCTGGTGTTCCTCGACCATGGCGCGACCCATCCGGCCTCCGAAGCGGCGGATCGCCTCCGGGTCTATGTCGTCACCGCCGGCCTGATCGCCGAAAGCCCCTGGACCGGCTATGGGCTGGGCAGCTTTCCCGATGTCTTTGCCATGGCCCGCCCGGCCAGCATTTCCCAGGTCTGGCTCCAGGCGCACAACCTTTATCTGGAACTGGCGATGGAGTTGGGCATTCCAGCCGCGCTGGGCCTGCTGTCCGCCATCGCCTGGGTGTTCGCCGCTTGTCTGCGAGCCGCGTTCCGGCATCGCGGACGGCGGGTGCATGTATCCTTGGGCTGTGCCGCGACGGCGTTGGTGGCGGTCCACTCCCTGGTCGATTTCAGCATGCAGATTCCCGCGGTCGCGATCACCTGGGCGGCCATCGCCGGAACCGCCATGGGATGCGCGGCGCGTCACGTGAGGGGCGTGTCCACGGGTGCCGGAGGGCTGGAACGCCGGGTATCGGTGGATGAAGCGGCCCCAATGGGGGTTGGCACGGCGACCTGATCGGTCAGGCAGGTTGTGGCGCTGGAACCGCATCGACCGCAGCTCCTGGTGACGATACCGCAAGTAGAATTTCAAGGCGTCCACCGTCTGTTCGATCGACGGCTGTACGCCCTGGTCAATCAACAGGATCGTGTGCTAGATTTTTTCTTATGTGAATAAACGGGTTCTGCCCGGTGCGGCATCCGCTGGACTGTCAAAACCGTGTTGCGATCTGCGGGGGTGAGATGAAGGTCTTTTCTGACGGCCTAGGGAAACGCCGCATCGATATGGCGGGCGCGGTTCTGGCCCTTGCGGTTCTGACCCTTGCCGCTCCGCTGTCGCCGGCCTGGTCCCAGCAGGCCAGGCAGAACGGTTCGGGAGCGGCCAGCCTTCCTCCGGCTTTGCAGGCGGCGTTCAGCGCCGGCAATTCACAGCAGATCGCCACCGCCATCGCTACCCTGTCCGGCGGCAATCCGACGGTTGCCGCATCGCTGTCCGCCAGCCTGTTATCCACTGCGGAAGCCACCCTCGCCACCGATCCGATGCGGGCGCTTCAAGCCGCCGCCGCCGCTGTCCAGGCGGTGCGCGCGGCTGCTGTCGCCACCGCGGCGCCCCAGCAGACGGAATCGGTCCTGACCCAGGCCGCGCGCATTTTCGTCTCTCCCGCTGCGCAGAGGGTTGCCCCGGAGTTGACGGCCTCCGTCGCGGCCGCCGCCATCTCCGTTGCGGTTTCGACGGGGAACCCGACCCTGGTGGCCAATGTCTCCGCTAACGCCATGCGGGTCGCCGAGTCCGTGCTTTCCGTGAACCCCGCGGCCGCGGTCCAGATCGCTAGCCAGGCGATGCAGGCGGTGGGTTCGAGCGTGGTCCAGCAGAGTTCTCCGCAGCAGGTGATGGCCGTCGCCACCTCCGCCGCCCGGATCATCATCAATCCTGAAGCGCAACGGGGGTCGCCGCAGGCCGTGGGGGCGATCGCCGGAATGGTCGCAACGGTGGTGTCCAACCCGGTCGTGTATCAGTCGGCACCCGCTGCGGCCATCCAGGCCATGTCGAACTCCTATGCCGCGGCACAATCCACCGTCGTCGCATCGGTCGCCCCGTCCGCGTCGCGGGAGGTTGCCCAGTCAATCGCCGATGCCGGCAAGAGCAACGTTCTCAGTCAGGTCAATCCGAACAACCCGTCGGAGATGAACCGCATCCTGAACAATTCCGTCCCGGTCACGGCATCGAGCATGCAAACCGATCGGCAGACCGGGACCCAAACGCCCCAGGTCACCAACCCGAGCAACGACACATCGACCATCTTTGCCAACGCCAGCCCGTCGTGATCGGGTTCCGGTTTTCGTCACGCTGCCCTTTTGATTGGCTTCGCACCCGGATCGATCGTGTCTTCGGTAAGGCGCATGACGGGGACGATGTCCGCACAGAGCCTTCCCGCGTTCCGGATGACGTCGTGGTTTATGCCATCGGCGATGTCCATGGTTGTCTGGGGCAGCTGGACGAGTTGCTGGACCGTGTCCGTGCGGACGCCGGCCAGCAGCCGGACGGTATGCAGCGGTGGCTGATCTTTCTCGGCGATTACATCGACCGCGGCCCTGATAGCGCCGGGGTGATCGAACGCCTCGTCTCTCTTTCGATGCCGGGCTTTTCCCTTCGATTTCTGATCGGCAATCACGAGCAGGCGATGCTGGAGTTTCTGCGTGACCCCGTGTCCGGCCAGGATTGGCTGCAGTTTGGAGGGGTGGCGACGTTGGCCAGCTACGGCGTGACCGCTCTGCACAATCTGGATGACCCGGTGCATCTGGCCTTGCTTCGCGACGGTCTGTGCCGCTGCCTTCCGCCCTCCCATCGGGTGTTTCTGGAGAGTCTCGCGCCGTTGACGATCATTGGCGATTATGCCTTCGTCCATGCAGGCATTCGTCCGGGCCTGCCCCTGGCCGATCAGAATCAGAACGATCTGTGCCGGATACGGGAGCCGTTTCTGGACTTCGTCGGAGCGCACGAAAAACGGATCGTCCACGGTCATTCCATAAGTCCGTTTCCCGAGGCGCGTTACAACCGGATTGGCATCGATACCGGCGCCTATGCCGGCGGGCCTTTGACCTCAGTAGTGCTGCACGGCACGATGATCCGTTTCATCCAGGCTCGTGCCGACGGATCCCGATCCAGCCCGTCAGACGCCGGGCCGAACCGGCGGTAAACGAGCCGATCAAGCGCCAATCGCTCGGCGGTCATCGTGGTCACCCTCGGTCGAGGTTGTGTTGTGGTGACCAGACATTACCGAAGAGCCACGATGACCGCCCGCTGTTGGGAACCGTCCCGCCTACGCCAGCCATCGGAGGGCGCCACCGCGGGCCGGTTCCCAACAGCTCCTGCACCACCCCGTGGGGCATGACCTAAGAGCGTCTATCAAAACCCCGGTCTGATGTGCTGAAGGCGTTGATTTTCCTCAACCGCAGACCAGTTCTGATCCGCACTCTAAACCCTCTGTTCGACTCGTTGCCGTTGGTCTTTGTGGACAGCTGGGACGAGGTGCGCGAGCAGGGAAATCCGGAGCGATGGCTCGATCAATTCGGCGACGCAACGGCCGGGGAACGGGTGTGGCGTCGCCTTCACCCACAGCGATCTATCGAAATCATGCGTGCCGCATTGAGCGGCCCGGTTTCGCTGGACCGATCCTGAAGCGTTCACTTGGCGTCACGTCCGCTGTTTCGGATGGAAGAAGGACTGAGGGCGCAGAGGGGCGTCGTTGAACAGGCCGAAAGCCTGAATGACCATTCCGGTCGGTACGGTGAGGCCGCGGGCGACGCCGCTCCCCTTGAGGACGCCACCCCGCCGGTCCGGGTCCGGGTCGCGGTGGCTGCCGCCAGCCTGGAGCCTGCAATTCTGCATCCGGATCGCGCCGAGGACCTGGGCCCCGTCACCGATATGGTTGTCGAGTGCGAGCGAACCGGCGCCGAGCAGCCGGACGCGGCTGCCGATCTCGATCAGGCCGTCGGGATGATCGGCCTTGATGGTGAAGCCACCCTCTTCGCCGATTTCGGTGTCGGCACCGATTGTCACCCGCGTGCCGGCAGCGACGATGCGGGTGCCGGGAAAGAGCCGGGTGCCGCTGCCGACCGTCACCGCGCCGCCCCCCGTCGCCTGAACGATCGTGCCGGGCCAGAGCGTGACGCCGGCCGCCAGGGTGACGCCCGGCGAAACCAGGGTCGAAAACGGATCGAGCACCAGAACACCGTCGTCGGCAAGCGCTGCCACCGCTTCGACGGGCAGGAAACCGGCGCATCCGCGCGCCCGGTTGGCGGCGGCGACGAGGGAGTCACTCAAGGTCGCCGGCCTCCGCAGGCCTCGATCCGGGCAGAGCCGGGAGCCTTCGGTTAACAGTGTTTCGCCGATTTCCCATAACGGTGACATCCACCATTCATTCGGCCCTTGTATGAACAATTGGAAACAATGGTGCCGGCAAACAATGCGCCATGCAGAAATATGGGGGCGGTCGAAGGAACAGGGAAAGTTGCCTTTGCCCCTCGTCGCCATTGATATCAGCCTTTCCCTGAAGTGCCAAAGCTTTTGGGCGACGCGATATCGTCAGAGAAAACAAGAACACAAGTTCAATCGGAGGATTCCTCTCATGGTTGGTGCGGTTGCCAAGATGAAGTCTGTCGGTGTCGGCATCGGCGCGCTGGTTGCGCTTGCCGCGATCCCGGCTTATGCGCAGGGAAGCGTCACCGTCATGTGCGGTGTGCAGGAGGAATGGTGCAAGGCCATGGTCGTCGCCTTCGAGAAGAAGACCGGCATCGGCGTCGCCATGACCCGCAAGAGCGCCGGCGAGGCTCTGGCCCAGATCCGCGCCGAGGCGGCCAATCCGAAAATCGACATCTGGTGGGGCAGCTCGGGCGATCCGCATCTCCAGGCGGCCGAGGAGGGCCTGACCGTTGCCTACGAGAGCGGGCAGATGAAGGACCTGCAATCCTGGGCGGAGAGCCAGTACAAGCAGTCGCAGGGACGTAGCGTCGGCATCTATGCCGGTGCGCTCGGCTTCGTCTACAACACCGAGATGCTTGCCAAGCGGGGCATCCAGCCGCCGAAATGCTGGGCCGACCTGCTGCGCCCGGAATTCAAGGGCGAGATCCAGATGCCCAACCCCAATTCGTCGGGGGGAGCCTATACCGCGGTGGCGACCCTGGTGCAGATCTTCGGGGAGGATGCCGGCTTCGATTATCTGAAGAAGCTGAACGAGAGCGTCAACCAGTACACCAAGTCCGGGGCCGCACCCGCGGCGGCGGTGGCGCGGGGCGAGACGCTGGTCGGCATCTCCTGGGTCAACGACAGCGTCATCCAGAAGGTGAACAAGTTCCCGGTCGAGATCTCGACCCCCTGCGAGGGAACCGGCTACGAGATCGGTTCGATGAGCATCCTGAAGGGTGCCAAGAACCTTGAGGCGGCCAAGAAGTTCTACGACTTCGCCCTGACGCCGGAAGCCCAGGATTACGGTGCCACCAACTTCCAGATGACACCGTCCAACAAGCGGTCGGTGCTGCCGCCCGACGCGCCGAAATTCGAGGATGTCCGGCTGATCGACTATAATTTCCAGAAATACGGCATGGCCGAGGAGCGCAAGCGGCTGCTGGGCCGTTGGGATGCCGAGATCAAGTCCGCCGCCAACTGAGCAGGCGGCCCGGCTTCGGCAAGCCCGCTTCCCCCCATGCCGGGGGAGGCGGGCTTTTCCGTTTGCGGGAACCGGTTCGGCGTCAGGGCTGTCCCGGCAGGGCCGAAATCTCCGCCCGGCCGCGGGCCGCGGCCGGGGCGCCGCCCAGGACGTTGCGGATCTGGGCGGCCAGCAAGGGCTTCTGGTAGGGCTTCTGAATGAAGTGGATGTCGAGCGGCAGACTGGCGCTTTCCACTAGAAAGTCCCGCGCATAGCCGGAGCAGAAAAGGGTCTGGAGCGTCGGTTGCCGGATTTTGGCGATAGCGACCAGGGCGGGGCCGTTCATGCCGCCGGTCAGGATGACGTCGGTGAACAGGAGATCGAACGCCGTCCCCTCCAGCAGGAGCAGGGCCTCTTCCGCCGAGGCCGCCGGCACCGCCCGGTAGCCCAGCGCCGTCAGCATGTCGACCGTGGTCGTGCGGACGGCGGGGTCGTCCTCCACCACCAGGATGCGCTCGGGACCGCCTTCAACCGGGCTGGGGTCGCGCGGCAGGACCCGTGTTTCCGGCAGCATCCGGGCACGCGGGAAGGCCATCGCCACCAGCGTGCCGACACCGGCCTCGCTCTGGATATCGACCTTGCCGCCCGACTGGCGGACGAAGCCATAGACCATCGACAGGCCGAGCCCGCTGCCCCGCCCGAAGCGCTTGGTGGTGAAGAAGGGCTCGAAGACGCGCGACAGCACGGCGGGCGGCATGCCGCTGCCGTCGTCGCGGACCGACAGGACGATGGCGTCGCTCCCATCCTGTCTGGAATCCTGCGTGGCGGCTTCGGTGGCGATGACGATGGTGCCGCCATCGGGCATGGCGTCGCGGGCATTGACGACGAGATTGAGCAGCGCGTTTTCCAACTGGCCTGGATCGACCAGGGCGGGGGGCAGCCCCGGCGTCAGCGCCGTCTTCAGGACGATGCCGCCGCCCAGCCCGTAGGCCAGCAGGTCGAGCATGCCCTCCACCAGTTCGTTCAGGTCGACCGCCTGAGGCTGCAACGCCTGCTGCCGCGAGAAGGCCAGCAGCCGCTGGATCGTCGTGGCGCCGCGCTCTGCGGCGTCGAGCGCCCGCAGCGCTTTGCCGCGCACCGGGTCCTGCTCCGGCGACTCGTCGTGGATCATCTGCAGATTGCCCATGATCGCGGCGAGCAGGTTGTTGAAGTCGTGGGCGATGCCGCCGGTCAACTGGCCGACCGCCTCCATCTTCAGGGCGTGGCGCAGCTGCTTCTCGATGTCCTTGCGTTCGGTCAGGTCGGAATAGGTGGTGATGAAGCCGCCGGACGGCATCGGGCTGCTGTGCAACTCCACCACCCGGCCATCGGGGAAGTGATGCTCGCAGCGGACCGCCTGTTCCGTGCGCAGCCGGGTCAGCGCGTCGAGATCGACGCTGCTGCCGTCGAGCATGCGGATACCGACCCCGCGCCGCAACAGGCTGCGTTGCAGTTCCGCCAGCTCCCGACCGGCGACCTCGGCCGGGGTGAAGCCGTTGAGGTCGAGGAAGCGCGGATTCCAGGTGACCAGCCGGCCGTTCTCGTCGAACACTGACAGCCCGTCGTTCATGTTGACGAACACGGCTTCCAGCATCCGCGAATTTTCGCCGAGCTTGCGGGCCAGCGCGTCGCGCTCCGCGACATTCTCCTTGAACACGCTGAAGGCGCGGGCAAGATCGCCAATCTCGTCGGGCCGCCCGGTGGCGGGGACGCTCACCAGCCTGTCGCCGCCGGCCAGCGCCGACATCGCCCGCGTCACCGCGCGCAGGTTGCCGGCGACATCGCGCATGACATAGACCGCCGCGGCGATTGCGGCGAGCGCACACAGGGCACCCAGGGCGAGGATGCTGGCCTTGCCCGAGGACAGGGCGGAGAAGGTCGCGTCCCCCCGGCTGCGCGCCGCCGTCTGCATCGTGCTGGTGACGCTCTCAACCTCGCGGTTCAGCTGGACCGACAGGGTGTTGGCGGCGGCGACCAGGAAGCGGCTGCGCTGCTCGATGCCGAGCTGGCGGGTGCGGATGTCGAAGACGGACGACTGGGTGTCCAGCACGGTCAGAAGCTGGTCGAGCGAAGGGGCCATGATCGCCAGCGCCGGAGCGGTGGTGTCGATTGCCCGCAGGCTCTGCCGGTCGGCGTCGAAGCCGCCGTACCAGCGGGCGAGGTCGGCCGGGTTGGTCGTCGTCAACGCAGCCGAGACGGCGTCGCGCGTGCGGTCGGCCAGCCGCAGGACAGAGAAGGGCAGGGGCGGCGCCCCGGTTCCCTCAAGGCCGGGAAAGCCGGGATGCTCGAAGGTCCTGGCCGCGGCCCCGGCCAGTGTCTCGCCGAGGATGCGCTGGTGTTCCAGCCCGAGCCGGATCGCCGACGCCTCCGCCCGCACGGCGATGGCCTCTCCGGTGACGTCCATCAGGTTGCGCAAGGTGCCGTCGAGCCGGCCGGCGAGGCGGACCAGCGACGGCACGTCGGACGGGACATGCAGCGAGGCGCGCTCCAGTCCCGGCAGGCGGTTGACCAGCCCGGTCAGGTCGGCGAGCTTGAGTTCGAGCTGGCTGCGCTCCTCGTCCAGGCTGGGCGTCGCCTCGATGGCGGCGATGAAGGGCGCGCGGGCGGCGAGGCCGGTGCTCAGCTCCGCCATCCGCATCGCCAGAGCGATGTTGCCCAACCCCTCGCGCTGGAGGGAGAGCAGGGCGCGTTCCGTCTCCCCCAGCCCGAACCAGCCGACCCCGCCGACCGCGGTCGTCAGGACCACCATGGCTCCGAAGGCGGCGAGCAGCCGGCCGCGAACACTAACGGGGGACAGCATGCGTCTGACCATCGGGTTGGAGGCTAGCGCCGGCCACCCCGCCGGCGCCAGCGGGAAAATCAGCGGCCGGCGCGAACGGGGCGGTAGGAGACGGGGCGGAGGGCCTCAGCGCGCGACGGCGGCGATGCCGTCGCCGGTGAAGGTCGCGAGCGCGCTGGCCCCCGCCGGCACCGGGTTGGCGACGTTCGGATCGACCACGAACAGGTCGCCGAACTCGCTGACCAGCCCATACTCCATGTGCGAGCCGAGATAGGTCGCCTTGCGGACCGTCACCGGGATGCCGTCTCCGCCAGTCTCGCCGGCCGACACGGTGCGCAGGCGGATCGCGTTCGGCCGGACGGCCAGCAGCACCTCGCCGGCCGGCAGTCCGGGATCGGGGACCGACAGCGTCAGCGGCCCGAGCGCCACCGTGGCCATGCCGCCGCTGCGCCCCACCAGTTCACCGTCGATCAGGTTGGCACCGCCGATGAAGTCGGCGACGAAGCGGTTCTTCGGCCGGCGGTACAGCTCGTCCGGCGTGCCGGTCTGGGCGATCACCGATCTGTTCATCACGATGATCCGGTCGGAGACGGCCAGCGCCTCCTCCTGGTCGTGGGTGACGTAGACGGAGGTCAGGCCGAGCTTCTGCTGAAGCTCGCGGATGTCGTCGCGCATCTTGCGGCGCAGCTTGGCGTCGAGGTTGGACAGCGGCTCGTCGAACAGCAGGACCTCCGGCTCCAGCACCAGGGCGCGGGCGACGGCGACGCGCTGCTGCTGGCCGCCGGACAGCTCGCTCGGCAGGCGCTGGCCGTAGCCGCCGAGCCCGACCAGTTCCAGCCCTTCCGCCGCCTTGGCTGCGGCGTCGCGCTTGCGCACGCCGCTGACCACCAGACCGTAGGCGACGTTGTCGGCCACACTCATGTGCGGGAACAGGGCGTAGGACTGGAACACCATGGTCACGTTGCGGTCGGTGGCCGACAGCCGGGTGACGTCCTTGCCGCCGATCAGGATGGTCCCGCTGCTCGCCATCTCCAGCCCGGCGATCATGCGCAGCGTGGTGGTCTTGCCGCAGCCGGACGGCCCCAGCAGGGTGACGAGGGTGCCCGATTCGATGGTGAAGCTGACGTTGTCGACGGCGGCCGTGTTGCCGTAGCGGCGGCTGACGTTGCGGAACTCGACGCCCGCGGGCTTGCTGGCGATGCTCATACCGGCTTCTCCTGAAGCGTGACGGGGGTGGCGGTGCGGCGGCCGATGCGGCGCTCGCCGACAAGCAGCTGGATGAGGGCGATGACGACCGACATCAGGACGATCAGGGCCGAGCTGTAGGCGATGGCGAGGCCGAAATCGCCCTGCTCGACGCGGCCGACGATGTAGGCGGTCGCCAGTTCGTATTTCGGACTGACCAGGAAGATCACCGCGCTGATCGAGGTGATGGCCCGGACGAAGCTGTAGACCAGCGAGGCGACGATGGCCGGGCGCAGCAGCGGCAGGATCACCCGGCGGATCGTCTGCACGCTGCCGGCCCCCAGCGTCAGCGAGCATTCGTCGAGGCTGCGGTCGATCTGCGACATGGCGGCGACGCCGGCCCGGATGCTGACCGGCATGTTCCGGAAGACGAAGCAGACGATCAGGATGGTGACGGTGCCGGTCAGCTCGATCGGAGGCTGGTTGAAGGCGAGGATGTAGCTGATGCCGATCACCGTGCCGGGGATGGCGAAGCTCAGCATCGTCAGGAACTCGAAGGCGCCCTGGCCTTTGAAGCGCTGGCGCACCAGCAGATAGGCGGTGAGCAGGCCGACGGCGGCGGTCAGCGGAGCCGACAGGGCGGCGACCTCGATGGTCGTGAACAGCGAGCCCCAGGCGCGGCCGGACCAGATCAGCCCGCCCGGACCCCAGCTGAGGTCGAAGGCCGCCAGATAATGGCGCAGGGTCAGGCTGTTGTTGCGGCCCCAGTTCTCGGTGAAGCCGCCGAACAGGATCAGGCCATAGAGCACGAAGGTGAAGGCTGCCCAGGGCAGGGCGGTGGCATAGGCGGCGATCTTGATGCCGCGCGGAAGCTGCGACGGGATGCCGTTGTCGCCCTTGCCGCCGACGGTCGCGTAGGATTTCTTGCCGAGCCATTGCCGCTGCACCCAGAAGGCGCCGAGGCACATGAAGAGCAGGATGATGCCCAGCGCGGCGGCACGGCCGGGGTCGTTCTGGGCGCCGACGACCGCGAAATAGATCTTGGTCGACAGCACTTCGAAATTGCCGCCGAGGATCAGCGGGTTGCCGAAGTCGGCCAGGCTCTCGATGAAGCTGATGAGGAAGGCGTTGGCGACGCCGGGACGCATCAGCGGCCAGGTGACGGTGCGGAAGGTGACCCAGCGGCTGGCCCGCAGGGTCTGCGCGGCCTCCTCCAGCGAGGGGCCGATGCCCTGCACGACGCCGATCATCACCAGGAAGGAAATCGGCGTGAAGGCCAGCGTCTGGGTCAGCAGCACGCCGGGAAGCCCGTAGATCCAGCGCGAGACCGGGATGCCGAACCAGTCGGCCAGCACCAGCGTGACGGTGCCGTTGCGCCCGAACAGCAGGATCACGGCAAGGCTGATGACGAAGGGCGGCGTGATGATCGGCAGCACGGTCAGCACGCGCAGCAGCTTCTTGGCGCGGAAGCCGGTGCGCACCGCCACCAGGGCGAAGGCCAGCCCGAGCAGGGTCGTCGCGATGCCGGTCATCACCGCCAGGAAGACGCTGTTCCACACCACCCCGCAGGCTTTCGCCTCGGTCAGGCAGGACAGGCGCCAGATGTCGGGGGCGGCGAGGCGTGACCACAACGCCGCGGCCGAGAAGGCGCCGCTGCCGGTGTCGCCGGCTCCGCTCAGCACATAGCCGACCGGCAGGAAGACGAAGGCGGCGATGGCGGCCAGCACCAGCCCGATGGCGCCCGCCGTGAAGCGGTCGCCCTTCATGAAGCCCAGCCCGGCGAAGCCGTTGGTCATCAGGAACAGGAAGGACAGTGCGGTTAGCGCCGCTCCGGCGCCGAAGCCGCCCTGGCCCAGCGGCAGCGGACCGAACAGCGCGCCGAGCCAACCCCAGGCCCATCCATTGAGGCCGATGGCGAAGCCCTGTGCGGCGACCCAGGCCAGCCCGAAGGCTCCGCTCGCCAGCAGGATCGCCGGTTGCCGGGCGTGGAGCCGGGGCAGGGCGGTGGCGACGAGCGCCAGGATCAGCGGCAGGGCGGCGGGCAGGAGCCACCAGCGCCCGTTGGTCAATCCGTCGATCAGGGCGGAGCCGGCCGGGCCTGGGGACGGTGGTGCAAGTGCGGGCTGGGTGCCGCTGCCGGCGAACCAGGGCAGCAGGGCGAAGCCCACCCACCCCAGCGCCAGCCAGACTGCTGAACGAGGACGCATCACTTCACCTGCGAATTCTTGCGGTCCGGGCATGACCGCCCCTTCCCTCCCCCTGTGGCGGGGGGAGGGTGGCGACGGATGTCCTGATCGGTGGGAAAGGCCGGACAGCGGTTACGCTGTAACCGCCATTCGGCAACCGTTATTCAGCAACCGTTACTTGGCGACGGCCTTGATTTCGGCGTCCCAGCGCGACAGCAGGCGCTTGCGCTCTTCGGCGGTGCCGAATTTCTGGAAGTTGTAGTCGATCATGCGGATCGCCTCCAGCTTCGGCGCCTCCGGCGGGATCGCCGCCTTGCGGTTGGACGGCATCTGGAACTGCTTGGTCTCGGCGCCGGTGGCCTGACCTTCCGGCGACAGGGCGAACTCGTAGAAGGCCTTGGCGGTGTCGAGGTTCTTCGTGCCCTTGATGATGCTGACCGAGCCGATCTCGTAGCCGGTGCCCTCGCAGGGGGCGGCGACATCGACCGGGAAGCCGTTCACCTTCTGGTTGATGCCGTCATGCATGAAGATGATGCCGACCAGCGTTTCGCTGCGCGCGACGGCCGCCGCCGGGGCGCTGCCCGACTTGGTGTACTGGTTGACGTTGTCGTTCAGCTTCTTCAGGTAATCGAACGCCCCATCCTCTCCCAGAACCTGGACCAGGGTGGCCAGCGCGGTGTAGGCGGTGCCCGACGCGTTGGGGTTCGCGATCTGGATTTCTTCCTTGAATTCCGGACGCAGCAGGTCGGCCCAGCATTTCGGCGCGCTGATCTTGCGCTTGGCCAGAAGCTCGGTGTTGTAGACGAAGCCGAGCGCACCGGCATAGATGCCGACGCTGCGCCCCTGCGACTGCTTGTACTGGCTCTGCGCCCAGGGCTGGAGGTCCGCGAACTGCGGGCTTTCGTAGGCCATCGTCAGCCCTTCCTCGGCCGCCTGCAGATGCGGGTCGCCGGGGCCGCCCCACCAGACATCGGTCTTCGGGTTGGCGGACTCGGCGCGGATCTGCGCCAGCGCCTCACCGGCGCTCTTGCGGCTCATGGCGACGGCGGTGCCGGTCTTCTTCTCGAAGGCGACGGCAATCGCCTTGCACCATTCCTCCTGCACGCCGCAGAGAACGGTGAGGGGGCCTTGCGCCTTGGCCGGGGTCGCCGTCAGGGCGATCACGGAGCCGGCCGCCAGGATGCCGAGGCCGACCGACTTGATCCAGTTGCCAGCGGATGTCACGGAACACTCCTCCCTTGGAGTTCGGGTTGATTTTTGACGATCGCGCATTTGTTCGCTTCCCCAACGTAAGCGGTCAGGGTGAACGGCGAATGTCACGCTTCAAGGGAGTGGCTGTAACTTTGTTAACAGAAGCCCGCTTGGGGGCGGCTGTCAGTGGCCGAACGCCTCGATGTCGCAGTCGAAGACATATCCCAGCCCGCGCTCGGTGCGGATCAGCCAGGGCTGCTGCGGGTTGCGTTCGATCTTGCGGCGCAGGCGCAGGATCAGCACGTCGATGGTCCGGTCGAAGACGTCGTCCCGGTCATGGTGGGTCAGGTCGAGGATCTGGTTGCGGCTGAGCACCCGGCCATGGGCGCGGACCAGCGCCACCAGAAGATCGAACTCGGCCACCGTCAGCGGTACCGGCTTGCCGGCCGGGTCGAACAGCCGCCGCCCGTCCTCGTCCAGGGTGAAGCCGGCGAAGCGGTAGCCGCGCTTGCAGGGCGCCGGGACGGGAACGCTCTCGCGGGCAGTGCGGCGCAGGACCGCCTTCACCCGCGCGATGAACTCGCGGTTGTTGAACGGCTTCACGATGTAATCGTCGGCGCCGACCTCCAGCCCCATGATGCGGTCGATGTCGTCGCCGCGGCCGGTCAGCATGATGATCGGGATATCCATCGTGCCCCGCACCTGGGCGGCGATGGAGATGCCGTCGCGGTCGGGCAGCCGCAGGTCGAGCACGATCAGGTCGAGCCGTCCGGCGCCGAGCACCGTCATCAGCGTCGCCGCGTCGGGACAGCGCACCGTCTCGTACCCCTCGCCGGCAAGCAGGTCGGCGACCATCTGGAGGACATCGGGATCGTCGTCGACGATCCCGATCGTCAGACGCCTGCCGCCATTCGGTGACGTGTTCGATGACATCCTGCCCGCCCGCTGATGAGGGCGCAGGATCGCATTCCTTCCCGCCGGGATCAACCGGTCTGGCCGGGATTTCCAATCGGTTCCGCAGCCTGGCCTGTTCCATTGAGCGCGTGGTAGCTGCGGATCACCTGGCTGTCGTCCATCGCCCCCTCTCCGCGGCCGGAGGCGGCGAGGAACATCTGGTGGGCGACGGCAGCCAGCGGCAAGGCCGCCTTGGTGTCGCGGCCGGCCTCCAGCACGATGCCGAGATCCTTGACGAAGATGTCGACGGCGCTGGTGATGCCGGGATCGGCCTGCAACATGCGCGGACCGCGGTCCTTCAGCATCCAGCTCGACGCCGCGGAGCCGCTCATGATCTCCAGCAGGATGTCGAGATCGACGCCGACCTTGGCGGCGAGCGCGAAGGCTTCGGCGACCACGGCGATGTGGACGCCGCAGAGCAGCTGGTTGACGGTCTTCACCGTGGCGCCCTGGCCCGGCCGCTCGCCGACATGGAAGACCTTGTCCCCCATCGCCGCCAGCACCGGGCGCAGCCGCTCCACCACCGCGGCCGGTGCCGCCGCCATGATCGACAGGGTGCCGGCGACCGCACCCACCACCCCGCCGGACACCGGCGCGTCGACGAAGCAGCGTCCTGCCGCCTCCACCCGCGCCGCCAGGGCGGCCACCGCTCCCGGCGAGCAGGTCGCCATCAGGATCACCGCCGATCCGTCCGGCAAGGCCTCCAGCGCACCGTCGGCGAACAGCGCCTGCTCGGCCTGGGCGGCATTCACCACCATCAGCACCAGCGCATCGGCACCGGCCGCCGCCGCAGCCGCGCTGGCCGCCGGCCGGGCGCCGCGCGACGCCAGGGCGGCGACGCTGTCGCCGCGGACATCGAAGCCCTGCACGGCGAGGCCCTTGGCCAGCAAATTGTTCGCCATGGGCATTCCCATGGACCCGAGGCCGATGAATCCGACAATCGTCATTGTCCGGTGTCCTTGGATGCGGAGACTGTGAAGGGGAGAGAGGCCGGTGCCGGAGCGGGTCAGCCGAGGAAGCCGATCGACACCCAGGGGAACGCCGCGACGACGATCAGCCCGACCGCCAGCGCCGCCAGATATCCCAGGATGGGCTTCATGCCTTCGTCCGGGCTGATGCGGCTGATGGCGCAGGCGGCGTAATAGCCGACACCGAAGGGCGGGGCGAACAGGCCGATGCCCATCGCCAGGATGACGATCATCGCATAATGGACCTCATGCACGCCGATCTGGCGGGCGATGGGGAACAGCAGCGGACCGAACAGCACGATGGCGGGGATGCCTTCCAGCACGCTGCCCAGGATGATGAAGGCGACGATGGACACCGCGATGAACACCGGCACGCCGCCGGGCAGCTCGCGCATTGCCGTCGCCAGGGTGTTGGAGAAGCCCGACTGGGTCAGCGCCCAGGCCATGCCGGTGGCCGCGCCGATGATCAGCAGGATGGCGCCGGACAGGGCCGCGGTATCGACCAGCATCGGATAGATGCGGCGCCAGTCGAACTGGCGGTAGACCAGCAGCCCGGCGATCACGGCATAGACGATGCCGATGGTCGACACCTCGGTCGCCGTCGCCACGCCTTCGATCACCGCGGCGCGGATGATGAAGGGCAGGGCGATGGCGGGCAGGGCGATCAGGAACGCCTTGCCGATCTCGCCCCGGCTGGCGCGGCGGACATGGGACAGGTCCTCGTCGCGATAGCGCCACCAGACCAGCCCGCCGAGCGCCACGCCGAGAACGATGCCAGGCAGCAATCCGCCGGTGAACAGGGCGGCGATGGACACGCCGGTGACCGAGCCGATGGTGATCAGGACCAGGGAGGGCGGAATGGTTTCGGTCTGGGCGCCGGTGGCGGACAGCAGGGCGACCAGATCGCCGGGCTTGGCGCCGCGCGCCTTCATCTCGGGGAACAGCACCGGCGCCACCGCGGCCATGTCGGCTGCCTTGGAGCCCGAGATGCCGGACACGAGATACATGGCGCCGATCAGCACATAGGACAGGCCGCCGCGCACATGGCCGAGCAGGCTGGCGAGGAAGCCGACCATGGCGCGGGCCATGCCGGTCATCTCGATCAACTGGCCGAGAAAGACGAACAGCGGCACCGACAGCAGGATCAGGTGGCTCATCCCCTCGTCCATGCGGCCGACCATGACGATGGCCGGGGTCGAGGTGGCGAGTGACAGGTAGCCGAAGGTGGCGAGCCCGAAGGAGAAGGCGATGGGCAGGCCGAGGAACACCATCACGCCGACGCCGACGACGAAGAAGAGCAGCAGGTTGAGGTTGCCGAGCCCGGCGAAGACCGGACCGGCCAGCACCGCCGCACCGATGGTCGCGACCACCGCCAGCGCCGCCCACAGCACGTCGGCAGCGCGGCCGACACGGGCCAGCCGCAGCAGGGCGACCGAGATCATCAGGACGATGCCGACCGGCAGCGCCGAGGCGCGCCAGGAGTTGGCGATGTCGAGCGCCGGAGTGGTGACCCACACTTCTTCCGAGGCGAATTCATAGGCGGGCTCGGCCATCAGCAGCAGGAAGGCGAGCGCCGCCGTCATGGCCAGCACGTCGAGGAAGGCCTGGGCGCGCGGTCCCAGCATGCCGACCAGCGCCGTCATCCGCATATGCTCGCCCCGGCGCAACGCGACGACCGAGCCGAACATGGCGAGCCAGAGGAACAGGATGGAGGCCAGCTCGTCCGACCAGATGATCGGGCTGTGGAGGAGATAGCGCCAGATGACGCCGACCAGCAGCACGCCGACCTCGGCGAGCACCAGCAGCGCCGCCGGAAGTTCGACGAGGAACCCGATGCCCCGGTCGAGCTGGCCGAGCCAGCGGGCCTGGATGCCGGACGGCTGTCCGGAACCGTGAGCGACGGTTGCCGCCGCATTGATGGGAGTGTTCATGAGGCCAGCCCTTCGGAAGGACGATCGGTGGACGGGACGGCCGACCGGGACCCGCCGCCCCTGAAACCGGTACCATTCGAACCGGGTTCAGGGCGGGGGTGCGGATCGGCCGGGTCGCAATCGACGGCAGTCTCAATGGACGGCAGTCTCAGTCTGGAGGGCCTCGGCCTGGACGGTTTCGGCCCGGACGGTCTCAGCCGAGCTTGCCGGACACCTTCTCCAGCAGTTCCCAGGCGGTCGCGCCGTACTTGTCCTTCCACTCCTGATAGAAGCTGGTCGAGGACAGCGCCTTGCGGAACGGCTCGCGGTCGACGGTGTGGAAGGTCAGCCCCTTGGCGGCCAGATCCTTCTGAAGGCTGTCGTTCAGGGCGGCGATGTCGGCGCGCTGGTCGTCGGCCGAGCGGTCCAGTTCGCGGCCGACGATCCCCTGGACATCGGCCGGCAGCTTGGCGAAGGCCCGCTTGTTGCCCAGCACCCAGTAGCCGTCCCAGACATGGCCGGTCAGGCTGCAGGTCTTCTGCACCTCGTACAGGCGGGCGGTGGCGATGATCGCCAGCGGGTTTTCCTGCCCCTCCACCACCACGGTCTGGAGCGCGGAATACAGCTCGTTGAAATTGATCGGGGCGGGAGCGGCGCCGATGGCCTTGAACAGCGAGGTCAGCGCCGGCGCCGGCGGCACCCGCATCTTGAAGCCCTTGATGTCGTCGGCGGTCTTGATGACGCGGGTGGAGGAGGTGACGTGGCGAAAGCCGTTGTCCCAGATCTTGCCGAGCGTCATGATCGGGGTCTTGGCGATCTCGGCGCGGATGTGCTTGCCGAGGTCGCCGTCCATCGCCTGCCAGACGGCGTTGTAGTCGTTGAAGGCGAAGCCCATGCTGGTGATGCCGGACACCGGGACGAAGGTGGCGAGGATCAGCGAGCTGAGATTGAAGATCTCGACGCCGCCGTTGCGCACCTGACCCAGCAGGTCGGTGTCGCTGCCCAGCTGGTTGGCCGGGAACAGCTTGATGTCCAGCCGGCCGGAGGTCGCCTCGCGGATGCGGTCGATCGCTTCCTGGGCGCGGATGTTGACGGGATGGGTCGGGTCCTGGCCGGTGGCGTACTTGAACTGGAACTCGGCGGCGTCCGCCGGGTATTTCAGGATGGTGACCAGCGGCATGGCGCCGGCGGCGGCCAGAACGGCGCGGCGGCTGGGACGGAAGGAGGTCGCGCGGAAGGGCGGCATCTTGAGCATGGTTTCCTCTCCGGAGGTCTATGATTGGTTTTTTGGGGTTCGGCTTTCTTGGGCGGCTGGATCTGACGGCGGCCAGGGCGGGGAGACAGCCTCCCCGCGTCCCGAAGGCCCTTACAGCCAGCCCTTGATGCTGGCCGCCATCGCATCGGTGGAGATGCCGTAGAGGTCGTGCAGGGTCGGCAGGGCGCCGGCCTTCAGGAACTCGTCGGGCAGGCCGATCTGGCGGAAGACCGGGGTGACGCCGGCGCGCAGCAGGGTGCCGGCCACCGCCTCGCCCAGCCCGCCGATGACGGTGTGGTTCTCCGCCACCACCACCATGCGGCCGGTGCGCGCCGCCTCGCGCAGGATGGTCTCGGTGTCGAGCGGCTTGATGGTGGGGACGTGCAGCACGGCGACGCCGACCTTGTCGGCCTCCAGCCGCTGCGCCACCTCCAGCGCCCGCATCGTCATGATGCCGGACGAGATGACCAGCACGTCGGCGCCGTCGCGCAGCAGCTTGGCCTTGCCGAGTTCGAATTGGTAGTCGTACTCGTCCAGCACCAGCGGGACATTGCCGCGCAGCAGGCGCATATAGACCGGGCCGTTGTGGGCGGCCATGGCGGGCACCACCTGCTCGATCTCGTGCGCGTCGCAGGGGTCGATCACCACCATGTTCGGCATGGCGCGGAACAGCGCCAGATCCTCGGCCGCCTGATGGCTCGGGCCATAGCCGGAGGTCAGGCCCGGCAGGGCGCAGGCGATCTTGACGTTGCGATTCTCCTCCGCAATCGTCTGGTGGACGAAGTCGTAGGCGCGGCGCGAGGCGAAGACGGCGTAGGTGGTGACGAAGGGCATCATGCCCTCATGCGCCATGCCCGACGCGGCACCCATCAGCAGCTGTTCGGCCATCCCCATCTGATAGAAGCGGTCCGGGAAGGCCTGGGCGAAGATGTGCAGGTCGGTGTATTTGGCGAGATCGGCGGTCATGCCGACGATCTCCGGCCGCTGCTTCGCCAGCTCGACCAGCGTATGGCCGAAGGGGGCCGGTTTCGTCCGCTGCCCCTCCGCCGCGATGGAGGCGATCATGGCGGAGGTCTTCAGGCGCGGCTTGGCGGCGTTGGAGCCGGGGGTGGTGGCGGCGGTGCTCATGCGGTCCTCCCGGCGTCGAGCGCGTCCAGCGCCAGCTGCCATTCGTGCGCGTCGACGCGGATGAAGTGGTTCTTTTCGCGGGATTCGAGGAAGGGCACGCCCTTGCCCATCTTGGTGTCGCAGACGATCATCCGCGGCTTGGGCTCCGGGTGGGACTTGGCGGCGTCGAAGGCGGCGACCACCGCGTCCATGTCGTTGCCGTCGATCCGCTGGACGAACCAGCCGAAGGCCTCCAGCTTGTCCACCAGCGGCTCGAACGCCATCACCTGGGTCGACGGGCCGTCGGCCTGCTGGTTGTTGACGTCGACCATGGCGATCAGATTGTCGAGCTTGTAATGGGCGGCCGACATGATGGCTTCCCACACCGAGCCCTCGTCCAGCTCGCCGTCGGAGAACAGGGTGTAGACGCGGCTGGCGGAGTTCTTGCGCTTCAGCCCCAGCCCGATGCCGACCGCGATGCCGAGGCCGAGGCCGAGCGAGCCGCCCGACATCTCCATGCCCGGCGTGTAGGCGGCCATGCCCGACATCGGCAGGCGGCTGTCGTCGCTGCCGTAGGTCTCCAGCTCTTCGGCCGGGACGATGCCGGCCTCGATCAGGGCGGCGTAGAGGGCGATGGCGTAATGGCCGTTGGACAGCAGGAAGCGGTCGCGCCCCTCCCAATGCGGATCCTCGGGCCGGTACGTCATGGCGTGGAAGTAGGAGACCGCCAGCACGTCGGCGATGTCCAGCGCCTGCCCGATATAGCCCTGGCCCTGCACTTCGCCCATCAGCAGGGCGTTGCGGCGGATGCGGTAGGCGCGTTCGGCCAGCGGCACATTGTGCCCCAGCGGGGTGGTGTCGGTTGCGGTGTCCACGGGAGGTGTCTCCAGCATTTCGGGATCAGTGGATCAGCATGCCGCCGTTGACGTCGAGCGTGGCGCCGGTGACGTAGGAGGACAGCTCGGACGCCAGGAACAGGCAGGAGCGGGCCACGTCGTCGGCGTCGCCCAGGCGGTTCAGCGGAATGCCCTTCAGGATTTCCGTCCGCAGTTCCGGGGTCAGCTTGTCGCCGGTGATGTCGGTCTGGATCAGGCCGGGCGTGACCGAGTTGACGCGGACATTGTCCGGTCCCAGTTCGCGCGCCATCGCCTTGGCCAGACCCAGCACGCCGGCCTTGGCCGCGCTGTAATGCGGGCCGCCGAAAATGCCGCCGCCGCGCTGCGCCGACACCGACGAGATGCATACGATGGAGCCGGACTTGCGCTCCCGCATGTGGGGGACGACCGCCTGGCTCATGTAGAGCGTGCCGCGCAGGCTGACGTCGGTCACCGCCTCGTAATTCTTCGGGCCGATGTCCATGAACTTCAGCGGCTGGGTGATGCCGGCGTTGTTGACCAGCACGTCGATGCGGCCGAACTCCTCCACCACGCGGTTGGCGGCGGCGAAGCAGGCGTCGCGGTCGGTCACGTCGCAGGCCAAGCCGCGATGCGCCTCGCCCAGTTCGGCGGCGGCTTCGGCAGCCTGGGCGGCGTCGAGATCCAGGATGATCGCGCGCCCGCCATGCAGCGCGAAGAGCTTGGCGGTCGCCCGGCCGATGCCGCGGCGCGACGCCGCCCCGGTGATCACACAGACCTTGTTGGACAGCAGCATGGTCGCTTCCTCTTCTCGAAGCAGGCTCCGCCGTGGCGGCCATGCGGGTGCCGCGACGGAGCATCGGATTTGTTGGGAGTTTTGTCGGGCTATCGGGGTGTTCGGTGTGGTCCGCTGATGGTTCGTTCAGCCGACCGTTGAGGAAATACTATGTTCTTGAGATGAGCCTGACAAACGAATAAGATCGCAATTAGATGAACTGAATTCACTGAAATGCTGCGATGCGGAAGCGGGTCTCAATCAAGGCGTTGCAAGCGTTCGAGGCTGCCGCGAGGTTGCAATCCTTTGCAACCGCAGCGCAGGATCTCGGGCTGACGCCGTCGGCGATCAGCCATCAGGTGAAGCTTCTGGAGGAGCAGCTGGGCTTTCCGCTGTTCCATCGGGTTCACCGGTCGGTGACGCTGACCGACGCGGGGCGGGCCTATGCCTCCGAAATCATCGCCGCCTTCGCCCGCATCGACACCGCCACGCGCAACGCCACCACCGCCGGGGCTGGCACCACCATCCTGACCGTGCGTTCGATGCCGAGCTTCGCCACGCAATGGCTGATGCCGCGGCTGAACCGCGTGAAGGAGCTTCACCCGGCCATCGACATCCGGCTCCAGGCATCGGTCTCACCCATCGACCTGACGACGGGGGCGGTGGACATCGACATCCGCTACAAACCCGGTCCGCCGCCGTCCGGTTGCGTGATGGCCCAGTTCCCGGAGGACACCATCGTGCCGATGTGCGCCCCGGAGCTGGCCAATGGCCTGAACCCGATCCGCCGGCCGCAGGATCTGAGCCGCCATATCCTGATCCATTCGGAAATCAACATCGTCGGCTGGCGCGACTGGGCCCGCCGGCATCGCGGCGTACAGCTGGACATGGAGCGCGGCCTGCGCTTCGACCGGTCCTTCATGGCGATCAACGCCGCGGTGAACGGGATGGGGGTCTGCCTGGACAGCCTGCTGCTCGCCCGGCGGGAACTGGAGTCGGGCAGGCTGGTGATTCCGTTTCCGCCCCGGCCGCTCAAGGCGCAGGGGCATGGCTTCGTGACCTTGAAGTCGTCCTTCGACCTGCCGAAGGTCCGGCTCTTCCGCGACTGGCTGTTCGACGAGTTGGAATCCTGCCGCCAGTGGGAGGAGCGCTACCTCGCGTCCCTGCAAGGGGTGGCGGCGGCGCGTTAAGTGTGCGGAGCCGCCGTCGTTCCCCGGCGGATCAGGGTCGGCACCAGCGGCGGCAGTGCGGCCGGCCGGCTCCCCTCCAGGCAGGCGAGCAGATAGGCGGCGGCGCGCCGGCCGATCTCGTGATTGTCGACGTGCATGGTGGTCAGCGGCGGGTCGAGCTGGCGGCTGATGGCGATGTCGTCGAAGCCGGTGATGCTGAGGTCATGCGGCACCGTCAGTCCCATCGCCCGCGCCTCCAGCAGGGCGCCGAGGGCGAGGTAGTCGTTGCCGCAGATCACGGCGGTCGGCGGCGGATCGGTCGCCAGCATGGCGCGCACGCTCTGCCGGCCGAAATCGATGCTCCATTCGCCTTCGCACAGATGCTGCGGGCGGATGCCGAGGCCGCGTTGGGCCAGCGCCTCGCGCACACCGTCCAGGCGCGCGGCGACACGGTCGTTGCCGGCGGTCGGCTGGATGATGACCCCGATGGTTTCGTGGCCGAGGTCGAGCAGGTGGCGGGCGATGCTGTGGAAGGCCTGCCGGTTGTCGAAGCCGATGCAGGGATGTGGGCTGTCCGGCCGGTGGCTGTAGGTGACGACATAGGGAATGTGCCGGGCCTGGATGCTGGCGAACAGGTCGGGCCGGTGCGCCTCGCCGACAATGGCCAGCGCCTCCACCCCGCGGGCCAGCATCGCCTGGACGTCGTGCGCCGCCTGATCCTGGTCGTAATTGAAACAGCTCAGCAGCAGCGTGATGCCGCGGTCGGCGAAGGCGGCCTGCATCGCCCCGACCTGGGCGGCGAACACCTCGTTGTCGAGGGTGGGGATCACCGCCCCGACGATGGAGGTGCGGCGGCGGGCCAGCGCGCTGCCGGCGGCATGCGGCATCCAGCCCATCGCCTTGGCGGTCGCCAGCACGCGTTCGCGGATCGCCGGGGCAACCTTTTCCGGATTGTTGAAGACGCGCGAAACGGTGGCGATCGACACTTCCGCCGCCGCGGCGACATCCACGGCACGGGGCGCACGCGGTGCACCAGACACACGGGGCGCAGGTCCGGGCTTCGGATCGCGCTCTGACATCGCCGGCATCTCCATAAGGTTGTGCGGAACCGCTTCATTGAAAGCGGTTACATATCCTCCAATCCACGTCAAGTTTGTTGTTGCATCAGTCCGTGACGCGATCTATGTAAGCGCTTACATCAATGGTGCCGGCCCTGTGACGCGCTCACGTTTCCCGGCCCGTTTTTCCCATGGCAACCCGCGAAGGCCCGCCGACGAACGGGCCGCATCAGGAGGAATGGTATGCGCAACGGTCTTCAGGCAGTTCTGGCGAGCGCCGTCACGGCAGGCATGTTGCTGTTCAGTGGCATGGGCAATGCGGCGGAGATCGGCGCGCACACCATGAAGCTGGCGAGCGCCGGTGCCGACGGGTCGCCGCTGGCGCTGGGCATGGCGAAGTTCGCCGAGATCGTGAAGGAGAAGAGCGGCGGCAAGATCAAGGTCCAGCTCTTCACCAACGGCGTGCTGGGCGGCGACGTGCAGATGATCTCCGCGCTCCAGGGCGGCATCGTCGAGATGACGGTGCTGAATGCCGGGCTGCTGTCGAGCCTGGACGACAATTTCGTCATGGTCGACCTGCCGTTCCAGTTCGACTCGCCGAAGGTCGCCGATGCCGTGATGGACGGCCCGGTCGGCAAGACCCTGCTGGACAAGCTGTCGGCCAAGGGGCTGGTCGGTCTCGGTTATTGGGAACTCGGCTTCCGCCAGCTGACCAACAGCCGCCGCCCGATCGCCACGGTGGAAGACATCGCCGGCCTGAAGATCCGAGTCGTGCAGTCGCCGATCTACATCGACCTGTTCAACACGCTGGGTGCCAACGCCGTGCCGCTGCCCTTCCCGGAAGTCTACACCGCGCTTGAGAGCAAGACGGTCGACGGCCAGGAGAACCCGGCCCCCAGCATCCTGACCGCTAAGCTGAACGAGGTGCAGAAGTACCTGACGCTCAGCAACCACATGTACAACCCGCAGGCCGTGCTGGTCGGCGCCAAGTTCTGGGCCAAGCTGAACGAGGACGAGCGCAAGCTGATCCAGGACGCCACGCTGGAAGCGCGCGATTACGAGCGCCGCGTCTCGCGCGAGCAGGCGAGCAAGGCGGTGGACGAGCTGAAGGCCAAGGGCATGACCGTCACCGAGCTGGCCCCGGCGGAAGTCGAGAAGTTCCGCGCCAAGATCCGCCCGGTGGTCGAGAAGTTCTCGCAGAAGGTCGATCCCGCCCTGATGGCGCAGGCCCAGGCCGAAATCGCCAAGGCGCGCGCCGCCCAGTGACGGTGCGGTAAGGCAGCGGAGCAGAGCCATGATCGTCGTCTTCGGATCCATCAACCTCGACATGATCTTCGCCATGGAGGACCTGCCCCTTGCCGGGCAGACCCTGCTGGCGCGGTCGCTGGATTTGCATCCCGGCGGAAAGGGGGCCAACCAGGCCGTCGCCGCCGCCCGCGACGGCGCCGCGGTGACCATGGTCGGGGCCGTCGGCGGCGACGGGCTGAAGGAAACCGCGCTGAGCGGTCTGCGCGGCGCCGGTGTCGATCTGTCCCGTGTCGCGGTGACAGACCGGGCGACCGGCACCGCCGCCGTCTGCACCGACGCGGCGGGCCGCAACCAGATCGTCGTCGCCGGCGGGGCCAACCTGCAGGCGCGTGCCGATCAGGTGGAGGACGCGCTTCTCTCGCCCGGCACGAATCTGATCGTGCAGATGGAGTCCGATCCCGGCGAGACCGCGGCGCTGATCCTGCGCGCCCGCCGGCTCGGGGCGCGGGTGATCCTGAACCTCGCTCCGGCGGCCCCGCTGCCGCTCCCCGTGCTGAAGTCCGTCGACATCCTGGTGGTCAACGAGGATGAGGCGGCGTGGCTCGGCAACCATCTCGGTTGCGCCGGCGACGCGCCGTCGCTCTGTTCCCTGCTGGGCGGCACGGTGATCCGCACGCTGGGCGGCGACGGCGTCGAATGGTCGGCAGTGAACGGCAATGGCCGGCAGCCGGCTCCCGCCGTCGCGGTGCGCGACACCACCGGGGCCGGCGATTGCTTCGTCGGAGTGCTGGCGGCCGAACTGGACCGCGGCCGGCCGCTCGCCGCCGCCATCCGCCGCGCCGCCTGCGCCGCCTCGCTGTCCTGCACGCGGGCCGGCGGTCAGGCCAGCCTGCCGGCGGCGGCGGAAACCGACAGAGCACTCGGCGGGCTGGCGGTCGCCTGACCGGCCACCCGTCCATTCTCTTGCTTTCGCATTCCCTCCCGATTGGAAGTCTTCCCATGGCGCAGCGCATTGACGGCATCATTCCGGTGATGCTGACCCCCTTCACCGATGCCGGCGAGATCGATTTTCCGGGGCTGACCCGCCTGATCGAGTGGTATCTCGCCAACGGCGCCGACGCCCTGTTCGCCGTCTGCCAGTCCAGCGAGATGCAGTTCCTGTCGCTGGCCGAGCGGGTGGATCTGGCGAAATTCGTCGTCGCTGCCGTCGCCGGCCGGGTGCCGGTGGTGGTGTCGGGCCACATCAGCGACGACCTCGACGCCCAGGTCGAGGAGCTGACGGCGATGGCCGCCACCGGTGGCGACGCGCTGGTTCTGGTGACCAACCACCTCGACCCGAAGAACGAGGGAACCGAGGCGTTCCGCCATCACCTGTCCCATCTGCTGGAGCGTCTGCCGAGCGACATCCCGCTCGGCCTCTACGAGTGCCCGGCGCCCTACCGCCGGCTGCTGAGCGACGAGGAACTGCGGCTGTGCATCGACAGCGGCCGCTTCGTCCTGCTGAAGGACGTCAGCTGCGATCTGCCGACGGTCGAGCGCCGGCTGAAGATCGCTGAGGGCTCCGACCTCGCCATCATCAACGCCAACGCCGCCATCGCGCGCGACGCAATGCGGGCCGGGTCGCCGGGCTTCACCGGCGTCTTCACCAACATCCACCCCGACCTCTACCGCTGGATGCGGCTGCATGGCGACCGCCATCCCGAACTGGCGGACGAGCTGGCGACCTTCCTGGTGGTGGCCGCGGTGTCGGAAAGCCTGGGCTATCCGGCCTTCGCCAAGATGTACCACCAGCGCCTCGGCACCTTCGGGTCGATCCGCTGCCGGGTGATCCAGTACGACGTGCGCGAACGCTTCTGGGCGCTCGACGCGGTGCTCGACAAGGTCGTCGCCGGCACCGACGCCTTCCGCGCCAAAATCGCGGCCCTGCCGGCCGAATGACCTGACGGGGTCCTGAACGAAAAGAGCTTTAGGGGAGGAACGGATGGGCCGCTTCATCGACGGGTATGTCTTCGTTCTGAAGGTCGCGATCGTGGCCTGTCTGGCCGGCATGCTGGTGCTGGTGTTCGGCAACGTGGTGCTGCGCTACGGCTTCAACAGCGGCATCACGGTGTCGGAGGAGCTGTCGCGGCTTCTCTTCGTCTGGATGACCTTCATGGGCGCGGTGGTGGCGCTGCACAAGCACGGCCATCTCGGCATGGACACCATGGTCGCCCTCCTGCCCAGGACGGGGCGGCTGGTCTGCTTCTGCCTCAGCCATCTGCTGATGATCTACGCGACCGGCCTGCTGCTCGGCGGCAGCTGGGACCAGACCCTGATCAACCTGTCGGTGACGGCGCCGGCCACCGGCCTGTCGATGGGGTTCTTCTATGGCTCCGGCGTGGTGTTCGGCGTCCTGGCGCTGGTGATCCTGGCTTACAACCTCGTCCGTGCGCTCACCGGCCGCCTCAAGGACGGCGAGCTGATCACGGTGACGGAGTCCGAGGAAACGGCCGACGCCACCCATGCGCCCACCGGCCGGCACGCCTGATCCCTTGGCCTGATTCCGCGATAGCCCGAGCGGCAAGGAGTTTCTCCCATGACCGTCACCGTCTTCCTCGGCTCGCTGCTGGGGGCCATGGCCATCGGCACGCCGATCGCCTTCGCGCTGCTGCTGTGCGGCGTGGCGCTGATGTTCCATATGGACCTGTTCGACGCCCAGATCGTCGCTCAGAACGTCGTCAACGGCGCCGACAGCTTCCCGCTGGTCGCCGTGCCCTTCTTCATGCTGGCGGGCGAGGTGATGAATGCCGGCGGCCTGTCGCGGCGCATCGTCGCCGTGGCGATGGCGCTGGTCGGCCATATCCGCGGCGGGCTCGGCTATGTCGCCATTCTCGCTTCCTGCATCCTCGCCAGCCTGTCCGGGTCGGCGGTGGCCGATGCCGCCGCCCTGTCGGCCCTGCTGGTGCCGATGATGGTGCGGGCCGGCCATGACAAGGCGCGCTCCTGCGGGCTGATCGCCGCCGGCGGCATCATCGCGCCGATCATCCCGCCCAGCATCGGCTTCATCCTGTTCGGCGTCGCAGCCAACGTGTCGATCACCAAGCTGTTCCTGGCCGGCATCTTTCCGGGCCTGATGCTGGGTCTGGGTCTGGTCGCCGCCTGGTGGCTGGTCGTCCGTCACGAGAATCTGGCCCCGCCGCCGCGCGCGACGAAGGGCGAGGTCGCGGCGGCGGTGAAGGACGGCTTCTGGGCGCTGATGCTGCCGGGCATCATCATCTTCGGCCTGAAGTTCGGCATCTTCACGCCCACCGAGGCGGCGGTGGTGGCGGCGGTCTACGCGCTGTTCGTCGCCGTGGTGGTCTATCGCGAGCTGAAGCCGTCGCAGCTGTTCGACCTGTTCGCCTCGGCGGCCACCACCACCGCGGTGGTGATGTTCTTGGTCGCCGCCGCCATGGTGTCGGCCTGGATGATCACCATCGCCAACCTGCCGGCCCAGGTCGGCGAGATGCTGGAGCCCTTCATGGGCAGCCCGACCCTGCTGATGGCCGCCATCATGGTGCTGGTGGTGATCGTCGGGACGGCGATGGACATGACGCCGACCATCCTGATCCTGACCCCGGTTCTGATGCCGGTGATCAAGCAGGCCGGCATCGACCCCGTCTATTTCGGCGTGCTGTTCATCATCAACAACGCCATCGGCCTGATCACCCCGCCGGTCGGCACCGTGCTGAACGTGGTGGCCGGCGTCGCGAAGCTGAACATGGGCAGCCTGATGCGCGGCGTCTGGCCCTTCCTGCTCGCCCAGCTTCTGGTGCTGACCCTGCTGGTGCTGTTCCCGTCGCTGGTGATGGTCCCGGCCCGCTGGTTCGCGGGCTGAGCCGATCCCCTACAGGGAGCTGCCGGCCACGGGTTCGGCAGCTCTCCCGGCACCCAGCAGGATGCCCAGGCGCCCCGCGGCACCGGTGATGTGATCGGACATCGCCTGCGCCGCGCGGGCGCCGTCGCGTGTCTGCAACGCCCTTAAAATCCGTTCGTGCTCCTCCAGTGTTTCCCAGATGCGGTCCTCCTGGGCGAAGGGAAGCGTCTGGATCTCCGTGACCACCGCATCGACCGTGCGGAACAGGTCCTTGAACATGCGGTTGCCGCAGCCTTCGACGATCAGGTGGTGGAACTTGCTGTCCTCCACCCCGGCCTGGGCGAAGTCATGCGCCTCGAAGGCGGTGCGCATCCGCACCAGCGTGCTGGACAGCGTGTCGAGCGCGGCGTCGGGCAGGGCGATGGCGGCCAGTTGGGCTGCCTGCGGCTCCAGCGCCAGCCGCGCCTCGTAAACCTCGCGGGGCGAATAGAGGTCGGCGAACCGCCAGGCGGCGACCGGGTCCGGCGGCTTGCCGTCGGTGAGAAAGACGCCGCGCCCCACCTCGATCCGGATCAGGCCGAGGGTTTCCAGCGCCGACAGCGCCTCGCGCAGCGATGCCCGGCTGATGCTCAGCCTCTCGGCAAGCTCGCGCTGGGGCGGCAGCTGGTCGCCCGGCCGCAGCCCCTGTTCGTCGATGATCCGGCGGATCTTCTCGACCGCCGCCTGTGGCACCAACAGCCGTCCACGCATCCTGCCGATCCCTGTCTGTCGTTGCTCTTGCCGGGGTGCCCCACGCGACGCCTTGACAATAGCCCAGAAAGGGCGTGCAATCCAACTGGTCAGACCGGTATGGCCTATCAGACCAAAGAAAACGACAAAACCGGCTTTCAGGGATTCGCGTCAGGCATTCACCCACCCATGCAGGGAGACGCAGGTACAGCCATGCGCAGACAGATTCTCAAATTCGCTCTCTTCGCCGCGGCCTCCGCCACCGTCTGGGGCGGCTTCGCACCGGCCCACGCCGCCGACCTCGCCGTCGGCGCCAACATCGGCAACGTCCCGTGGGAGTTCCAGGACGCGACCGGCAAGTTCGTCGGCTTCGAGATCGACGTGGTCAACGAGGCGGCCAAGCGCCTGGGCAAGACGGTGGAGATCGTCAACATCCCCTTCAACGGCCTGTTCTCCGCCGTCCAGTCGGGCCGGATCGCCATGGCGATCTCGTCGATCACCATCACCGACAAGCGGCTGGAGTCGGTCTCCTTCGCCCAGCCCTACTATGACAGCGACCAGTCGCTGACCGTGCGGGCGAACACCCCGCTGAAGAGTGTCAATGACCTGAAAGGCAAGTCGCTGGGCGTCGATACCGGCTCCACCGGCGACATGTGGGTGAACCAGAACCAGGCCAAATACAGCTTCGGCGATGTCCGCCGCTACGAGGGGCTCCAGCCGGCGATGCTCGACCTCGGGGCCGGGCGCCTGGACGGCTACATCAGCGACATCCCGGCGCTGCTCTACTACACCAAGGACAAGCCGCAGTTCAAAGTCGTCCAGCGCATCCCGACCGGTGAGCGCTATTCCGTGATGCTGGCCAAGGACAGCCCGCTGCTGCCCGCCGTCAACGACCAGATCACCGCGATGAAGAAGGACGGCACCTTGGCCGCCCTGCATGAGAAGTGGTTCGGCGTGAAGCCCGACGCCGACGGCAGCACCGTCAAGATCCTCGACATCCCGAAGAAGTCCTGAGCGCGGACCGTCTCCCCGCCATTGGACACCCCGTCATCGGACCCCATGGCCGGGCACACGGCGCCTGAGTTGCGCGTGCCCGGCCCATGCCTGGACATTCCCTTATGGATTTGATCGACACCTTCTTCAACGGAAGGGTGCTGTGGGATGCGCTGCCGCTCCTGCTGATGGGGCTGGGCACCACGCTGTCGCTGGGGATCCTCAGCATCGTGCTCGGCCTGATCGGCGGCCTGGCCCTCGCTCTTCTGCGTCTTTACGGCCCGCCGGTCCTGAGCGGACTGTGGGTGCTCTACATCGACCTGTTCCGCGCCATTCCCATCCTGGTGCTTCTGGTCATCGTCTACTACGCCCTGCCGTTCGTCGGCATCCGGCTTTCCCCCTTCGCATCCGCCACCACCGCCCTGTCGCTGGTCAGCGCCGCCTACAGCGCGGAAATCCTGCGGGCCGGCATCCAGGCGATCCCGCGCGGCCAGTTCGAGGCCAGTCAGGCGCTCGGCCTGTCCTACTGGAGCATGATGGGGGATATCGTCCTGCCGCAGGCCGTCCGCATCGTCATTCCGCCGATGACCAGCAACTGCATCAACGTGATGAAGGACACCGCGCTCGCCTCCGTCGTCGCGATGCCGGACCTGCTGAAGCAGGCGACCCAGGCCCAGGCGCTGGCGGCGAACCCGACGCCGCTGATCGGCGCTGCCGCGCTGTATGTGCTGCTGCTCCTGCCGATGGTGCGCGCCGTGGGCACGCTGGAACGACACTTCGCCAGGGAGCGCCGCTGACATGCAGATCAACGATATCCAGCCGGGGGATATGCAGGCGGGGGAAGCGGGCAGGGCGGCATCCGCGCCCCCGGCCGGCCGGCCGATCATCGCCATCCGCGACCTGCGCAAGATGTATGGCAGCTTCTGCGCCCTGTCCGGCATCAACCTCGATGTCGGGGAAGGCGAGGTGGTCGTTCTGCTCGGCCCGTCGGGGTCGGGGAAATCGACCCTGATCCGCTGCATCAACCTGCTGGAGACCTACGATTCCGGAACCGTGACGGTGGACAATGTCGCCGTCCGGCCCGGTCCCAATCTGGCTGCCGTCCGCAGCGAGGTCGGGATGGTGTTCCAGAGCTTCAACCTGTTCCCCCACATGACCGTGCTCCGCAACGTCGCGCTGGCGCCGATCCGGGTGCGCAAGCTGGCACCGAAGGCCGCCGAGGAGCGGGCGATGGAACTGCTGACCCGTGTCGGCATCGCCGAACAGGCCGGCAAGTTCCCCGGCCAGCTGTCGGGCGGCCAGCAGCAGCGCGTCGCCATCGCCCGTGCGCTGGCGATGGAACCGAAAATCCTGCTGTTCGACGAGCCGACCTCGGCGCTCGACCCCGAGATGGTCGGCGAGGTGCTGGACGTCATGCAGTCGCTGGCCCGCACCGGCGTCACGATGGTGATCGTCACCCACGAGATGGGCTTTGCCCGCCGTGTGGCCGACCGCGTCATCTTCATGGAGCGCGGCCAGATCGTCGAGGAGGCGAAACCGGAAGCCTTCTTCTCCGCACCCAGGGAGGAGCGCGCCCGCGCCTTCCTGCAAGCGGTCCTGAACCATTGAGCGCCGCCCGGATCATCCCGGCGGTGCCGCTGACCAGCGACGCCTTCGCCCCGTTCGGCACGGTGCTTTCCGCCGGCATGGGCAGGTCGTCCCTGGTCAATGACGGGCGCGGCATCCGCTATGACGCCGAGCATGGGCTGGGCTTCGCCGGCGAGCCGCTGCCGCCGGTGCTGGCGCTCTACCGCATCACCCCGTCGCAGCTGCCCTTCGCCGTGACGGCGATGGAGCAGCATCCGCTCAGCAGCCAGACATTCGTCCCCATGACCGGCGGGCGCTTCCTGGTGGTGGCCGCCCTCGCCGACGACGGGGGCGAGCCGGATCCCGACACCGCCCGCGCCTTCGTCGCCGGTCCCGATCAGGCGATCACCTATGCGGGAGGGGTCTGGCACTGTCCGCTTGTGGCTCTCGACGAGACCGCCGACTTCGCCATGATGATGTGGCGCGCTCCCGATCCCGACGCCGACTGCCGCGTCGTCTCCCTGTCCGTGCCGCTGCTGGTCGCCGACCACGCCGCGGCGATCTGACCGAAGGAACCGAACCCGTGTCGAACGTGACGACCTCCCCGCTCGATCTGTCCTTTGTCCGCGCCCAGTTCCCGGCGCTCGCCGGCGACTGGATCTTCATGGACAATGCCGGGGGTTCCCAGACCCTGACGCGCGTTGCCGACCGCATCCGGGATTATCTGCTGACCAGCAACGTGCAGCTGGGGGCCAGCTACGCCGTGTCGCGGAAGTCCGGCGCGCGGGTCGCCGACGCCCATGCCGACATCGCCGAGTTGATCGGCGCTGCCCGGCCGGACGAGGTGGTGATGGGCGGGAGCACCACGGCCCTGCTCTACACCCTGTCGGCGGCGATGGCCGACCGGATCCGGCCCGGCGACGAGATCGTCGTCACCAACTGCGACCACGAGGCCAACATCGGACCCTGGCGCAAGCTGGAGGAGAAGGGCGCCGTGATCCGGACCTGGGCGGTCCGCCCCGACAGCCTGGAACTGGCGCTGGACGATCTGGAATCGCTGCTGAACGGGCGCACGCGGCTCGTCTGCGTCACCCATGCCTCGAACATCCTCGGCACCATCAACCCGGTGGCCGACATCGCCCGGCTGGTGCACCGGCACGGCGCCAAGCTGCTGGTCGATGCCGTCGCCTATGCGCCGCATCGCGCGTTGGATGTCGCCGGCTGGGATGTCGATTACTATGTCTTCAGCTTCTACAAGGTCTATGGTCCCCATTTCGCCGTTCTCTACGGCAAGCACGAGCATCTGGCGGCGCTGCCCAGCCTCAACCATTACTTCATCGACCAGACGGTGATCCCCTACAAGCTCCAGCCCGGCAACGTGAATTACGAACTCGCCGTCGGCTGCACCGGCATCGTCGATTACCTTGCCGAGCTGGGCGAGCGCTGCGGCGCCACCGGGCCGCGCCGAGCCAGGATCGAGGCCGCCTTCGACGCCATCGCCGCCCATGAGGAGGCGCTTGCCGAACGGCTGCTCGCCTATCTGCGCGGACGCAACGATGTGAAGGTCATCGGCCACGCAGCGGCCGACCGCTCCCTGCGGGTGCCGACCATCAGCTTCGTGGTGGACGGATACCGGTCCGACGAGGTGGTGAGCGCGGTCGATGCGTCGATGATCGGCATCCGCTTCGGCGATTTCTATGCCAAGCGCCTCGTGGAGACGCTGGGGCTGGCCGCGGTCAACGGCGTGATCCGCGTGTCCCTGCTCCATTACAACACGCTGGACGAGGTCGACCGTCTCATCGACGCCCTCGGCAGTGCCATGCCGCAGCGGCGGTGAGCCTAGGGCCGACCCGAAGATGACCGACCGATCACATCTGGAACAGGATCAGGCACATGGCTGAGTTCGATCTGGTGGTGCGCAACGGCACGGTGGTCACGGCCGCCGATGTCAGCCGCTGCGACATTGGCATCAAGGACGGCCGCATTGTGGCGCTGGCCGAACGGCTCGACACGTCGGGACAGGTCCTCGATGCTTCCGGCAGGCTGGTGATGCCGGGTGGCATCGACAGTCACGTCCACATCGCGCAGGACGGCGACGACGGCACGATCATGGCCGACGATTTCCGCAGCGGCACGCTGTCCGCGGCCTTCGGCGGCAACACGACGGTCATCCCCTTCGCGCTCCAGCCCAAGGGCAAATCGCTGCGCGCGGCGGTGCAGACTTACCACGCGCGGGCGGAAGGCCAGTGCCTGACCGACTATTCCTTCCACCTCATCATCTCCGACCCCACCGAGCAGGTGCTGGGCCAGGAGCTGCCGGCGCTGGTGCAGGACGGCTACACCTCGTTCAAGGTCTTCATGACCTATGACGATTTGAAGCTGAACGACCGCGAGCTTCTGGAGGTGTTCGACGTCGCCCGGCGCGAGAAGGCGCTGGTGATGGTCCATGCCGAAGGCTACGACGCCATCAAGTTCCTGACCGAACGGCTGGAGCGCGCCGGCCGCACCGATCCCTATTACCATGCCGAATCCCGTCCGATCCCGGTGGAACGGGAGGCGACCCACCGCGCCATCTCCTTCGCCGAGATCGTCGACGTGCCGATCATGATCGTCCATGTCTCGTCCGCCGACGCCATCGAGCAGATCCGCTGGGCGCAGAGCCGCGGCCTGAAGGTCTATGCCGAAACCTGCACCCAGTATCTGACCCTGACGGCCGACGACCTGAAGGGGCTGAACATGGAGGGTGCCAAATATGTTTGCAGCCCGCCGCCGCGCGACAAGGAAAGCCAGGACGCCTGCTGGACCGGCCTGCAATCCGGGCTGTTCTCGGTCTTCTCCTCCGACCATTGCCCCTTCCGCTTCGACAGCCCCGCCGGCAAGAAGAAGCAGGGCGAGCGCACGGCCTTCAAATGGGTCCCCAACGGCATCCCCGGCGTCGAGGTCCGGCTGCCGATCCTGTTTTCCGAAGGGGTGGGGAAGGGGCGGATTTCCTTGCAGGAGTTCGTCGCCCTGACATCCACCAACCATGCCCGGATGTACGGTCTCGCCCCGCGCAAGGGCAGCATCGCCATCGGGGCGGATGCCGACCTCGTGCTGTGGGACCCCGACCGCAAGGTGACGATCACCCAGGAGCTGATGCATCACGGGGCCGACTACACGCCCTATGAAGGCATGGAGGTGACGGGCTGGCCCGAAACCGTCCTGCTGCGCGGCACCGTCATCATCGACAAGGGCGTGCAGACCGGCAAGGCGGGCGATGGCCGGTTCCTGCACCGGTCGATCTCGCCCTTCGCGGCACCGCGCGGCCGCCGCCCGACTCAGTATGACTGAGCGGAGCGCGCGATCAGAGGCGGAGTTGGCGGGGGCGGCCGGCGAGATAGCCGAAGACGGCCGCCGCCACCGCGATCACGACGAAAAGCAGGGCGGAGGCGTGCCAGTCGCCGCTCCAGCCATGCAGCAGCCCGACCAGAAACGGGCCGCCGGACGCCAGCGTATAGCCGACGCTCTGCGACATGCCCGACAGATGCGACGCGATGCGGCTGTCGGGTGAGCGCAGCACGATCAGGGTCAGGGCGACGGCGAAGGCTCCGCCCTGACCGATTCCGAGGATCACTGCCCACAGCGCGATGGTCCAGAGCGGAGCGTAGAGGCAGCCGACCATGCCGACGAGGCTGCAACCGAGCATCGAGACGGCGGCGAAACTCTGGCTCGGCGTCCGCGTCGCCAGCATGGGCGCGACCAGCGCCGCCACCACCTGAACCATGACCGAGCCGGAAACGATCAGTCCGGCCGTCGTCGGGTCGAACCCGCGGTCGCGCAGCATCGGCGCCATCCAGCCGAGCACGATGTAGGCCAAAGCCGATTGCAGCCCCATGAACAGGGTGATCTGCCAGGCCAGGCGGTTGCCCCACAGGCCGCGCACGGACGCGCCGGCGGGGCCGGCTTCGCTCTGCCGTCCGCGGGTCAGCGGCAGCCAGGCCAATGCCGCCACCACCGCCGGCACCGCCCAAAAGGCCAGGGCGCCGGTCCATTGCCCGAGCGCCCGTTCCAGCGGCACCGTTGCGCCCGCGGCGGTTGCCGCCCCGGCGCAGAGCGCCATGGTGTAGACCCCCATCATCAGGCTGATCTTGCGGGGGAAATCGCGCTTCACGACGGCGGGCAGCAGCACGCCGATGATGCCGATCCCCGCACCCGCCAGCGTCGCCCCGGCGAACAGCGCGGCGAAATTGCCGACCCCGCGCAGCGCGACGCCGAACCCCAGGACCAGCAGCGTGAAGAAAATCGTCCGCTCCGTGCCGAAGCGCTGGGCCAGACGCGGTGCGATCACCCCGAACAGGCCGAGGCAAAGCACGGGCGAGGTCGTCAGCAGTCCGGCCTGTCCCGAACTCAGGCCGGCATCGCGCACCACATCGCCCATCACCGGTGCAAGGCTCGACAGCGCCGGCCGCAGGTTCAGCGCCACCAGCACGAGGGTGACGGCGACCAGCAGCGGATGATGCAGCGCCGGGTTCTCCGCCTGTGAGTTTTTCGTCGGAAGGGGGGCGGGCCGGGTGGCCGCCGGGCCGCCGCTGGGAGGCTCGGCGGATCGGCCGGCGGCGCTTTCGATGGTCATGAGCAGCCTGGGCGGTTTTGTTGGCGGGGCCAAGCAATCGACCATTGGTTGCCCGCAGGGTCAACCCGCCCACGCTGCAACCCACCCCAGCGACCGTGGGGACCCGTGGTGTGAAGGAAGAAAGCAGCAAATCCGGGGCAGGCGTTCGGGTGTCAGAGGCACTCGCTCAGCGCAACCGCATCGCGCACGCTTCGGACGACCTCGGCAACCCTGTCCGGGTCGATTGCGTCGCGCCGCGCGCCGCCCTGGCAAAGCGCGCCGCGGAAGCCGAGGATCGAGGGCCCTAGCGCAGCCAGAGGACCGATGTCGGCAAGTCTCAGCGACCCTGCCAGCCCGGCCAGCAATCCGGCCTCGCGCACCTGCCCGATGAAGGCGGCCAGCGCGTCGGCCGACAGATGATCGCGCAGGGTGCGGCCATCCTTCAGGCCGGTGTCCAGCATCACACCGATAAAGCCGGCATCGGCCATGGCGCGGACCAGTTCGGGGGTAGGGGCGGTCAGGTCGGCAAGAATGACGCCGACCAGCGCGGCGGCGCCGCGCGCCTCGGCGGCTGCGGCGATGCAGGCATGCGGATCGCCTCCGGCGGCGATCCCGATCTTCACGATGTCGATACCCGTGGCCGCCGTCCGGGAAACCGCCGCCGCCATGACTGCCGGGTTCATCGGCAGATCGCCGATGGTGGCGCTGACCGGTCTGCGGCCATCGACCGTCCGCAGACAGGCGTCGATGATGTTGGCCGGCAGCGCACCCAGGGCGCCGTCGTCCGGGTTCTTCAGATCGATCAGGCCGGCCCCGGCCGTCACGGCGATCCCGGCCTCCACGGGATTGGTCACGCTGGCGAGCATGCGGATCATGAGGACACCTGTTGTTTTGCCATATCGTCCGCAGCGGGCCCGGCGGCGTCTCCGGTGGCGGGCGGTTCTGCCGCGAGACTTTCGGACCGGAAGGCCGCCACGCGGTCGGACAGCCAGCCCCAGGCTTCCCGCTCGCGCTCTCCGGCGGTCTTCTCGACGGCGATGGCAAGGTAGGCCATTTCCCGTTCCACCTTCTCCCACGGCAGCATGTGCAGCCTGCTGCACAGGATCGCCGCCTCGATCACGGCGGCGGCGGCACGGTTGTGGCCTTCGAAGGGCCGATGCGCCTCCCTATGGATGGGCCGGCAATGGAAGCGCGGGCGCACCGGGTCGGCCTCGATCCGGACCACCTCCACCTCCCAGTGGGCGAGGCTGTCGGCCAGACGCACGCCAGCGATGGCGGTTGCCGGGACCAGCGGCCAGTCCCGCCGCCCGGTCAGGCAGCCGGCGAACAGGCGCGCATCGTCGGTGAAGTTGATCACGGCCCGGCCGGTGGCTTCGAGCGCGTTGAGCGTGACGGAGGGGCGGAAGGGGGCGATCACCAGATCGTCCGCGGTCCGCGTCACCCCGAAGGGGGCGATGTGCGGGGTTCCGTCGGCGCCCAGCGTGGTGACGATGGTTTCGAGGATCATGATGCCTTTCCGCAGGCCCGCCGCCGCTCCTGCAAGGTCGTGCCCGCCGCCTTGAAACCGTGGGGATCGCTGCCTGCCTCCGCTTCCGGCGCTTCCTCCACCGTGCAGCCCCAGGCGAGATCCTCGTCCTGGACGTAGCGCTTGCCGAGCTGCCAGGCGAGGAAGGCCTTCTGCAACTCCACCCCCATGTAGAAGGCGTGTCCGCCGTCCTCCGCCAGCCCGAGCAGGGGATAGAGCTTGTAGGGATCGGTTGCCACATGGTGGCCGTCGCGGTTGTAGACGTGGACCCCGTCCTCCGCCACCTCGACCCGGAAGGAGGGGTCGCGGATGTTGCGGGCGGTTTCCGCGATTTCCTCCGGCGTGCCGGCGTAGGGGCGGCGGTCGCGCAGGGCCATCAGCCCGTCGTCGATGCCCTTCGGCAGGCTGCCGCTTTCCGCCGCTGCATGCATGATCCGCCGCGCCCGGTCGGCCTCGCGCACCGCGGTGCGGGCATGCGGGCTGACCTGAAGGGTGAGGACGGCGCCGATCGACAGTTCCGACACCATCCCCATCAGCAGCGCCGTCGTGCCCGTGGTGTCGGCGTCGGTGAGTTCGGTCAGGTTGCCGATTCCCATCAGCATCCCGATGTCGGGATAGCGGCGGCGCAGGGCGTGATAGCGCACCACCGAGTCCGTGAAGCCGTAATGGATGGGGTCGAGCACCGGGTCGGCCAGGAAACGCCGGCCGTCGGCCCGCAGCCGGTCGACGGCGCGGCACAGCGACTCCAGGTCCCGCGGCTTGGCCGGAACCAGGATCGGCGTGGCTGCCGTCCGCTCCAGCACCCACAGCGTGTCCTCGCTGAGGCTGAGCAGGTAGGAGGCGCCGGCCGCCGCTCCGCGCAACAGTTCGTCGGGGTCGGCGCTGTCGACGCTGACCGTGTGGCCGGCGGCGACCAGAGCGGAAACGGCAGTTTCCAGCCCCTCGAACCGCTCGCCCGGCTGGCAGCCGAGGTCGATGACGTCGGCGCCGTCGCGGCGCAGCCTTGCGGCGGTCTCCAGCAGATTGTCGACGGAACGGCGGGGCGCGTCGACGATCTCGGCGAAGATCGTCACCGCATGGGCGCTCAGGTCGGCCTGTGCCGCCCGCCCGCCGAGATAGGCGGGGATGTCGCGCAGCTCCTCCGGCCCGCGTTCGAAGGCGACGCCGAAATGTGCGGACAGCGCCGCCAGATCGCAGCGCGTCCGGCCGGGCAGGAGCACGCGCGCGCCGGGAGGCGGGGGCGGCAGGCGGCGCCTGATCAGCTCCTCGGTCATCAGGGCGGCGACGCTGACGCCGATCTGCACCACGTCGAAGCGGAAGGGGGCGGGCGCCATCCCGTCGAGCATCGCCCTCAGGCGCGGCTCCGCCAGCTTTCCGGTCACGAAGACGAGGTGGTCAGACATTCCAGACGCGCCTTCAGCGTGGATTCGAGTTCGGGAACGGTTTCGACGACGGTGGTCGCCTCGAACCCGCGCAGCCGTTCGACATTCTCCAAGTCGATGCGCCGGGGATAGACCGGCACCATGCCGTGCGGCGCCTCGGTCATCATTTCCGGCGCGGTGTCGCAGGCGAAGACGATGCAGGGCACCCGGCATTTGCCGGCCTGGGCGAAGGCGTTGGTCGGCAGCGTGTCGGAAATCCCCTGCACGCATTTGGCGACCGTGTTCGAGGTCGCCGGACCCACCACCAGCGTGTGGTATTCGCCGAAATAGAACCGCCCGATCTGCGGGGCGCTGGCGGCCCGGTCGCGGAACAGGCGGGTGCCGGGAGGAAAGTTGCCGTCGCGGCGGCGGTACATCCGCATCACCTCCTCGGCCGCCTTGCTGAGAAAGACGTCGAGCGGCGCCAAGCGCGCCATCAGGTCGAGCGTCTCCTTGATGTAATGGCCCGACCCAGTCAAGGCCCAGGCCAGTCGCGGCGGTGCCGGCGGGGGAGCGATGCTGTTCATGCCCGCACGCTGGGCAGGGTCTCGACCTCCGGGCAGCGCAGCAGGGCGCAGCCGGGGGTGGCGCGGCCCGCCAGCGCCTCCTCCATCAGCAGGTGGTTGTCGCGGTGGATGCACCAGCTGTCGCCGGCGAAACGGGCGCGCCAGAGCGGGAAGGCCGCATCGACCAGCCCGTCGCGGGCCAGCGACGCCGCATCAGTCGCCGCACAGGGGCAGGGCCCCGACTTGACCAGCACCAGCGCCGCCGCGTCCAGCTCCACCGCCAGCCATGCCGCGAGGCTGTCGGAGGTGACCTCCCAGCTTTCGGCGATCTCGGGCTGGTCGAGCGCCATGGCGGACGGCAGCCACACCGCGGGCATCCGCGCCCGGATCAGCGACCGCAGCCGCTCGCGCGTCGCCGCCGTTTGCAGGGTCGGGCAGATGCCGTGCAGCATCAGCCCGAACTGTTCCATCGCCAGCAGGGCCATGCGGTGGGCGAGCCGGTCGTCGAAGCGCCAATTGTCCTGGGCGTCGCGCACGGCGTCGGCGAAGGGCCCGCCGCCCGGTACGATGACCACGGGATGGAGATGGCCGGGCCGGGCGATCAGATCCAGCCACGTTCCCAGCCGGTGCCAGTCGGACAGGCTGCCGCCGATCTTGATCACCCAGGGCCGCGCCGCGGGGGCTGGGGATCCGTCCTCAGGCGATGCGTTGGCCGTCATCGGGTCAGATCCGCCGGTCCGCCATCGCCAGCGGGCGGCGCGACGCCGGCAGGGATTGGCCCGGCATCTGGTCGCGCGTCCGCTCCAGCCGGATGCCCGGCACCGCGACGCCGTCGTAGATGTCCAGCTTCGCCACCGACACGCGGGCCGACTGCACCTGTTCGTGGGCAAGGCACATGCGGGCGATCTTTTCCGCCAGCATCTCGACAAGGTTGGTGTGCTCGTCCATCAGGATCCGCTTCAGCCCGGACAGCAGATCGTCGTAGGACAGTACGTCGCCGATGTCGTCGGAGAACTGGGCGCCGTCCTGGCGCACCTGCAGCAGCAGGTCGATGCGCACCCGCTGGGGCGCGTCGCGCTCATAATCGAAGACGCCGATCCGGCAGGGCAGGACGACGTTTTCCAGGAACAGCTCGTAAAGGCCGGCGGGGATGGTGGACGGGCCGGAGCCGGCGGCGGTCAGGCCACGCGCGCATTGGGCGGAAAGAATCGCGTCTAGCATCGGTGCCGTCCTCCTGGCTGTTGTCCGGCGGGGCCGAGCGTGGATTTGGTGTCGGGCGGGCCGCATTTGTACCTTACCGACATCCGGGGGGCGGCATCTGTTCGAAAGCGACAGCAATCTGGCGATTTCCGCCGCCCCATGCCTGTTTCCCCCATCCGGTCCCGCTTGACCTTCCGCCCGCCCGCTGTGGCATCAGGTCAGGCCGGCGAACTCGTGCGCGGCGGCGAGCGGGCTGTGCCGCTGGCTCTGGCGGTCGCTGCGCGGTGCGATGCCGAAATGATCGCGGTAGCATTTGCTGAAATGGGTGGCGGAGATGAAGCCGCAGCTGATCGACACCTCCATCACCGACATGCGGGTCTGGCACAGCAGCTGCCGCGCCCGCTTCATCCGGAGGCCGAGATAGTATTTGGCCGGCGAGCAGTTCATGTATTTGCGGAACAGCCGTTCCAGATTGCGGCGGGATTGGCCGAGCTCCGCGGCGAGCGTCAGCAGATCCAGCGGTTCCTCGATGTTGGCCTGCATCACCGCCACCGCGGCGTGGAGATCCTCGTGGTCCAGCACCGGATTGGCTTGCAACTCCTCCTGCTGGCGGATGCTGCCGGCGCGGATCTTGGTGTGCAGAAGCTGTTCGGCGATGTCCATCGCCAGCTTCTCGCCATGGCGCGCGGCGATCAGGTGCAGCATCATGTCGGTGGCGGCAGTGCCGCCTGCGCAGGTGAAACGGTTGCGGTCGATGGTGAACAGCTCGCCCGTCGCTTCGATCTCCGGGAAGGTTTCGGCGAAGCCGGCCATGTTCTCCCAGTGGATGGTGCAGCGGTAGCCGTTCAGCAGGCCGGCGCGGGCCAGGATATGGCTGGCCGTGCACAGGGCGCCGAAGGCGATCCCCTGGGCGGCCGAACGCCGCATCCACGAGAACATCGCCCGATCCTCGTACCAGTGGCCGCCGATGCCGCTGCACACCATCACGGTGGACAGTGGCGGGCAGTCGGCGATGGCGTGGTCGACGCAGATGCCGATGCCGTTGCTGGCCCGCTGAACGCCGCCGGTCGGGGAGAGCAGCACCCAGCGATACAACTCCTTTCCGCTGATGTGGTTGGCGAGGCGGAGGGGCTCCACCGCCGCGGTGAATGCGATCATGGAGAAATCGGGAACCAGGAGAAAACCGATGGTGTCGGCCTGGGAAACGCCGGATTGCTGCTCATTGCACTTCATTGTCCCGTGCCCCTCTTCCGCTTTCCTGTTCGTATCGTGGGTCGCGAATGGTCGGCGAACACGCTGTTTACCCGCGGCCTTGTTTGCAGTGGCGGCCGCGTTCGGATGGGCGGGGGATCGATCCCTTTGCGCACCATCAAGTTTTTATGACAAGCAGCCTACGCAGGTCGGGGCCCTGCGACATTGAACAAAGCGGACATAATCCTTGAAGGAGCGCGACGTTGACCGAGTCGAGATTGTTTTTCATGCAAATCATCCGGAGAAGCGAACAATAGCACCATCCGGTGGAGCAACCACGCTCTCTCTATGAGGTAGCCCCTCTTGGCGTGAACGGCCGCCGCTCGCCGACGGTCGGCGAGCGAGCCTTCACAGGCAGGCCAGAATCTCGCCGCGCCCACCGAATCCACGGTCGCCCAGCCAGCGCCGCGCCCGCCCGGTCAGTCCCCGGCAGGCGGGCGGCGCTTCGTCAAGCCCCGACAGGTGATTGTCCAGAAGCGACAGGAAGGGCAGCTGGTTGAGGCCGCAATCGGCAAAGCCCGGCAGCGGATCGATCTCGCCGCGGAACAGGATGGTGCCGTTGCGCATGCCATGGCCGGTGAAAGCCCCCGGCCTGCCGCCGATCAGCAGGCTGCCAGCAGTCATGTGCAGGGCGCCGTAGGCGCCGACATCGCCGCCAATGGCGATCAGACCGCGGCGCATGCGCTCGCCGGCGCGGTCGCCGCATGCGCCATGGACCAGGATCCGCCCGCCGGTCATGCCGGCCCGCTCGCCGGGGAGGGCGCCGCCCAACTCGCTGCCGGCGTCGCCCCGGACGATCAGCTCGCCGCCTCGCATGGACGCCCCCGCCGCCAGCCCTGCCGACCCCTCCACCAGCAGCGAGCCGCCGCTCATGCCGGTGCCGGCGCGGTGGCCGACCGGTCCGGCGACCCGGATGGTCCCGCCGGTCATCCCCGCCCCGACGAAGTCGAGCCGCCCGTCACCCTCCAGTTCGACGATGTCGCCCGGACTGCCTGACAGGTCGAACAGGTCGCCCACCGCGACATGGCTCCGGCCGAGCCGCAGAGGCAAGGCGGCGATCTCCGGCAAGGTCAATTCCGCCAAGCGGTGCGGCAGCAGGGGGGAGGCGTCGATGCGGCCGGTCAGCGGGCCTTTCAGACGGAAACTCAGCACGCTCATGGCAGCAGCTCGTGAAGATGGAAATGGTGGCGGCCCAGCTTGCCGCCGTAATTGCCGGCAGTGACGCCCCAGATGCCGGAGCCGCGCCCGCGTTCGATCAGGCACTTCAGCCCGGCCGTGGTGGCGGCCGCGACATCGGCGGCGGTCAGCCCGTCGATGACGATCTCCAGCACCGATTCGACCTCGGCCGGCAGGCGGGAGCGGGGCAGGCCGCGCAGCGTCGGGCAATAGGCGTCGTTGGTGGAGGCTGGCATGCCCTTGTACTTCGCCCCGATCTTGGAGCCGGAGCGGACGACCCCGCCGGGGAAGGGCAGCACCACGTTGGGCACGGCGCGCATGGCGTCCGCCGCCGCTTCCGCCGCCTCCAGCGCCGCCATCCGCGCATCGGCGAGGATCAGCAGGTTGCCGCCGCCGACCGCCGGAACGCTCCAGCTCGATTCCTCGCACAGGAACTCGCCGTCCATCACCGGGATGCGCCAATAGCGCCGGCCGCCCAGCAGCTTCGACATCTGCTGGCCGTCGCCGAAATAGCGCAGCTTCCGGCCCAGCGGGATCAGATCCTCCGTCACCCCGCGCGGCACGCCGGCGAAGCAGGCGGTGCCGGGGCAGGTCAGGATGCATTGGCCGACGCGGGTCTCGACCTGCTTTCCCAGCACGCTGCGCCCGGTGGCGAAGAACAGCAGGGACACGCCGGGGCGCCCGTCGGGGGTTTCCTCCGGCGCCAGCTCCCGCTCGATCCCGGCTTCGCAGCCGCAGGCGATGACCGAGGTGGCGAAGCCGGTGGCAGCCCCGCCGGCATGGCGCGCCCAGGCCGGCGTGTCGGCGGTCACGATCAGCCGGGTCGCCTTCATGTCGAAGGCCTCGGCATAAGTGCTTTCGATATGGATGCCGTTCAGAAGCATGGGTCGGACGCCGTCAGGGTCGGAACGATGGACAGGCCGCCGCGGCCATGGTCGAGGATCTCGCCGTCCGCGATGCGGAAGTTGCCGAGCCGGACGGTCTGGTGATCCTCGAACCAGGGCTTCAGCCGCCGTTCGATGGCGGGGTCGAACTCCGGCCGGACGACGATGGTGTCGCCCCAGCCGGTTGCGGTCAGCCGGCCGTTCCGTGCCACCGGCCGGCCGCTCTTGAACACCCAGGCTGGGGCCGCGAACATCGCCTCGCGGTCGGGCAGGTCGTCATAGACCACCACGTCGGCGACGGCGCCGGGGCGCAGGTGGCCGCGGTCGCGTAAGCCCAGCACGCGGGCCGGGCCGGCGCGGGTCATGATGGCGATCTCGTCGAGCGTGTATTCGCGTTCGATGGAGCCGAGCCGGCTGTGCGCCGCGACATCGGGATTGATCCGCGCCAGCTGCTCGTTGCGGAAGCTGCGGTCCATCAGCAGGCGGATCAGATGCGGATAGCTGGTGAAGGGGCCGCCGTTCGGGTGGTCCGTGGTCAGATAGACCCGCCAAGGATCCTCGATCAGCAGGAACAGCTCCAGCCCGATGGCCCATTGCAGGGCGTTGACGAAGGCCTTGTCGCGGTAGCGGAACGGCACCAGCCCGCAGCCGCCGTCGCATTCGATGTCGGTGCACACCCATTTGCGCGGACTGGCGAGGCCGCTGTTGCGGAACTGCGACATGATGTCGGCCGAGGCGGTGATTGTCTGACCGAAGATGATCTGGCCGACATCGACCGAGATGTTCGGGCTGCGGTTCACCGCTTCGGCGATCTCGGCGGCGGCCGAGGAGAAACGGCGGTCACCCTCCGTCCCATAGCTGTGGAATTGCAGGTGGGTCAGATGGGCGGGCAGCCCGTCGAGCGCGGCGATGGTGTCGCGCGTCACCGCTTCGTTGCCGGGGATGCCCAGATTGTTGCAGTGGATGTGCAGCGGATGCGGCACCCCCAGGTCGGACAGGGCGGTTGCCAGCGTGGTCAGGATGCGGCGCGGCGTGATGCCGTAATGGGGATGCGCCTCGTCCAGATCCAGGCGGCGCTGGTTGAACTTGAAGGCGCTGATGCCGCCGGGATTCACCACCTTGACGCCGACCGCCTGGGTGGCGTGCAGGATCCAGGCGACATAGTCGTTGACTTCCGACTGCGTCGCCCCGGCGGCCAGCCGCTCCAGCAGGAAATCGTCGTTGCCGAGGACGGCGTAGCAGCCCTTGTCGATGATTGGGATGTCGGCCAGCTCCAGGTGGGTGTGGCGCGCGTTGGACGGCAGCATGGCCGGCTCGAAGGCCGCGGTGTAGCCCATCTCGGCATAGCGGTAGCCGGTGACGAAGCTGGACGGGGTGAACAGGCCGCTGCCGGAGCGGCGCAGGCCGTCGGGGCCGCTGGCGTGCTCACGATGCTCCTCCGGAAGAAGCAGGCGGGCGAGGTTCACCTTGCCGCCGCCGATGTGGCTGTGGATGTCGATGGCGCCGGCCATGACGATGCGGCCGTCCAGATCGACCACCTCCCCGATGCGGGCGTCTTCCGGGGGTGCTGCCGCGATGCGGCCGTCCTTCAGATACAGGTCACGCAACCCGCCGCCGTCGGTGCTCACGGTTGGATCGCAGACGCGACCGCTGCGCAGCAGGGTGTAGGCGTCAGACATGCGCTGTCTCCCGAAGCGGGACGGGGAGTGGGGAGGCGGGGAGGCGGTCGAGCAGGGCGCTCAGCACCGACGCGGCCGACGGCAGCGTCATGGCGGTCGTTCGCAAGCGGCGCAGAGGCAGGGCGGCGACGCCGTCGCCGCGGTGGATGCTGCCGGAATGGTCGAGGCCGGGGATGGCGACCGGGATCAGCACCTCCGGGTCGCGGGGCAGCGGCTGTCCGGGGCGGGCCAGCACGATCATCGGGGTGCGGGTGTCGGGCAGTTCCGCGCCGTTCAAGGCCGAAAGCCAGACCAGCGCATCGACCTCGTCGCCTGCCAGCAGGCTTTTCAGCCGGTAGCGCAGCGGATCATGTTCCGGTGGGCCGGCCCCCAGGCGGGAGCGCAGCGGCACGCCATATTGCCAGGCGCACACATAGTTGGCACCCAGCGCGTTACCCTTGCCGCCCAGGGGCAAGCCGGCGCAGCGGGTCGAGGCGTTGGCGGTCACCACCAATCGGTTGAAGGCCTCGATGGCGATATCGCCGGCCGCCGGATCCAGCGTGGCGGCGATCCAGCCGACCACGCCGAAGCGCGCCTCGCGCAACGCTGCGGCGACACGGGCGAGGTCCTCCATTGCGATGCCCCCGACTTGGTCACCGCGGGGTGTTTCGCCGGCCAGCAACTGCGACAGGGCGGCGGCGATGGCAGGGGCGTGCGTCAGGTCGGCGGTCAGGCGTTCGAACCCGTCCGGTGCCGGGCCGTCGCCGGGACCGATCAGGAAGCCGCGCGCCGCGCCGGCATCGCGGAACAGGGCTGTCGGCGGACGGACGATGCGGTCGAACAGGCGGGGGGCATGGCGCTCGAACTCGGTTCCGAACAGGACGAACAGGTCGGCACGGTTGCGAATTTCGCCGAAGGTGGCGGTCATGGCGCCGGTCACTTGGAGCGCGCGCAGGCCGTGGAACAGGCTGTCGGACGCGGCATGGTCCACCACCGCACCCAGCCGTTCGGCCAGCGCCAGGGCCGCGGAGACTCCTTCGGTGTCGGCGGACAGTCCTCCGACGGCGGGAGAGGCCGCATCGCGCAGCAAGGCCGCCGCTGCGTCCAGCGCTTCGTCGAGCGGAACGGCGCGGCCTTTGATGAAGCAGTGGGCAGGCAATGCCGGAAGGGCGAACAGGGTGCGTGCCCGTGCGCAGCCGTTGGCGGTCACCCTGAGCTGTCCTGTGCCATCGCGTGCGATTGCAAGGTCGTCGCAGGCCATTGCGCAGAATGGGCAAACGACATCGCTCATGGGCGGTGGGAGATCGCTCCCGCCGAATCCATAGTCCATATCCTAAACCCCGCGCATGATGTCGAGTGTGGAGGGTTGTCTTAAATAATAATGGTCATGAAATTACAGTTCATATCCTTTGCGGAAATGAATAAATATAATCCGATTTTTAAAGATTTTTGGACTATAATCTGTTTTTTATCGTTGTTCTCATTGATTTTATCGCTGTCAATTTTATTATGTACGAAAGGCGGCTGGTCGCCTTGGCTTTTGCGACAGGTAGGCCATGATTTGCGGCGAACAGCGCATGACGGTCGACACGGTGCGGGTGGAGGTGCCCGCCCGGCTGCATCTTGGGTTCCTCGACATGGAAGGCGGGCTGGGCCGGCGCTTCGGCAGCCTGGGCCTGACGCTCGACGGGCTGGGAACGGAACTGATGCTGATGCGCGGAAGGCCGGGAGGCGATCTCTCCGTCCGGCCTGCCTGCCGGGCGACGGACTATCTCGACCGGCTGTGCGGTGCGCTGGGTTTGGAAAACCGCTTTTCCCTGAGGCTGGGCCGGACCATCCCGTCCCATTCCGGGCTTGGGTCTGGCACCCAGCTGGCGTTGGCCGTCGGGGCTGCCCTGTCGGCGATGACCGGCCGGCCGCTGCCGCCGCGCCGGGTCGCCAGCCTGCTCGACCGGGGGGCGCGGTCAGGCATCGGCGTTGGCGCCTTCGAGCAGGGCGGCGTCATTCTGGACGGCGGCAAGGGCGCGTTGGACGAACCGCCGCCGGTGATCAGCCGCATGGCCCTGCCGGAGCCGTGGCGCATGCTGCTGGTGTTCGATGACGCCAACCGCGGCCTGTCCGGCACGGCCGAGACGGTCGCCTTCCGCGATCTGCCCCCCTTCCCGGCGGACAAGGCGGCCTATCTGTGCCGGCTGGCGCTGATGGTCGGATTGCCGGCGCTGGCGGAAGGGGATGCGATGCGGTTCGGCGCCGCCGTGACCGAACTCCAGAGCGTGGTCGGCGATCATTTCGCCCCGGCCCAGGGTGGGCGCTTCAGCAGCCCGGATGTCGCCGAGGTTCTGCGCTGGCTACCGTCGGCCGGCGCCACGGGGGTTGGGCAGAGCTCCTGGGGGCCGACCGGCTTTGCCATCTTCGGCGATGCGGCATCGGCGGAGCGGGCGGCGGAGGGCGCGCAGACGCGCTGGCGGACACGGCCCAACCTGCGTTTCGTCGTCTGTCGGGGGCGGAATCACGGTGCGGTGGTGGAAACTTTCTCCGATCGAAGCGCAGTCGCTGCCGGATATGAAACAGTCGCAAAAAAGACAGCGTGAATATGTAAGGTGAAAGACAGTGCCATGAAGCGAACCGAGGACTTCGTTTCATGGAAAAGCCCTATATCATGCACGCCATTACTCCGGTAAAGGCGGTCAGTCCATTCGACATCAACATGGCGTGCGATGCCGGCTATGGCATCATCGTGCCTTACACCAATGTCGAGACTGGCGAGGTGCCGGGTCTTGTCCAGGACATGATCTTTTCCCGCGCTCCGGGCGACGCCAAGCGGACCGGTCTGTTCATCGCCGGCCGCGATATCCTGACGGCGCTGGACATGCTGGAGGCGGCGCGCCGGGCCATGGTCCCGCCGTTCGAAATCTCGGTCTTCGCCGATCCGTCCGGCGCCTACACCACCGCCGCGGCGATGATCGCGAAGGTCGAGGCTCAGCTTGAGAAGGTTGGGTTGGCGTTGGCCGGATCGCGGGTCGCGGTGTTCGGCGGCAAGGGACCGGTTGGCGGTGTCGCTGCGGTGCTGGCCGCGCGTGCCGGTGCGTCCGTTCAACTGGTCGGCCATGACGGTGCGGCGTCCGTAACCGAGCGGGCGACCTCCTACCGTCAGCGGTTCGGCGTGACGCTGGGCGCGGTGGATGGCTCGACCGACGCCCACAAGGCCGCCATCCTGGCGGAAACCGATGTGGTGCTGGCGGTCGCCCGTGCCGGCGTCCAGGTGCTGAGCCGTGCACAGATCGCCGCCGCCCCATCGGTGCGGGTGGTGGCCGACGTCAATGCCGTGCCGCCGGCCGGCGTGGAGGGGGTGGACGCCTTCAGCGATGGCGTGGCCATCGACGGGACCGACGCCGTCGGCATCGGCGCGCTCGCCATCGGCAACGTGAAGTTCAAGACCCAGCACGGCCTGTTCAAGGCGATGCGCGAGGCGGCGAAGCCGGTCTATCTGGCCTTTGACGATGCCTTTGTCCTGGCCCGCGCCCAATGCCGGAAAGCGGCGTGATTCTGGTGGCCGCCCTGTCGGGCCGGGCAATCGCCCAGGCGGTGGTGCGCACCGGGGTCGCCGTGGCGACGCTGGACCAGTTCGGCGACGCCGACCTGCCGCTGCCCGCCCGTTGCGTGGCCGGCGATCCCGTCACCGGCTTCGACCGGGAGGCGCTGATCGCCGCCGCCCGGACGCTGGCTCCGCCGGGCAGCGGTCTGGTCGTCGGATCGGGGTTCGAACAGGCGCCCGGCCTGCTGGCCGCCTTGATGCAGGCCGGTCCTTATCGGCTGCTCGGCAACCGGCCGGAGGTGGTGCGGGCGGTCAAGGACCCGGCCGGCTTCGCCGCGCGGCTGGCGGTGCTGGGGCTGGAGGGGTTGGAGATTCGGCATCCGGAAACGCGGGTGGCGATGCCAGACGATGCGATCCCCGAGGACTGGCTGGTCAAACGGGTTGGTGCGGCCGGGGGCTGGCACGTCGCTCCCTGGGCCGGAGGTCCGCTGCCGGACGGTCATTATCTGCAACGGCGGGCGGCGGGACGGCCAACCTCCGTCGCCTTCATCGCCGACCGCACCGGCCGGTGCGAAACGGTGGCGATCAGCCGGCAATGGGCCGATCCGGCGCCCGATGCGCCCTTCCGCTATGGCGGGGCGGTGCTTCCGGCGGCGGTGCCGACTTCATTGGCCGACCGGCTTGCGGAAGCGGCGCGCCGCATCGCCGCCGCCTTCGGGCTGGTCGGGCTCAACAGCCTGGACCTGCTGGTCGATGAAGAGTCGGTGACGGTGCTGGAGGTCAATCCGCGTCCGGGGGCCACGCTCGACCTGCTCGAACGCCACCGGCAGGGTGGGGTGATGCGGGCCCATCTCGACGCTGCCGCCGGACGCGGCTGGACGCTGGGGGAGGCGCGTCCGGGCGTCGTTGCCGGTGCGGTGGCCTATGCCGCCTCCGCCCTGACGATGCCGGCGGATTTCCCCTGGCCCCCCTGGTGCGCCGACCTGCCTCGGGCCGGCAGCGCGGTGGGGGTCGGACTGCCGCTGTGCAGCGTCACCGCCTGGGGCGGCGACGAGGAGGAAGCGCGGCGCCGCCTGTCCTGCCGGATCGAACGCATCGTCGCGGACTGCACGCGGCGGGCCTGTATTGTGGAGAGAACCGCCGATGTCGTCCCTTCCCTTCAGTGTTAGCCGGCTTGCCGCACCCCTGGTCCATGCCCTGGTGGCGGACGCCGCCATGCTGCGGATCGGGGTGGAGCGGCACCCCGCCGGTTGCACCGTGATCGATGCCGGCATCGACCGGCCCGGCAGCCTGGAGGCCGGGCGCCGCATCGCCGAGATTTGCCTGGGCGGCGCCGGCAGCGTGCGCATCGGCTTGGACTCTCCCTTCGCCCATTGGCCGGCGCAGGTGACGGTGACGGCCGCCGATCCGGTCCTGGCCTGCCTCGGCAGCCAATATGCCGGCTGGAGCCTGTCGGGCGAGAAATTCTCGGCCTTGGGATCGGGGCCGGGACGCGCCCTGGCGGTGAAGGAGCCTTTGTTCGCCGAACTCGGCTACCGCGACATGGCCGACCGCGCCGTGCTGGTGCTGGAGACGGACAAGTGGCCGCCGGCATCGGTGGTGGAAAAGGTGGCGCGCGACTGCGGCGTGCCGGCGGAGCGCGTGACCCTGATCCTGACGCCGACCCGCAGCCCGGCCGGCATCGTCCAGATTGTCGCCCGCGTGCTGGAGGTCGGGCTGCACAAGCTGCACGCCCTGCATTTTCCGCTGGAGCGTGTGCGCGACGGCGTCGGCTGTGCGCCGTTGCCGCCGCCGGGACGCGACTTCGTCCAGGCGATGGGCCGGACCAACGACGCCATCCTGTTCGGCGGCACCGTCCATCTGCTGGTCGACGGTCCTGACGACGACGCGGCCGATCTGGCGGCCCGCCTGCCCAGCTCGGCCTCCGCCGACTATGGCCGGCCCTTCGCCGACCTGTTCGCGGCGAGCGGCTTCGACTTCTTCAAAATCGATCCGATGCTGTTCAGCCCGGCCCGCGTGATCGTCACCGCCTTCGAGAGCGGACGGAGCTTCAGTGCCGGGGCGCTAGCACCGTCGCTGCTCGACCGCTCCTTCGGCATCGGCGGGTAGGGGAGGCCGGGCCATGGGGCGGACCCGCATCGCCATCTTCGTGGACGGCGCCGACTGGCACACCCGGCGGCTGACCGCCGCCTTCGCCCGCCTCGGCGCCAAGGCTGTCCCAATATCGCTCAGCGCCTGCGGTTTCGGTCCGGAGGGGGCGGTGATTCCGGGGTTCGATGGCGGGCTGCCCGACGCCTGCCTGGTCCGCACCATCTCAGCCGGCAGTTTCGAGCAGGTGACGCTGCGGCTTGGCGTGCTGCATGCGCTGGTCCATGGCGGGGTGCCGGTCGTCAACACCCCCGTGTCCATCGAACGCTGTGTCGACAAGAGCGCCACTGCCTTCCGGCTGGCCGCCGCCGGGATACCGACCCCGCGGACCTGGAGCGTCGCCGATCCGGTCCAGGCCTCCACCATCCTGGCCGCCCTTCATGCCGAGGAACGGTCCGCGGTGCTGAAGCCGCTGTTCGGGTCGCAGGGCAAGGGGCTGCGCCGGCTCGATCCCGGCATGGCTCTGCCCGGTTCCGACGAGATCGCCGGTGTCTATCACCTGCAGGAATATGTCGGTGCGGCCGATGGCGGCTGGTTCGACTGGCGCGTTTTCGTGGTGGATGGGCGTCCGTTGGCCGCCATGGTCCGCCAGGGCGATCACTGGATCACCAACGTCAAGCAGGGGGCGCGCTGCCATCCGGCCAGTCCGGGCGGTGTGCTGGGCGATCTGGCGGTGGCCGCCGCCGCCGCCGTCGGTGCCGATTATGCCGGGGTGGACGTGATCCGTGCGCCCGACGGCCGGTTCCTTGTGCTGGAGGTCAACAGCATGCCGGCATGGCGCGGCCTGCAGGCGGTGACGCCGGTGGACGTGGCGCAGGCGCTGGCCGATCTGGTCCTGGCCCGTCTGGCATCGGCCTCGCCGGTATCGGCGGACGCGCGGAGGGCTGGATGAGCGCCCTGCTGCCGACCCCGCTCCACGATTGCCGGGCCTTGGTGGAGGAAGCGGTGTTCACCGCCTGCCGGCTGGAACTGATGGCGCTGAAGCCCGGCAACGTCCACATCCATGCCGAAGGCCATGGGATGAGCGTGACGCAGTTCCTGGACAGCGCTGCGGCCATCGCCCCGATCCTCGCCACACCGGGCCGCCGGGTGGGGGAGACGATCCTACGCGCGGTCGCGGCGACACGGGAAGTCGCCGGCTGCAACACCAATCTCGGCATCGTCCTGCTGCTGGCGCCGCTCGCCGCCGCCGTGCTGTGCCGCGATAAGGGCGAGCCGTTGCGGCTGAGGTTGGCGCGTGTGCTCGATGGGCTGAGCGTCGCCGATGCCGCCGACGCCTTCGCCGCGATCCGTCTGGCTCTGCCGGCCGGGCTGGGAGAGGCCCGGCAGCATGACGTCGCCGCGGCCCCGCGTGTCGATCTGCGCGCCGCGATGGCTGCGGCGGCCGACCGCGACCTGATCGCCCGGCAGTATGCCACCGCCTTCGCCGATGTCTTCACCTTCGGCGTTGCGCGTGGAGGCTCGGCCCTGCGTCGCGGCGCCAGTCCGGCGGAGGCGGCGAGCGCCATTCATCTGGGCTTCATGGCGCTGCACCCCGACACCCACATCGCCCGCAAGCATGGCGCGGCGGTGGCGGAGCGGGTGCGGGCGCAGGCGTTCCGGCTGGAGCGGCGCCTTTCCACCGGTCCGACGTTCGGCACCCATTCCGGCGTCGCCCGCCGGCTCCTCGCTTTCGACCGCGCGCTGAAGCGCCGCGGCCTCAATCCGGGCACGTCCGCCGATCTGACGGTGGCCTGCCTGTTCGTGCTTCGGCTGGCCGGCGAACTGCCGGCCGGACCGTGGCCGCCGGACGACAACCGGCGGAATCTGATCGAACCAACCATCGCAAGGGACGCGCAATGCCTAAGATCGACAAGGTTATGGTCGGCGAAGCTCTGGTGGGCGACGGCAACGAGGTCGCTCACATCGATCTCATCGTCGGTCCGCGCGGCAGCGCCGCCGAGACCGCCTTCTGCCAGACCCTGACCAACCAGAAGGAAGGGGTGAACGGCCTGCTGGCCGTGCTGGCGCCGAACCTGATGGTCAAGCCCTCCACGGTCATGTTCAACAAGGTGACGATCAAGAACGCCAAGCAGGCCGTGCAGATGTTCGGCCCGGCCCAGCGTGCCGTCGCCCTGGCGGTCGCCGAATGCGTCGAGGACGGCACCATCCCGGCGGACGAGGCCGACGACCTGTTCATCTCGGTCGGCGTCTTCATCCATTGGCAGGCGGAGGACGACCGCAAGATCCAGGACTACAACCACGAGGCCACCAAGCTGGCGCTGAAGCGCGCCATCGCCGGCAGCCCGACCGCCAAGGAGATGCTGGACGGCATGGCCGCCGCGGTTCACCCCTTCGCCGCCTCCTGACCGGAAACCGGCTGACCGGAGACGAAGCGGGACAGCGTTCCGGCGTCGAGGCGCCGGTCGTGGAGCGCGCTGGCCACCAGCACGGCATCGGTTCCGTGCCGCGCCAGCGCCTCCAGGTCCGCCGCATCGCGCACCCCGCCGGCGCCCCACACCCGAACCCCCGGGCGTCGGGCCGCCAGCGTGGCGATGCGGTCGAGGTCAGGACCCTCGCCCGAGCCGACCCGGTCCAGCGTCATGGCGATCACCCGCGAGGGCCAGAGTCCGGCATCCTCGTGCAGCGCCGCCGGTCCCAGCGCTTCGCCCCGCCGGACATCCAGCGACAGCGCCACCCGGTCCCCGCCGGCCAGCGCCAGCGCCGCTTCCAGCGTCTTGCCGTCGGTCTGGCTTTCGCTGCCGATCACCAGATGCCGGAGTCCGGCGTCGAACCAGCGCTGGCAATCATCCGCCGTTGCCAGCCCGGCATCGACCCAGAAGGCGACCTCCGGCCAGCGCGCCTGGAGGGCGGCGACGGTGGAGCGATGGTCGCCATTCCCGCGGATCGCGTCGAGATCGGCGACATAGCAGGCGCGGAAGGGTTGCAGCGCCAGCAGCGCGGCCACGATATCCTGTGGGGCCGATCCGGCGGTCAGCGCGCTTTCGATGGGGCGGTAGCGGTCGCGCTCCCCCCGCTTGGCATGAACCACCTGCCCGCCCAGCAGGTCGATGACGGGAACGATGTCCATGGAGAACAGCCTTCGTCGGATTCTGGTCTGCGAGTATGTCACCGGCGGCGCGCTGTGCAACGGGCCGCTTCCGACCGACCTGATGGCGGAGGCCAACGCGATGGTCGCGGCCCTGGTCGGCGATCTGGTCGCGCTGGATGGACTGCACGTCACGCTGTGCTGGGACAACCGCCTTGCCCCACCGTCTTTCCCGGCGGACCGGGTCGCCCTGTTCCCGGTTGCCCCGGGCGAGGAGCCGGAGGCGCGCTGGCGCGCCGCGGCCGCCCTGTGCGACATGGTCTGGCCGATTGCGCCGGAAAGCGACGGGCTGCTGGCGCAGGTGACCGCCCTGTTCCGCGACACCGGCCGGCCGGTGGTCGCCTGCGCTCCCGACGCCATCGTTCTGGCGTCGTCGAAGACGGCGACGGCGGCCCGGCTGGCCGCCCACGGCATCGCGACGATTCCCACCGTCCCCTTCGGCGCCCCGCCGCCGCCCGCCGCCCGCCATGTGGTGAAGCCGGACGACGGCGCCGGCTGCCTCGACACATTCATCGTCGACGACATCGCCAGCTGGACGCCGCCGCACGCCGGCCGCTGGATCGTCCAGCCGCTGATCGAAGGCGAAGCATGCAGCCTGTCCATGCTGGTCGATGCCATCGGCGGGGTGAGATTGCTTGGCTGCAACCGCCAGAAGGTGGAGCGCGGGAGCGGGAGCTTCTCTTTCCACGGTGTCGAGGTCGGGGCGATGGAGCACCGCCGCGCCACCTGGGAGCCGCTGGCCCGCGCAATTGCCGCCGCGATCCCGGGTTTGCGCGGCTATGTCGCCGTGGACCTCATCGACCGGCCCGATGACACGGATGGGAATGGCCCGGTGGTGGTGGAGGTGAACCCGCGCCTGTCCGTCGGCTATTCCGGGCTGTCGCGGGTGCTGGGCTGGAACCCGGCGGGCGACATCCTGGTTCTGTTCCACACCAGATCGGCCGATGCCGGCCGGGAGGATGCGCATGTCTGACACCCGTGGAACGGCCCCCAATGGAACGGCAGTCATCGGCTGGGACATCGGCGGCGCCCATCTGAAGGCCGCCTGGGCGGAGGATGGCCGACTGTGCGACGCTGTGCAGGTGCCCTGCCGGCTCTGGCAAGGGCTGGGCGAGCTGGACACGGCATTGACCACGGTTCTGGAACGCCTGCCGGCCGGCGCCGACCATGTGGTGACGATGACGGGCGAACTGGTCGATCTGTTCGACGACCGCACCCAGGGCGTGCACACGTTGATCGACCGCATCGCTGAGGCCGTCCCGCCGGGGCGGCTGCGCGTTTATGCCGGGCGGCGCGGGCTGCTGTCGCCGCAGGAGGCACGCGGACAGGTGATGGACGTGGCATCGGCCAACTGGATGGCGACCGCCGCCGTGGTCGCCAAGCGGCTGCCGGCGGCGCTGCTGGTCGACATGGGCAGCACCACCACCGACATCGTGCCGGTGCGCGACGGCGAGGTGGCGGCCCGTGGTGTCACCGATCATGACCGCATGGCGGTGGAGGAGCTGCTCTATACCGGACTGACCCGGACGGCGGTGATGGCGATGGAGCGCACCGCCCTGGTCGCTGGCGAGCGGCTGCCGATGATGGCCGAGTATTTCGCCACCAGCGCCGACCTCTACCGCGTTCTGGGCCGGCTGGACGAGGCGGCGGACCAGCATCCCGCCGCCGACAATGGGCAGAAGACGGTCGAGGCCAGCCTGCGCCGGCTGGCCCGCATGGTCGGCCATGATGCCGGCGATTACGATCCGGCGGTCTGGCGGGCGATGGCCGGCGATCTGGTCGAGCGCCAGCTGCGCTGCATCCACGATGCCGCTTCGCGGGTGCTGTCGGCCGGCGCGCCGCCCTTGCCACAGGATGCGCCCGTGGTCGGGGCCGGTGTCGGGCGTGCCGTGGTGCGGGAGGTGGCTGGCCGGCTCGGCCGCCCCTACCTGGATTTCTGCGATGTGGTGGGGGCTCCCGGTCAGGGTTGGGTCGCAAGCTGCGCCCCCGCCGCGGCCATGGCGCTGCTGGGCTGAGGGAACCGGGATGAGCCGCGCCTTCGTCAAGGAAAGCGATGCCGAGACCGAGGGCCCGCTGCCCCAGGTCAACGGGCCGTTGCATGTGTCCGCCGCCACCGTCGCCGCCTGGCAGGAGGAGCTTGCCGCGGCTGACGCGGAGATGGCGCAGCTGCGCGGTTCCGATGCGCCGGAGGACCGGCAGGCGATGAGCAGTGCCAAGCGGCGCGCCGACCTTCTGCGCGCCCGGCTGGCTGCCGCCGTGGTGGTGCGCCCGTCCGGCCCGGCCGAGGAAGCCGGCTTCGGCTCCGTCGTTGTGGCGGAGGATGAGACCGGGCGCCGCTGGACCTTCACGCTGGTGGGCGGGGAAGAGGCCGATCCCGCTGCCGGCCGCATCAGCTGGCAATCCCCGTTAGGGGAGTCGGTGGACGGGTGGGCGACGTGGTGGACTGGCCGCGCCGGGGCAAAGCCCTATCCCTTACCATCCGTTCGGTCTCGCCGAGCTGAGCGGCTACAGATATCTCAAGGAATTCCTCTGTATAGGCGACGATTTCAGGCCAATCCGCGACGGATTCTGAAAATTAGATTCAGTGGACATGTGTAAAGAATCTGTCATAAACTGCGCCTCTCAACTGAAAAAATCTTGGACAGTTCGGGATAATCCCCAGAACAGCCGGGACCACTCCAACAGAGTGGTCCCGGTCTCGAAGAATCGTGTCTTTGAACAGGGAAGAGAGGGCACAGATGAAGACGCTTTTCCGCTCCGCGCTGCTCGCGGGCATGGTCGCGATGGCGCCGATGGCCGCCATGGCGCAATCGGGATCCCCTCAACCGCTTGCGCATTGGCCGGCGGAGGCTGCGGCGAGCCTCAAGGCTCTGGTGTCCGCCAATGCCGGCAAGGGCGCCTATGCGGTGTTCGATGCCGACAACACGCTGTACCGCTACGACCTTGAGGAATCCCTGCTGCCCTATCTGGAGCGCAAGGGCGTGCTGTCGCGCGAGAGCATGGATCCGTCCTTGAAGATCATTCCGTTCAAGGACATGAACGGGCACAAGGAAAGCCTGAACAGCTATTATTACCGGCTGTGCGAGATCGACGATCAGGTGTGCTATCCGTGGGTGGCGCAGATCTTTTCCGGCTTCACCCTGGCCCGGTTGAAGGGCTTCGTCGACGAGATGCTGGCCGATGGCAAGCCGATCCCCGCCACCTACTACGAGGGCGACGCGGTCAAGACGGTCGAGGTCAGCCCGCCCAAATTCTACACCGGCCAGCAGGAACTGGTGAACCATCTGACCGCCAACGGGATCGACGTCTATGTGGTGACCGCCGCCAGCGAGGAACTGGTCCGGATGGTCCTGTCCGATCCGAAATACGGCTACAACGTCAAGCCGCAGAACGTCATCGGCGTCACCATGCTGCTGAAGAACCGCTCCACCGGCGAGGTGACCACGGCACGCAAGCTGATCGCCGAGGGAAAATACGACTGGGCGAAGACGATGGACCTGGAACTCGGCACCTATCTGTGGGCGCCGCTGACCTGGTTCGCCGGCAAGCATGCGGCGATTCTCACCTATATCGACCAGTGGAAGAAGCCGGTCCTGGTGGCCGGAGACACCCCCACCAGCGACGGCTACATGCTGCTGCATTCCACCGACGCGGCGAATGGCGGCTTGCGGGTCTGGGTCAACCGCAAGGACAAGTATATGAAGCAGATCAAGCAGATGTGGGAAGCCGCCGCCGCCGGGCAGGCGGACCAGAAGCTGCCGGTCCTCGCCGACCGCAACTGGGTCGTCGTCCAACCGAACGATATCCAGTGACATCGGCGGCTCTTGCCCGCCATCGCCCAAAACAGGAAGGCCCCGACCGCTGAACCGGCCGGGGCCTTTGTTTTTTCCCAACATCCGCGCCGGTCGTCGCCGGTTCAGCCGCCATCCAGCGCGCGCAGCAGGGGGCGGATCTTCACCATCATCTCGTCATGCTCGCCACCGGGATCGGAATCGGCGACGATGCCGCCGCCGGCCTGGGCGACGACGCGGTCGGGCGTGACGGTCAGGGTGCGGATGACGATGCTGCTGTCCATCGCCCCGTCGAAGCCGATCCAGGCCACCGATCCGCAATAGGCGCCGCGCCGAGAGGACTCCAGCTCGTCGATGATCTCCATGGCACGGATTTTGGGCGCGCCGGTGATCGAGCCGCCGGGGAAGGTGGCGCGCAGCAGGTCGACCGGCCCCAGCCCCGGCTTCAGTTGTCCTTCGATGACCGATACCAGATGATGGACGGAGGCGAAGCGCTCCACCCCGCACAGGACCGGCACCCTGACGCTGCCGATGCGCGCCACGCGGCCGATGTCGTTGCGCAGCAGGTCGGTGATCATCAGGTTCTCGGCCCGATCCTTGACGCTGTGTTCAAGCTCGCGGGCGAGCGCCTCGTCTTCCTCCGCCGTGGCGCCGCGCGGGCGGGTTCCCTTGATCGGACGGGTTTCCATGCGGCCGTCGGCGTCGAGCCGGATGAAGCGTTCCGGCGAGGCGCTGGCCAGACCGGTGCCGCCGGGCAGCGACAGGCAGGCCGCAAAGGGGGCGGGGCTGCGCGCCAGCAGGCGGCGGTAGAGGTCGAGCACCGACAGGCCCGCCGGGCGGTCGGCCAGGAAGCGCCCGGTGAAATTGGCCTGGAAGATGTCGCCCGCGCGGATGTACTCCAGCACCTGCTCCACCCGGTGGCAATACTCGTCGCGCTCGATCTCGGGCTGCCAGGGCGCGGTGGCGGGGTTGGGCGGCGGCAAATCGCTGGGCGCCGCTGCCAGCGCATCGGCGAAGGACTGAAGGCGGCGGGCGGCGCGGAGGCGGCGGCTCACCGGGCTGCGTTCGGGAAATCCATTGGACAGGACCCAGCCGCGCCGCTCCTGTTCATCGAACACGATGACCGTGTCGTAGAGCCCGAAGGCCATGTCGGGCAGGCCGCTGTCGTCGCCATGCCGTGCCGGCAGCCGTTCCAGCACCTGACCCAATTCATAGCCGAGGAGGCCGACGGCGCCACCGGTGAAGGGAACGGGCAGGTCGGCGGGAACGGGCAGGCGATGGGCGTCCAGTTCCCGTTCGAGCGCGGTGAACGGATCGCCGGCAACCGCCTCGCCATCCACCGTGACGGAGCCGCCACGCGCTTCGACCGTGCGGAAGGGATCGACGGCGACGATGCTCCAGCGGCCCCGGCCCCCGGCTTCCGCCGCGCTGTGCAGAAGGGTGGCGAAAGGCTGGCCGGACCAGGGTGCGAAGGCGGTGACCGGATCGCGGTAGGGAATTTCGCGGATCAGCAGCGGACACTCGTCGCCCGCGCTCTCCCCGGCCGGGAGGTCGAAGACAAGGCCGTCATGCGGCATGTGTCATGCTCCGGTGCTGGGGGTGAAGGACTTGACCCAGAAGCGAAGAGGTTTGGCGGTTTCTTCCCGGTCGCAGGAGTCGCACCAGGACAGGGTGCCGCCGATGTCCGGCTCCAGCCGGTAGCCCAGCCGCCGCCATGCGGCATCGGGCGTCCGGTAGGTTTTCGGGCGGCGGGGATGGTCGGTTGAGCGCACGATCTCGCCGAAGGCGGCGGATGCGAAACGGCCGTCGTCGCGGATATGGGATTCGCCGATTTCGAGCAGGGCCGTTCCGACACCCCGCCCGCGGTGGGAGGGCAGGACCACCACCTCACCGAAATAGAAGATCGCGCTCGGGTCGCGGCCGGCATGGGTGAAGGGATCGCTCAAGGCGTCGATTTCCTGGTCGAGCGGCGCACCGGTGACCGCCGCGACCATGCGGTTGCGGTCGAAAGCGGCGAGGATGAGGCCGCCCGGCAGGCTGCCGAGATCGGAGAGATACCGTTCCTCGTACGCGGCCGACCCGCGATAGAGATAGGGGAACTCGCCGAGCACCGCCAGCCGCAGGGCGGCCAGCTCCTCCAGCCGGTCGGCCAGGGCGACGCCGGCCAGCCGCTCCACCTGCATGTCGCCCGGCTCCAACCCTGGCCCCGGCTCCAACCCCGCGCCGCGCGCCTGTGCATCGGCATGCGGCCGCAGCCCGTGAGGAGGCAGGGGCCGCGCCGGAAGAGCGGCGGCGGAGCCCCCTTCCGGAAGCGCCCCCGGGCTCACCGTGCCGGCACCGGCAGGAACCGGCGCAGGAACGCGAAGCGTACCGGGCGCGGAGCGGCGGCGGTCTGGCCGAAGCTCTGGGTGATGCGGTCGAGGACGATCGCCAGCAGAACAACGCTGAGCCCGCTTTCGAAGCCGAGCGCGATGTCCAGCCGCTGGATGCCTTGCAGCACGACATTGCCCAGGCCGCCGGCACCGATCATCGAGGCGATGACGATCATCGATAGCGCCATCATCATGGTCTGGTTCACCCCGGCCATGATCGAGGGCAGGGCGTTCGGCAGTTGGACCTTGAACAGAAGCTGGCGGTCATGGCAGCCGAAGGCCTTGCCGGCCTCCACGATCTCGGCCGGAACCTGCTGGATGCCGAGCGAGGTCAGGCGCACGGCCGGCGGCATGGCGAAGATCACGGTGGCGAGGATGCCCGGCACCCGGCCCAGACCGAAGAACATCACCGCCGGGATCAGATAGACGAAGGCCGGCATGGTCTGCATGAAGTCCAGCGTGGTGCGGACGATGCTTTCGACCACGCGGTTGCGCGCCATCCAGACGCCCAGCGGCACGCCGATCAGCAGGCTGAGCAGGGTGGCGGTCAGGACCAGCCCCAGGGTGGAGGCGGTCTCCGTCCACAGCCCCATGCCGGCGATCAGCGACAGGGCGGCGACCGTGAAGACGGCGAAGCCGATGCCGACCCGCCACAGGGAGGTCGCGACGATCAGCCCGATCAGCAGCCAGGCGGGCGCGCCCACCAGCACGAAGTCGATGGCGCCGCCGAAGCCGTTCACCACCGTCGCGATGGCGTCGAAGGTCGGCTGGAAATGGTCGAGCATGAAGGTGACCAGTTCCTCGACCCATTTGCCGATTCTGATTTCGAAGTCCATCGGTCAATCCCCCCGAACCAAGGTGTGGAGCATGAGGGCGCGCGAGATGGCGCCGAGGAAGTTGTCGTCGTCGTCGACGACCGGCACCGGCCATTCGCTGTCAGCGACCAGGGCGAGCAGGGAATGGATCGGCGCCGCGGCGTTGACCGTGCGGACGCCGGGCAGGAAGGCATTGACGAAGCGCGGCTGCGGACCGTTCAGCTCACGCTCCAGCGTCGCCCGCGAGACGATGCCTTCGAAATGGCCTTCCGGGGTGCGGACATAGCCGAAATTGTGGTCGTTCTCGCGCAGCTGCTGCAAGGCGGGAGCCAGTTCGCCGGGCAGGCGGATGACCGTGTTGGTCGCCTCGAACCGCGCGACGTCGCCGGCCCGCAGCACCTTCGAGGCATCGACGTTGCGGAAGAAGGAGCGGACGTAATCGTCGGCCGGCCGGCTGAGGATCTCGTAGGGCGTGCCGACCTGGACGATGCGCCCGCCCTCCATGATGGCGATGCGGTCGCCGATGCGCATCGCCTCATCGAGGTCGTGGGAGATGAAGACGATGGTGCGCTGCTGTTCGCGTTGCAGGCGCAGAAGCTCGTCCTGCATTTCGGTGCGGATCAGCGGGTCCAGCGCGGAGAACGCCTCGTCCATCAGCAGGATGGTCGGATCGTTGGCGAGCGCGCGGGCGAGGCCGACGCGCTGCTGCATGCCGCCCGACATCTCGCGCGGGTAACGGTGGGCATAGGTGCCCAGGCCGACCTGCTCCAGCGCCTGCTGGGCCGCCTTGTGGCGCTCCGCCTTGGAGGCGCCGGAAATTTCCAGGCCGAAGGCGGCGTTGTCCAGCGCGGTCAGATGCGGCATCAGGGCGAAGGACTGGAAGACCATGCCCATGTTGCGGCGGCGGGCCTGGATCAGGTCGGCCTTCGACATGCTGACCAGATCCTTGCCGTCCAGCAGGATTTCGCCGCTGCTGGGCTCGATCAGCCGGTTCAGCAGGCGGATCATGGTGGATTTGCCGGACCCCGACAGCCCCATGATGACGAAGATCTCGCCGGCGCGGACCTGAAAGCTGGCGTCGAGGACACCGACATTGACGTTCAGCTTTTCCAGGACCTCCGCCTTGCTGGCGCCCTGGCGCAGCATCGACAGGGCGGGCTTCGGATCGGCCGAGAAGACCTTGTAGACGTTCCGCACCTCCAGCCGGACCGCCGCATCCTCGCCGATGCCCGTCCTGGCCGCTCCGCGGGGAAAGCCAAGGCTGGCAGGGCCGCCGACCGAGACCGCGCTTCGCATCATCGTGTTCATCGGCGTGCCTCCCCCGGGTTGGCGACAGCGTGACCTGTGGTACTGGGAGGGTCGTTTTGCATGGTTTTCATGGAAGCATTCCCTGTTCGACAAGGCTGTCGTAGATGGCCAGCGCCCCCGCTTCAGGTGTCGGGTTGACCAGCAGTTGGCCTTTTCCGCTCTTGCTCTCGGTCGCCGCCTTCAGCCGGTCCAGGGCCGAGCCGCCGCGCTTCACGCGCATCAGCTTGGGCTTCAGGCGCCAAGGCCGATGCTCGCATTCCGACAGGAAGAGATCGGCGGTCGCCTGGGCCGCCACCGGCTCGATGACGCCCCGCCGGGCCGGGCCGAAGGCCGAGGCGCGGGCGGGCGGGGCGGATGGATGGACGGTCGCTATGAGGCGGCCGGTGACGGTCAGCGCCCGCCGCTGTCCGCGCGGCAGCGCCTGGACGAGGTCGGTCATGCTGGCCGAGGAGGCCGGCGCATCGGATGGGCCCATCCGCACCACATCGGCGACGACGGCGGCTTCGAGGCCGCGGGCGATCAGATAGGGCAGCATGCCGCTGCCCTCGCCATCCTCCGCCTGCCGCCCGGTCAGGACCAGCGACGGAGCGAGGCGGCGCAGATGGGCGATCAGCGGCTCGACCGGATCGGCCCCCTCCGGCAGGACCAGAACCGTCAGCCGCTCCAGCCCCATGCCGAGATAGGCGCGCAACGCGTCGGCATCGGCGGCCGGTCCGGCATGGATCGCCGTCAGCCGCTTTGGCCGCAGCGCCAGCGCCATTTCCAATGCCTGCGCGTCGGTGGCGGCGCGGCGGGCGCGGCCGGAGACCGGATGGCGGCCGATGGAGAGCAGGACGGCGACATCAAGCATGGCTGCTTCAGTCATGGCGGCGCTCCCGGATCAGCCGGATCAGGGCGGGCATGACGACTTGCGCATCGGCGACGATGGACAGGTCGGCCCGCTTGATCATCTCGGCATGGAGGTCGGTGTTGACGGCGATCACGTGGCGGACGCCGGTGATGCCCTGAAGATGCTGCGGCGCGCCGGCAATGCCGAAGGCAAGGTAGCAGCGCGCGCCGACCACGGTGCCGGAGGCGCCGACCTGCCGTTCGCGCGGCAGATGCCCGGCATCGCAGACCACGCGGCTGCCGGCGCGGGTGGCGCCGAGCGCTTCGCCCAGATCGGTGAAGCTCGGCCAGTCGGTCACGCCATTGCCGGCGCTGAGGATGAAATCGGTTTCCGACAGGGACAGGGCGTCGGGATCGACGGCCAGCCGGCGGGCGCCGCCCAGGCGGGGCCGAACCTCGTCCGCCGCCACCGAAGTTTCGAGATCGAGCGGCCGGGCCTCGTGCCGCACGCCGTCGAGCGGGGCGAAGGCGTCGGCCGCGACCGTCATCAGCCGGGTGGGGCGGTGCCCGGTCTCCAACGAGCCGCCGGCCGACTGGCGGGTTGCGCGGTCGGGGCCGAGGCTTTGCACGCCGGTGAACAGCCGCTCTCCCGTTGCCGCCGCGAGCCGCCGCGCCACGTCGGCGCCGTCCGGGCTGTCCGGGAACAGGATGTGGCGGGGAGACAGTGCGGTCATCAGCGCCGAAGCGGCGGCGGCGCGCCGTTCCGGCACGTAATCGTCGGCCCAGCCGTCGGGCAGAGCGACATGGCGGTCGGACCCGGCCTCGGCCAGCGCCTCGCCCGAACCGGTGCAGACGGTCACCACGGCACCGCCCCCCGCATCGGCCAGCAGGCGGGCGGCGGCGATCACCTGCCGGTCATGCTCGCCGACCTCACCGCCGGAGCGGTCGAGCATGGCGAGGACCAGATAGGCCGGCTCGGCGATCACCCGGAGCGGGATCGCAGGCATGGCGGCGACGGTGACGGAGTGAGGCGCGGCGGTGCCGGCCGAGGCGGCGTCGCGCGTCCAGTCATAGCGTAGGCGCGGCTGGCTCTGCACCAATGCGGCAGCGCGAAGGGCGCGCGGGTCGCGGCGGCGTTCGTTGACTGAGGCGGCGACCGGCTGGCGCAGCAGGCGCGGACGCTGGCCGGTCAGGACGGTGCGGGCGGCGCGCTCGGCACGGGGATCGACGCGGCGGCGGATCGGAGAGGGGCTGGTCATCGGGCGGTCTCCGTCGCGGCGAGCACCAGTTCGGCGATCTCCGCCACCTCCGGCCGGGGGCCGACGACGCCTTCCAGCATCAGGGCACAGTTGGGGCAGGCGACGGCGACCAGAGAGGCGCCGGTCTCCCGCGCATGCTCCATGCGGACGTCGGGGATGCGGCGTTCGCCCGACACGTCGGTCAGCGGGGCGCCGCCGCCACCGCCGCAGCAGCTCGACCGCAGGCCGGCGCGCAGCATTTCCCGGCGTTCCACGCCGATGGCGTCGAGCAGGGCGCGCGGCGCCTCGATCTCGCCGTTGTACCGGCCGAGATAGCAGGGGTCGTGAAAGGTGACGCTGCGCCCGACCGGCTTGGTCACCGTCAGCGCCCCGGCGGTGACAAGCTCCAGCAGCAGGGCGGTGTGGTGGACGACAGTCCAGCTGCCGCCGAAGGCCGGATATTCGTTGCGCAGCGTGTGCAGCGCATGGGGGTCGGCGGTGACGATGCGGGTGAAGCGGCGGGCGTTCAGCGTCGCCACGTTGCGGGTCGCCAGCGACTGGAAGGTCGCCTCGTCGCCCAGCCGGCGGGCGACGTCGCCGCAATCCAGCTCCTCCTCGCCCAGCACGGCGAAGTCCACCCCGGCGCGGCGCAGCAGCAGGACGAGCGCCCGCAGCGAGCGCTGGACCCGCAGGTCGAAGGCGCCGTCGCCCACCCACAGCAGCGTGTCGCAGGAACCGCCGACCGCCAGCCGGGGCAGCGACAGGTCGGCGGCCCAGTCCCAGCGCCGGGCGAGCGCGCGGCCGCCGGGATTGTCGGTGGCGCGCAGTTCCTCCAGCATGACGGCGGCCTTGCCCGGGGTAGCGCCCAGCTCCAGCGTCTGGAAGCGGCGCAGGTCGACGACGGCATCCACATGCTCGATCATCATCGGGCATTCCTGCACGCAGGCGCGGCAGGTGGTGCAGGACCACAGCGTGTCGGGATGGATCATCGCATCCGGCCCGATCAGCGGCAGCGCTGCCCCGCCATGGGCCTTGCCGACGCCGCGGCCGGGATGGGGGTTGCCGGCATAGGCAGCGTCGCTGGCCTGCCCGTCCATGGCGGCGACCAGATCCTGCACCAGCTTCTTCGGGTTCAGCGGCAGGCCGGCGGCATAGGCCGGGCAGGCTGTCTCGCAGCGCCCGCACTGGACGCAGGCATCGAAGCCGAGCAGCCGGTTCCAGGCAAAATCGACGGGACGCTCGACACCCAGGGTGCCCGGCTCAGTCTCTTCCGCGGGAGCGAGCGGCAGCGGCTTCAGCCCGGTGTCACGGCCTTTGCCATCGTGGAAGCGGGCCGGACGCGGATGGAAGGCGAGATGCAGCGCCCCATGCACCGCATGCTTCAGCGGCCCCTTCCACACGCCCCACACCAGATCGGCCAACGCCACCCCGGCAACTGCGATCAGGACCAGGGCGAGCGCCTCCGGCATCACACCGCCCAGCGCCTGGTCGAGGGCCACCAGCAGCAGGCCGCCGGAAAACCCCAGAAGCGACAGCGGAAGGCGGGCGAAGCGCCCTTGCGACAGCTCGCGCGGGCGTAAGACCCGGCGGCGATGCCGGACCATCAGGGCACCTGCCAGCATGACGGCCAGCACCACCGCCAGCAGCAGCCAGAGAATGCGCGATCCACCGAAGGCGACGCCCATCGACACCAGCAGCGCCAGCGCTGCCAGGAAACCGCCGGCGACCAGCGCATGGAAGCGGGCGTTGAACGGCGTCCACCCCACGACATGATGGACATCGACCAGATAGCGGCCGGGCAGGGCGCGCAACCCGGCGACCACACCGACCGTTGCCGGCCGGCCGGCCAGCCAACGCCGCGACTGCCAGGCGGCCAATGCCGCGCCGATGGCGAGGACGGCAAGGACGACGGTGGTGAGAGCGGTGGCGATCACGTCGGACGGCTCCTGTCGCTTGGCTGGGGTTAGAGGTGTCAGATGTCCTTGCAGAGACGCGCCGCGTCGTAGATGGCGGCGTGGATGTTGCGACCGGCCACCGCATCGCCGATGCGATGCAGCGTGTAACCGCCATGGCCGTTGGCCTGCACCGGTTGCGGCCGGCCGGCGATCAGGCTGTCGAGGTCGGTTTCGCCGCGGTTCAGCGACAGGTCCTTCAGATCGAAATAGAGGCCGTCGTTGGGCAGGGTGCCCAGCTCCACCACGATCTGGTCGACCAGCCGTTCCTCTTCCTCGTGGGTGTATTCGTTGCGCAGGACGGCGACGCGGCGGTTGCCCTCCGGGTAGATTTCCACGAGCTGTTGGTTGGTGGTCATCACCACGTTCAGCTTGTACAGCTCGCGCAGGTGGATCGGCTGGTTGGTGGTGCCGACCTCCTCCGCGACCATGCGGTCGGGGGTGGCGATCTCCACCAGGGCGCCGCGCTTCGCCATGAACTCCGCGCAGGAGGCGCCGTGATGCTGGCCGGTGCCGTCATACATCAGGACGGTTCCCGTCGGCTCCACCGCGCCTGTCAGGATGTCCCAGGTCGACACCGCCAGATCGGCGCCCTTGAAGTCGCCGCGGTTGGGACGACCGCCGGTGGCGAGGATCACCACGTCGGGGTTCTCGGCCTCGACGGCGGCACGGTCGGCCTCCACCCCCAGCCGGACATCGACGCCCAGCTTGGTGACCTGCTGCGACAGCCAGCGGGTGATGCCGCTCATCGCCTCGCGCCAGGTCGCCTTGGCGGCGATGCCGATCTGGCCGCCGGGGGCGGCGTTGCGTTCGAGCAACACGACCGAATGGCCGCGCTCGGCGCAGACGCGGGCGGCTTCCAGCCCGCCGGGACCGCCGCCGACCACGACGACGCGGCGCTTGCGCTCCGCCTTCGGGATCACGTGCGGCATGGTCCGCTCTCGGCCTGTCGCGGCGTTCTGGATGCACAGCGCGTCGCCGCCGACATAGATGCGGTCGATGCAATAGCCGGCGCCGACGCACTGCCGCACGTCGTCCAACCGCCCTTCCATCAGCTTGCGCACCAGATGCGGGTCGGCGATGTGGGCGCGGGTCATGGCGACCATGTCGACATGGCCCTCCTCGACCGCGCGGGCGGCGGTGGCGAGGTCGGTCACGCGCTGGGCATGGAAGACGGGGATACCGGCCTCGCGCTTGATGCCGCTGGCCAGATGCAGGAAGGGGGCGACCGGGAAGGACATGTTGGGCAGAGAGATGGCATGCGCCAGATGATCGCGCGCCTGTCCGCCCAGCACATTCACGAAATCGATCAGCCCGCGCTCGGCATAGGTGCGGGCGATGGCGATGCAGTCTTCATGGCTGAGGCCGTCGTCGATCAACTCGTCGCCGGACATGCGCATGCCGATGACATAATCGTCGCCGACCTCGGCGCGGATCGCCTCGAACACCTCGATGCCGAAGCGCATGCGGTTTTCCAGGCTGCCGCCGTACCTGTCGCTGCGCCGGTTGGCCGAGGGGCTCCAGAACTGGTCGATCAGGTGACCGTGGGCGGCCGACAGCTCGAAGCCGTCCAGACCGCCTTCCTTGCAGCGGCGGGCAGCGGCGGCATAGCCGGCGATGATCCGCTTGAAGTCGAAATCCTCCATCTCCTTCGGCGTGTTGCGGTGCGCCGGTTCGCGGGCGGCCGAGGCGGAGACGGTGGGCAGCCAGTTCTCGGTGTCCCAGCGGGTGCGCCGGCCCATGTGGGTCAGCTGGATCATCAGCGCCGCGCCGTGGCGGTGCACCCGGTCGGAGAATTCGCGGAAGAAGGGGATGACGCTGTCATCGGCGACGGAAATCTGGTTCCACGGCGCCGCCGGGCTGTCCACCGCGACGGAGGAGGAACCGCCGAACATCGTCAGGCCGATGCCGCCTTTGGCCTTTTCCTCGTGATAGAGCTGGTAGCGTTCCTTCGGCTTGCCTTCGGACCCGTAGCCCGGCGCGTGGCTCGTGCTCATCACGCGGTTACGGATCGTCAAATGCTTGATCTGCAGAGGCTTCAGAAGGGCTTCGGCGGGTGAGGACATGGCAGGAACGATCCCCAGTATTGAGCCTGCCAAGAATTCACCATCGGCGCCATTGTCGCGTTGCCCCCCGCGACCGGGAATTACCTTTTTGCGACAGGAGAGAAACAGGAGGGCGCCGACCGAACAAGTATATGAATTTTCCGGAAAATTGGCGCGTATCTGCCCCTTCAGTCGACCTGCGCGGCGTCCCGGACGATTGGCTCCGGGTCTTCGAACAGGCGGCGGTCGGGCAGAAGGGAGTTGGCGTTGGTGCGCCGGAAGGCGGCGAGGGGGGAGAAATGCGGATCGGCCTCCGCATCCGGTCCGGCGGTGCGGCGCACCTCCGATGGAGAAACGCCGAACAGCTCCCGGAACTGGCGGGAGAAGTGGGCGCAGTCGGCGAAGCCGGCCTCGTTCGCGATGGCGGTGACAGACCGCTTGGTGTTGCGCAGCAGCCAGTGACCATAGCGCAGGCGCAGGGACCGGTAGTATGTGGCCGGGCTGGTGCCCACCGCCAGCCGGAACAGCCGTTCGAACTGCCGGGTGCTGACGTTCAGCCGGTGGACGATCTCTTCCACCGACAGCGGATCGCTGATGTGCTGCTCCATCAGCAGCAGGGCGCGGCGGACCCGGTCGTTGGTGATCTCCACCACCGTCGGCGGCTGGGGCTGCGACTGGCTGGCCGGACGCGCCTTGTCGATCAGCAGGATGTGCATGGTTTTCTGGGCGGTGGCGCGGCCCAGATGGCGTTCGATCAGGAAAGCGGCCAGATCGGCCACCCCGGCGCCGCCCGAACAGGTGATGCGGTCGCGGTCCACCACATAGAGCTGGTCGGCCACCGGCACCAGATCGGGAAATTCCTCGATGAAATCGCGGTGATGATACCAGCTGACGCAGCAGCGCCGGTTCTTCATCAAGCCGATGCGGCTCAGCACGAAGCTGCCGGTGCAGACGCCGACCAGGGTCACGCCATAGGATGCTGCGGCGCGCAGATAGGCCAGCGTTTCGTCGTCCAGCTGTGGGCCGGCATGCAGCAACCCGCCCACCACGACCACATAGTCGAAGCGGCGGGGATCGGTCAGCGGTTCCCAGCGGGCGACGCCGATGCCGCAGCTCGACATCACCGGTTCGGCCCGTGACCCCATGATGGTCCAGCGGCAGCGGATCTGCCGCGACCGGTCGCCCTCGTCGGCGGCCAGCCGCAGGGCGTCGATGAAGGGGGCCAGCGCCGTCAGCGTGAAATTGTTGGTCAGGATGAACCCGACCGACAGAAGCGCGCGTTCCTCCTGCCGGGGGGCGGGACCGCTACCGCCGAACCGGCGATATTCCACTGTCTTCCCCACCAGGACACCCTCCCAGTCCGACGGCCCCCGTTTGACGGCCATCTTCCATCCTTCGGAATGCTAGCGTCAGCGGCCTGCCCCCGGAAGACAATTCATTGGCGATGCGTCTAACGCTCCACCACCAGATCGCTGGTGGGACGGCTGCAGCAGAGCAGGATCAACCCCTGGTCGATTTCCCGTTTGCGGATGCCGCCGGTGTGGTTCATTTCCACCGTGCCGGAAATCAACCTTGTCTTGCAGGTCCCGCACAGCCCGCGCGAGCAGGATGTCGGAACCCGGATGTCGGCCGCCGATGCCGCGTCCGCCACGGCCATGTCCGGCAGGCAGGTGAAGACCTTGCCGGTCCTGGCGAATTCGATGCGGAAGCCGGCCGATTGCAGCGCGTCCTCAATCGGTGCCTCTTGGACCGGTGCGTCCTGGGGCGGTCCCCCGGCGGCAAGGTCGGCCACCAGCTCTTCGAAATTGAAGCTCTCCTGATGGTAGCGGCTCATGTCGAAGCCGCCTTCCTCCAGGAAGGCGCGCACCGCCTTCATGAAGGGACCGGGGCCGCAGACATAGACCTCCCGTTCCATGAAGTCCGGCGCGATCAGGCCCAGCATCGGCAGCGACAGCCGGCCGGTGAAGCCGGCCCAATGAGCCTCGGTGCCGATGCCCTCGCAGACATGGGCGACGCGCAGGCGCCGGCCGGGGCCGGTCAGCGCGTCCAGTTCACGGCGGAAGACGATGTCGGCTGGAGTGCGGGCGGCGTGGACGAAGACGATGTCGTGATCCTCGCCGAGATCGTCGAAGGTCCGGGTCATCGACATCAGCGGCGTCACGCCGCTGCCGCCGGACAGGAACAGGAACTTGCGCGGCGTCTCGGACTCGGCCGGCGTGAATTCGCCGAGCGGGCCGACCGCGCGGATGGTGTCGCCCGGCTTCAGGGTGTCGTGCAGCCAGTTCGACACCGGGCCGCCGGGCACCCGCTTGACGGTGATCGAAAGCCGGTGCGGCCGGGCGGCGGAAGAGGAGACGGTGTAGCTGCGGTGAATGGTTTCGCCACCGATAGGCAGTTCCAGCGTGATGAACTGGCCCGGCTTGAACCGGAACAGGCAGGGTTGCCGCGGTGCGAAGACGAAGGTCTTCACATCGTGCGTTTCGTCCCGCACCGCCCGGCACACCAGCGTGTCGTCGGTTTCGGGATCCCAGTTCCGGACCGGAGGCAGAGCCGCATCCTGCTGCATCGTCATCTCTCTTCCTGAGCCGTGAAGCCTTGGTCGCGAACGGTGGGCGGTCCCGGCGCCTTGCCGGCCGGGATGCCCCGGCGCCGCGTCATTCGGCGGCGACGCTCACTGCGGCCTGCTTGCCCAGCAGATGCTCGGCCATGCGGCCCACGTACCACTCCGTGAACTTCTCGACGAGCGGCTCGGTGTAGGGCGAGTAGGGTCCCGGCTCGTAGGCCGGGCTGATGGCGCCGTTGTGCGAGATCTCGACCAGATCGGCGTCCTGCTGGTTGGTCGCCTCCCACACCTCCGTCAGGCGGTTCAGGTCGTAATCGACGCCTTCCACCGCGTCCTTGTGGACCAGCCAGCGGGTGCGCAGAAGATTGCGGTCGGGACCGAGCGGGAACACCGAGAAGGTGACGATGTGGTCGCTCATGAAGTGGTTCCAGGAGTTCGGCTGGGTCCAGAAGGACAAGGCACCCAGCTTGCGCTCGGCGATCGACCCCAGCAGTTTCTTGGAGGCGCTGCGCGTGTCCTTGGTGTGAGCCTCGCCGGCACCGTCGAGCGGCAGCCGCTCGGCGCGGAAGCCGGTGGTGTCGGTTAGATGCTCGATCTCGCGGCTGGGGAAGCCTGAGGCCTCCCAGCTGCTATGGCAGCTTTGCACCAGCGCATCGTACTTGGCGGCATGTTCCATCCGCTTCGGGTTGGTGCCATCGGGGGCGAAGCCGAAGCCGTATTCGAACAGCGGGATGGTCAGTTCGGGATGATTGCTGACGCAGTGGTAGCATTCACGATTGTTCTCCATCGTGAGCTTCCAATTGCCCTTCTCGATCAGGTCGACGGTCTTGGCGATCTTGCAGTTCTTCAGATCGTGCGGAAGAATATAGGGCTCGATGGCCGCCGCCATGCGGTCGATGTCGTCCGGGGCTTCTTCCGCCAGACAGATGAAGATCAGGCCGCCGACCGAGCGGATGTGGACCTTTTTCAGGTTCCGGCACTTGCGGTCGAAATCGTTGCCCATATGCTCGGCGAACAGAAGCTCGCCATCCTGGCCGTAGGTCCACTGGTGATAGCTGCACACCAGATTGCCGACGGAGGTCTTTTCCTTCAGGACGATGCGCGCGCCGCGGTGGCGGCAGACATTGTGATAGGCGCGCAGTTCCATGTCGTCGTCGCGCATGACGATGACGGACGTCTTGCCGATGTCCACCACCATCACGTCGCCCGGCTCCGCCACGTCCGGTTCCACACCCACATGCAGCCAGTGGCGGCCGAAGATGATCTCCATGTCCAGCTTGAAGATCTCATCGCTGGTGTAGAACGGGGCTTCCAGGCTGTGACCCTTCTTTCGGCGCTTCAGCAGGGCTTCTATGGAAATCTCGGACGACATGGTTGTTGACCTTCTGCGGGAGTGGGCCAGCGGGAGTTGGGCAATGCGTTCGTGGAGCCGCTTCAACCTTGACCGGGCTGTGATTTTCTCGATTCCACGACACACAGCCTGCCGCCGGCCGCAGCGCGTCGCGTTCTGGATTGCGACATCAACTTTAAAAAGGCCGACAGGACATCCTGTCTTTTTGCGCAGGCCGGGGCGGACGCAATGGTCGGTTTGCGACAGGATGCGAATATTCGGGAAGGATGGTCGTTCGATCCGGCCGGGAGAATGAACGGCCGGCATCCGGCGAGATGATAAGTGCCGGCTATCCTCCATAACGTCTCATCGCCACAGGACTGCCGAAGCGTTTTCCTATTTCCATGGCAGATTTTAAAATATCCGTAGCCAAATCCGGTAGCATTCGCCCGACGAGCGGGTGTCGTACGGCGTTGTCGCAAATGCGATACGAACTGCCGCTGTGATGAAGGTTTTTTGCTTTCAAGCCCGGCATTCTTCCTCAATCAGCACTGATGCCAGCAAAGGTTCGCATCGGTTGGAAACAGCTTTCCGTTCAATGCCGGAAGGCGGTCGGCCACCCGTTCTCATGGACGCCAACCCGTCATGCGGCCGCAATCACCGGTAGGTCGGAGATGACCTGCCGGGCCATGCGCACGCGTCCGGTTGAAGGCCCGGCACGGCGGATCGGTCATTCCAAGCGGAAGAACCCAAACAAACGAACGACAAAACAAACGACACGAGGAGGCTTCTTGATGAAAATCTTCGGTAAAGCCTTGGGCATGCTGTTGTCGGCGGCCATGACGGTCGGTCTGGGGACCGCTGTGACCGCCATCCCGGCGCAGGCCGCGGAGAAGTCGATCAACATCGGCTGGACCGCCTGGTCGGACGCCGAGGCGGTGACGAAACTCGCCAAAGCGGTGATCGAGGAGCGGTTCGGCTACAAGGTCGAACTGACCATGGCCGACATCGGCATCCAGTATCAGGGCATCGCCAGCGGCAAGCTGGACGCCATGCTGATGTCGTGGCAGCCGCTGACCCACAAGCCCTATCTCGACAAGGTCGGCAAGGACATCGTCGATCTCGGCCCGCTCTACACCCGCGCCCGCCTGGGCTGGGTGGTGCCGGACTACATCCCCGTCGATCAGGTCAAGACCATCGAGGATCTGAAGAAGCCGGAGGTGCAGAAGCAGCTCGGCGGCAAGATCCAGGGCATCGATCCGGGATCGGGGTTGATGCAGGCGTCGGAAAAGGCGCTGAAGACCTACGATCTGAAGGGAATGCAGCTGGTGTCGGCCAGCGACGCCGCGATGCTCGCCGCTCTGGAGCGCGCCATGAAGCGCAACGAGTGGATCGTCGTGACCAGTTGGAGCCCGCACTGGATGTTCGCCAACTGGAAGCTGCGCTATCTGGAGGATCCGAAGGGCGCGCTGGGCGGGCTGGAGAGCGTGAACGCCGTGGTCCGGAAGGGCTTCTACCAGGATCACCCGGAAATCTACGAGTTCCTGAACCGGATGGTCCTGCCCATCGGCGATCTCGAGGCGATGATGCAGGAAGCCCGCCAGACCAGCTATGAGAAGGCGGTCGACAATTACATCAAGAACAACAAGGCCCGGATCGATTACTGGGTCACCGGCAAGCTCTGATCCACAGCCGGGCGCCTTTCCCGCGCCATTTCCGGCACTGTCGATGGAGGCGGTCCGTTCTCGACGCGCAATCGCGTGACGGACGGCCGTCTCCAGCCATTCCCGTTTCCAGTCCTTTCATGATCGGGAGCGCCGATGAACTCGCCAGCTCACCAGCAGGGCATTGTGCCGGACGGCACCGGGCAAGACAGTGTGCCGGACGGCACCGGGATGTTGTCGGTTACGGGACTGTGCAAGCTGTATGGCGGCAATGCCGCCCGCGCCGTGACCATGCTGCATGCCGGGAAGGACCACGCCGACATCCGGCGGGAAGCCGGTACGGCGGTGGCGGTCGCCGATGTTTCGTTCGGTCTTGCGGCCGGCGAGATCCTTGCGATTCTCGGGCGGTCCAATTCGGGCAAATCCACCCTGATCCGCATGGTGAACCGTCTGGTCGAACCGACTTCGGGCATCGTGTGCCTGAACGGGCGCGACATGGCGGCGATGAAGCCGGCCGAACTGGTGGCCGCCCGCCGCGATACCATGGCGATGACCTTCGGCGCCGTGGCGCTGATGCCCAACCGCACCGTTCTGGAGAATCTGGCATTCGGGCTGGAGGTCGCGGGCTTGCGCCGGCGCGAGCGTCAGGACCGTGCCCGGGCCGTGCTGGCGCGCATGGGGCTTGCCCATCTGGCCGACCGGCGTCCGCTTGAAATTCCATCCGAGGCGCGGCTGCGGATCGGGCTGGCGCGGTCCCTGATCGGCGATCCGCCGCTGCTGCTGATGGATGCTCCCTTCGCCGGGGTGGACCCCGTCCTGCGGCTGGAGCTTGAGGCGGAATTCCTCGACTGGCAGCGGGCGCATCGGGCGGCCGTGCTGTTCACCACGCAGGACCCGGACGAGGCGATGCGGATCGCGGACCGGATCGCCTTCATGGAAAACGGCCGCTTTGCGCAGGTCGGCACCCTGGATGAAATCCTGGGGTCTCCCGCGAACGACCATGTTCGGTCGGCCTTCCAGGATATCGCGGCACGGCGGCGCGAGCGCCAGCGCTCCGTCCAACTGGAGGAACTGATTTCCCATTTCGAACGGACGGCGATGGCGGGGCTGGACACGGTGGATTCGTCGGCGGGAGCGCTCGACGGCACCGCGCGCCAGCTGACCGGCATCATCGACCGCACCAACGAACAGGCGGGCGAGACCGTGGTGGCGGCGGAGCAGATCGCAAGCAACGTCCAGTCCGTTGCCGCATTGGCCGACGAGACCTTTCGGTCGTTGGGAGAAATCCGCCTCCGCATCGACAATTCCACCCGCATCGCCCTGTCGGCGGTCGAGGAGGCCCGCAAGGCCGACCGGTCGGTGCACAGCCTGCGGCAGTCGGCCGACGGCATCGGCAACGTCGTGCGCATCATCGACGAGATCACCGGACAGACCAATCTCCTGGCGCTGAATGCGACCATCGAAGCCGCCCGTGCCGGCGAGGCAGGCAAGGGCTTCGCTGTGGTGGCGCAGGAGGTGCGCCAGCTTGCCAGCCAGACCGCCAAGGCGACGCAGGATGTCTCGATCCGCATCCAGGCGATGCAGGACGCGACCGGCAATGCCGCCCAGGCTTTGCAGAGCATCACCACGGTGATCGAGGAGATCAGCACGATTTCGGTCGCCATCGCCAAGTCGATGGAGGCGCAGGCTGCCGCCTCGGCCACCATCCATGCCAGCATCGACCAGGCGGCATCCGGGGCGGGCGTGGTCGCGCGCAACGCCCGGCATGTCACCGGCGGCGCCCGAGACACCGAGAGCGCCACACGGCACGTCCTGTCCGCCGCTGCCGACCTCGCCGGTCAGACCGTACGGCTGCGCGGCAGCATCGAACAGTTGCTGGACGGCATCCGTACCGGATGACCGGCCCCACCACCCTTTCTCAAGAGAGCAAGAATCCCATGAGCAATCCGCTGTTCCGTGTCGGCGAGGCCACCGTCTTCGCCAAGGAAGGCCAGTTTACCGACGCCATGCCGGAAATCGTGATCGGCACGGTCGACGGTCCGGCCGGCCATGCGTTCGCCACCATGATGGGGCAGACCGCCGGCCATACCCGCATGTTCGCGGTGCGGGACTGCAACCAGATGGTTCGTCCGGCCACCATGATGGTGTCCAAGGTGACGATGAAGTCGAGCGCCTACGTCGACCTGTTCGGTGGCGTCGTCCAGGCCGCCACCGCCGATGCGGTGCTGGACTGCGTCATCGACGGCCTTCTACCGCGCGACGGGATCAACGACCTGTGCATTCTGGTGATGGTGTGGATCGATCCCCGCTGCGCCACCGATGCGAATCTCGACCGTGCCGATCTCTATCGCACCAACTACGAGGCGACCAAGATCGCCATCGGCCGGGCGATGCGCAACGAACCCACCATCGACGAGCTGATCGAGAACCGGCACAAGGTTCGCCACTTCATGCTGGATGCGCAGGAGTGAGCTTCAGCCCCGGGACGGCAGCCATGCGCCGGCTCCTTGGGATCGGGTCTTCGACTACCGGTCCCAGTTGCGGATGATGGCGTCGATGGTGCCATCCTTCTTGAGTTTTTCATAGGCTGCACGCAGCCGTTCGGCCTTATCCGCCCGAGCCTTCGGCACCGAGATGTAGCGTGGCACCATCGCCAGAGGCTTGGGCAGGATTTTGACCGACGCGGTGCGGCCCTCGCTGTCGGCGAGATACTTGAGCACCTGCAAATCGCCGGCGATGGCATCGACACGGCCGAGAAGCAGGCGCCGGAACGAGACGACGCTGCTGCTGCTGGGGATCCTCTCGAAGAGCTGCGACTTGTCGAACTCGGGCGTGTATTCGAAGCCTTCGACGACGCCGACCCGCAGCCCCCGCAGATCCTCGATACCCGTGTAACCGATGTCCGAATTGCTGCGGACCATCAGAACGGTCGCGCCGACCCGGTAAGGTCCGATCAGATGGCCGCGCTCCAGACGGCGGGGCGAGGTGAAGAACTGGAAAGCGACGTCCACCTCGTTTTCATCGTGGGCGCGCACCACCTCCGGCCAGGTCATCGGGCGGTGAACCGGATACACGCCGATTTCCTTCAGCATCGCTTCGACGATCTCGGTGTCCATTCCCGTCCGCTTGCCCCGCAACGTAAAATTGTAGGGCGGGAAGAAATCCTCGGAAGCGACGAGCCAGTTCTCGGCACGGGCCGGGGCTGCGTTGAAAATCAGCGCGCCAACCAGCAGCGTCGCGATGCACCCCAGGACAGTGCCCAGCACCCTCATGATCGGTGCCGTCCGCTTCGCGGGATGAAGAATACTGGAAACAGGAACCATCGATCTCGCCAACATGCCGGAGTTTTGGGGGATGCACGCTTCATGGGTGAAGCAGCATCTCCGTCTCCGGCGAGTGGTACATCGACAGCTTCGGGTTGGGGAAGGGATCTTATCGACGGTCGTGCCGCCCCCCGTTGCCCCGGGGGCCTTCAAAGCCTCGACGGTTCCGCTTCGGGCTCTTCCTCCCCGATGCCGTTCCCGGACTTTTCCACACCCGGCGTGACGCCGTCCAAGGGTCCGGGAATCGGTGCCTGGGGAAGGAAGGGGAGGCGCTGGTCCAACGGCACAGGGGGGCGGACCGTCATCCGCCAGAGCGCGAACGCCAGCGCGACGATGGCGACCAGGGCCGCGAACAGGAACAACCCATCCTGCTCGAAAACCGCCATCACCAGCGAGGCGAGGAAGGGGCCGGCGATGGCGCCGATCGAGAAGCCCAGCACCATGCCGCCGCTGGCCGGTACCATTTCGGCCGGCGTCAGGAAGTCGTTGGTGTGCGAGACGCAGATCGGATAGATCGCGAAGATGATCCCGCCGAACAGGGAGATGCCGGCCAGCAGCGGGCCGAACCCGCTCTCCGGCAGCATCGTCATGCCGATGCTGATGACGGCCAGGGCCGCGAACAGGCCGACCAGGACCAGCCGCCGGTCGATAAGGTCCGAAAGCTTGCCGAAAGGCCATTGAAGGAGCATGCCGCCGATGATGGCAGCGCTGATGAAGGTCGCGGATTGGCCCAGATCGTAGCCGAGATGCCGGACATAGACCGGACCCAGCCCATAGAAGGCGCCGACGACCAGCCCGCTGATCACCGTACCGGCAAATCCCAGCGGACTGGCGCGGTAGAGATGGCCGATCCTGACGGACTCCAGCTTCTGCAGCAGGGGCGGGGCCGTACGGCTCAGCGCGACCGGGACAAGGGCGAGCGAGACCAGGATCGACACGATGACGAACTGCTTGAAGCCGTGCGGATCGTCAATGACCATCAGATACTGGCCTGCCCCTTGCGCGCCATAGAGCGCGATCATGTAGAGGGCCAGGATCTGTCCGCGCGTGGCCGAGGTGGCGCTTTGGTTCAGCCAGCTTTCGATGCAGACGAACAGGCCCGCCATGCAGCAGCCCTCCACGAGGCGGAGGGCGATCCAGGTTGCGGGGTCGGACCCCAGCGTGTGCCCGAGCGTCGCCGCCACCAGAACCGTCGCGGAGGCGCTGAAGGCGCGGATATGTCCGACCTGCCCGACCAGCCGGAACGCCTGTGTCGATCCGACCGTCACCCCCAGGTAATAGGCGGCGGTCAGGGCGCCCAGCAGGATGGGCGGGGCGCCGGCGGCATCCAGCCGAACGCTGACGATGGTCGTCAGCGCTCCCGTACCTCCCATCATCAGGAACACCGCGAGAAGCAGCGGGACGATCGGTTGGATGAGGGACATCGCTTGATCCGCCGGAGGGGGAGAAACGCCCGCCTTGTCGGGGCCGACAGTCCCGATAAGGCGGGAACGGCGACCTTATAGCCGGGTATCGCCGTTGTGGACACTGGCAAGAAAGGCCTCGACGGTGGCGAGCGCCATGCGTTCGTCCTCGATCACGACATGACGGCGCAACTCCTGCACCGCGGCGGCGAGGCCGCCCGATGCGAAAGCGCGGCGGACCGCCTGGGTGGCGTTTTCGTCAATGAGCTGCAAGATCGGTGGACTCCTTTTGTTACCGCAGGACGATTGCCCGATGGTCGTGGAGCATGACGCGCGCTTCGATGTGCAGACGGATGGCGCGGGCCAGGACGACGCTTTCGACGTCGCGGCCGATGGCGACCAGATCGTCGGGCGACATCGAGTGATCGACGCGCGCCACCTCCTGCTCGATGATCGGTCCTTCGTCGAGGTCGTCGGTGACGTAGTGGGCGGTGGCGCCGATCAGCTTCACGCCGCGCTTGTAGGCCTGATGGTAGGGCTTGGCCCCCTTGAAGCTGGGTAGGAAGCTGTGGTGGATGTTGATGACCCGCCCGGCCATCCGCGTGCAGAGGTCCTGCGAGAGGACCTGCATGTAGCGGGCAAGCACGACGAGTTCGACGTCGTTCATCTCCACGATCTCCATCAGGCGGAGTTCCTGCTCCCGCTTGGTGCCGGACGAAACCGGGAGATGGTGATAGGGGATGCCGTGGGATTCGACCTGGGACCGGAAGGCATCGTGGTTGGAGACGACGCCGACGATGTCGATGGGCAGCGCCCCGATGCTGTGGCGGTACAGAAGGTCGTTCAGGCAATGGCCGAACTTCGACACCATGATCAGGATCTTCGGCCGCCGCCGGGCATCCCGCAGCGTCAGGGTCATCCCGAAGCGCCCGACGATGGGTTGCAGATCTTCAATGAGGGCGGCTTCGCTGCGGATCGATTCCGGAGCGTCGAAGGCCATCCGCAGGAAGAAATGCTCGCCATCGTGATCGACGAACTGCGCGCTTTCGATGATGTCGCAGTCGCGGTCGGACAGGTAGGTAGAGATGGCGGAGATGATCCCCGGCCGGCTCAGGCAACTGACATTCATGTAGAAGAGGTTGTGATTGGGACGCATCGCAGATCTCGCGCCTAAGGATTTGGCCGGGGGAGGTATGGTCAGGCGATGTCGACGATGATCGGCTCATAGCCGAGCCGGGCCAGGAAGGCCGACAGGTCGTCGGGATGCATCGACAGCGTCGCGCGGTTGGTCATCGGGTGGAAATTGACGGTGTCACCGGCCAGGATGCGGCGTTCCAGCACCAGACGGACGCGGCGCTCCTTGTCCGCCACCAGCGCCAGCGGGCTGACGCCGCCCGGCTCGATGGACAGGACCTGTTCCAGCGTGACCGGCGAGGCGAAGGACAGCTTGGCCGAGCCGATGACCGGGGCCAGCTCCTTCATGTTCACCGACTGGTCGTGCGGCAGCACCACCAGCCACAGCACGCCCTTGGCGTCCTTCAGAAGCAGGTTCTTGGTGTGCACGCCGGGAACGCTGCGCCAATGCTCCTCCGCATCGGCGACGGTCCGCACCGGCGGATGGGCGTGCAGGCGCATCGGCGTCGATGCCAGGGCGAGTTCCCGGCACAGCTCTTCGGGAATGCCGGCCTCGCGCCAGTGCAGCTGCATGGTGTCGTTGTCGTCGAGCATGGTCGCCATCCTTGTTGAGCCCGGCAAGCCACGGAAAGCGGATTGCCGCAGTGCGGGTCGAGGGCACCGTGGATGGTTGCGCTCCCGACCGTTCCGTTGGACGCAGCATGGCGAAAGGATCCACCTGCCGATTGTACAGGTACGTCACCGGCGTTGAATGGAACGGCCTTGGCAGAGTCCCTGGCGGAGTCTCAGCCCTTGCGGAAGACGGACGGCGTCATGCCGCGCCGTTCCTTGAAGGCGCGGACGAAGTGCGAGGAATCGCAGAAGCCGACGGCGGCGGCCACCTCCGTCACCGACTGCTCGGTGTTGCGCAGCAGGAATTCGGCATGCTCCAGCCGCATGATCCGGTAGGCCTCGGTCGGCGTCATGCCCAGCGCGTTCTGGAAATGCCGCTCCATCTGGCGCCGGGCGGCTCCCAGCCGGCGGGCCATCTCCGCCACCGACAGCGGCACGTCGATGTTCTGCTGCATCAGCAGAAGCGCCTTCCGCACCACCTCGTCGTTGGTGGAGAAGTCGAGCGGGATGCCCGGCTGCGGCTTCTCCCCGCGCAGGGCGTCGTCGATGATCATGATGTGCAGGCTTTTGCGCGCCTGGGCCCGCCCGACATGCTTTTCCACGAGATAGGCTGCGAGATGGGCCGAACTCGTCCCGCCAGAGCAGGTCAGCCGGTCGCGGTCGACGATGAAGATCTGGTCGGAGACCGGCGTGATGCCGTCGAACTGCTCCAGGAAGTCGGCGTGGTGGAACCAGCTGATGCAGCAGCGGTATCCGTCCATCAGCCCGGCCCGCTGCAAAATGAAGGCGCCGGTACAGACGCCGACCAGCGGGATCTTCGCTGCCGCCGCCTGACGCAGATAGCGGATGTAGTCGGGGCTGAGGTTGGAGATCTCGTCGATCAGCCCGCCGATGACGACGATGTAGTCGAACTTTGCCGGATCGCCCAGCCGCTCGGTCGGCTGCATCAGCATGCCGCAGCTGGATGCCACCGGCCGCATCTGGTCGGACAGCACCGACCACTCGCAGAGGATCGGCCGGCTGCGGTCGCCTTCGTCGGCAGCCAGCCGCAGCACATCGACGAAATTGGCGAAGGCGCACAGCGTGAAGCGGTGGGCGAGGATGAAACCGACGGACAGGCGCGGTGCCGCGGAACGGTCCGGGAAGCGGCCCGGCCTGATGGCGTTTGCCTTGGCAATGATTGTCATGTGACCTCCGGCGGACGCACCGTCGCACAGGTGACATTAAACTGACGCATCCATTCTGTCCAAGGAAGGGTCGCTTCCCGATACTGTCAGCACATTGAACTTCGCGGTGCTGCCATGACCCGCTTCTCATTCTCCTCGCTGTTGACCAACGCGCTGACCGGCAACAAGAACTGGCAGCCTCAATGGCCCGATGCGGAACCGAAATCCGAATATGACGTCGTGATCGTCGGCGCGGGCGGGCATGGTCTGGGTGCAGCCTATTACCTCGCCAAGGAACACGGCATCACCAACGTGGCGGTGGTGGAGAAGGGGTGGCTCGGTGGCGGCAACACCGGCCGCAACACCACCATCATCCGCTCCAACTACCTGTACGACGAGAGCGCCCGGCTCTACGAGCATGCGGTGAAGCTGTGGGAAGGGCTGAGCCAGGAGCTGAACTACAACGTCATGTTCTCGCAGCGCGGCGTGATGATGCTGGCGCATACGGTCCATGACATCCAGAGCTTCAAGCGCCACATCCACTCCAACCGCCTGAACGGCATCGACAACGAGTGGCTGACGCCGGAGCAGGCCAAGGAATACTGCCCGCCGCTGAACATCGCCGCCAACGCCCGCTACCCGGTGATGGGTGCCGCGTTGCAGCGGCGCGGCGGCACCGCCCGCCACGATGCGGTTGCCTGGGGCTATGCGCGGGCCGCGTCGGCGCGCGGGGTGGACATCATCCAGAATTGCCCGGTGACCGCGATCCGCCGCGACGCCTCCGGCCGCGTCACCGGCGTTGAGACGGCGCGCGGCTTCATCAAGGCCAAGAAGGTCGCGGTGTCGGCCGCCGGCAACACCTCGGTGGTGATGGACACCGCCGGCGTCCGGCTGCCGCTGGAAAGCTATCCGTTGCAGGCGCTGGTGTCGGAACCGATCAAGCCGGCCTTCCCCTGCGTGGTGATGTCCAACACGGTGCACGCCTACATCAGCCAGTCCGACAAGGGCGAACTGGTCATCGGGTCGGGCACCGACCAGTACACCTCCTACAGCCAGCGCGGCGGTCTGCCGCTGATCGAACACACCGTCGCCGCCATCTGCGAGGTGTTCCCGATCTTCAACCGCATGCGCATGCTGCGCAAATGGGGCGGCATCGTCGATGTCACGCCCGACCGCTCGCCGATCATCGCCAAGACGCCGGTGCCGGGGCTCTACGTCAATTGCGGCTGGGGAACCGGCGGTTTCAAGGCGACGCCGGGGTCGGCCAACGTCTTCGCCCACACCATCGCCCGCGACGAGCCGCACCCGATCAACGCGCCCTTCACGCTGGAACGCTTCAAGACCGGGCGGCTGATCGACGAGGCCGCCGCCGCCGCCGTCGCGCATTGAGGAGACGATCATGCTGCTCATCCGCTGCCCCTATTGCGAAGCAGAGCGCCCGGAGGTGGAGTTCACCTATGCCGGCGAGGCGCACATCGCGCGCCCGGCGGACCCCTCCGCCCTGTCCGACGACGAATGGCGCGACTTCCTGTTCATCCGCACCAACCCGCGCGGCCGGCATTTCGAGCGCTGGCGCCACATGCATGGCTGCGGCCGCTTCTTCAACGCGGTGCGCGACACCGTGACCGACAAATTCTCCATGACCTACAAGGCCGGGGCTCCGCGTCCGAGCGACGAGGAGATCGCGCGCGCTTCCAGCGCCGCCGCCGACTCCGCTGCCGCCTCCGCCGCCAGCGTCAAGGATGCACGTCCATGAGCAATTTCCGCATTGCCGGCAAGGGCAGGGTCAACCGCAGCCGCCAGCTCCGCTTCACCTTCGACGGCGTGGATTACAACGGCTATGAGGGCGACACGCTGGCGTCCGCGCTTCTGGCGAACGGCGTCCATCTCGTCGGGCGGTCCTTCAAGTACCATCGGCCGCGCGGCATCCTGACCGCCGGGTCGGAGGAGCCGAACGCGCTGGTTGGCAGCAACCGCGGCAACGGCCGGTTCGAGCCGAACACCCGGGCGACGGTGCTGGAGGTCTTCGAAGGGCTGAAGACCGAGAGCCAGAACCGCTGGCCGTCGCTGACCCGCGACATCGGCGCGGTCAACGACGCGCTCTACATGCTGTTTTCGGCCGGCTTCTACTACAAGACCTTCATGTGGCCGAAGAGCTTCTGGGACAAGGTCTACGAGCCGGTCATCCGCAACGCCGCCGGCCTGGGCAAGGCGCCGACCGCCCCCGATCCCGACACCTATGCCAGCCGCTTCGCCCATTGCGACGTGCTGGTCGTCGGCGGCGGTGCCGCCGGTCTTGCCGCGGCGCTGGAAGCGGGCCGCAGCGGCGCGTCGGTCATCCTGTGCGACGAGCAGTCGGAAATCGGCGGCTCGCTCCTGGCGGAGCCGACGGCCGAGATCAACGGGCAACTGGCCTGGGACTGGCTGGAGGACACCAACGCCGCGCTGGCGGCGATGCCGAACGTCACCGTGCTGCCGCGCACCACGGCCATCGGCTACTACCACCAGAATTTCGTCGGCCTGTGCCAGCGGCTGACCGACCATCTGCGCATCGTGCCGGACGGCGCCCCGCGTGAGCGGATGTGGAAGGTGCGCGCCAAGCAGGTGGTGCTGGCCCAGGGCGCCATCGAGAAGCCGCTGGTGTTCGCCGGCAACGACCGGCCGGGCGTGATGCTGGCGGGGGCCGCCCGCACCTACCTGAACCGCTATGGCGTCAAGGTCGGCAACCGGGTCGTCGCGGTCACCAGCCATGACAGCGCCTGGCATGCCGCCTTCGACCTTGCCAAGGCGGGGGTGGAGGTCGCGGCCATCGTCGATGTCCGCGGGACCGTGCCGACCCAGCTTGTCGCGGCGGCCGACGCGCTGCGCATCAGGACGCTGATCGGCTGGACCGTCACCGGGACCAAGGGCCGGCTGCGCGTCTCCTCGGTGCGGGTCAATCCGGTCGGCTCCGGAGGCAAGGTCGGCGGTGCCGAGACCATCGCCTGCGACGCCCTGCTGATGTCGGGCGGCTGGACCCCCAGCATCCATCTGTTCTCGCACACCCAGGGGTCGCTGACCTGGAACGAGGACGGCCAGATGTTCCTGCCCGGTCGCGGCAAGGAGGAGTGCCGTCTGGCCGGCGCCGGCAAGGGCCGTTTCGGGCTGAAGGCCGCCTTCGAGGACGGTGCCGCCGCCGGCGCCGCCGCTGCCGCGGATGCCGGGTTCGGCGTCGAGCCGGCCGCCTACCATGTGGAGGGCGAGCTGTCCTTCACCGGGGTGACCGGCCGCGAGCTGCCGACCGACCTCGATCCGGGCCACGCCAAGGCGTTCGTCGATTTCCAGAACGACGTGATGGCCAAGGACATCCGGCTGGCGGTGCGCGAGGGCTTCAAATCCATCGAGCACATCAAGCGCTACACCACCAACGGCATGGCGACGGACCAGGGCAAGCTGTCCAACATCAACGGTCTGGCCGTCGCCTCCGATGCTCTGAAGCGGCCGATCCCGGCCGTGGGCCTGACCACCTTCCGCCCGCCCTACACCCCGACCAGTTTCGGCACCTTCGCCGGCTACAACAAGGGTGCACTGTTCGAGGTGACGCGCAAGACGCCGATCGACGGCTGGGCCGAGGAAAACGGCGCGGTGTACGAGCCGGTGTCGCTGTGGCGCCGCGCCTGGTACTTCCCGCAGGTCGGCGAGGACATGCACGCCGCGGTGGCGCGCGAATGCAAGGCGGTGCGCTCGTCGCTCGGCATGTTCGACGCCTCCACCCTCGGCAAGATCGAGATCGTCGGTCCCGACGCCGCCGAGTTCATGAACCGCATGTACACCAACGCCTGGGCCAAGCTGGCGCCCGGCCGCTGCCGCTACGGCCTGCTGCTTGGCGAGGACGGCTTCATCCGCGACGACGGCGTGATCGGGCGTCTGGCGCATGACCGCTTTCACGTCACCACCACCACCGGCGGTGCGGCGCGCGTGCTGGGCATGATGGAGGATTACCTCCAAACCGAATGGCCCGACCTGAAGGTCTGGCTGACCTCGACCACCGAACAATGGTCGGTGATCGCGCTGCAAGGTCCGAACGCCCGCAAGCTGATCGAGCCGTTCGTCGAGGGCATCGACCTGTCGGAAGGCGCCTTCCCGCACATGGCGGTGGCGACCGGCAAAATCTGCGGCGTGCCGACCCGGCTGTTCCGCGTCTCCTTCACCGGCGAACTCGGCTTCGAGATCAACGTGCCGGCCCGCTACGGCCGCGCAGTGTGGGAAAAACTGTTCGAGGCCGGGCAGCGCTTCGGCATCACCCCCTACGGCACCGAGACGATGCACGTCCTGCGCGCCGAGAAGGGCTACATCATCGTCGGGCAGGACACGGACGGCACGCTGACGCCGGACGATGCCGGTCTGTCCTGGGCCGTCGGCAAGACCAAGCCGGACTTCGTCGGCAAACGCTCCCTGTCCCGCCCGGACATGCTGGTGGCGGACCGCAAGCAGTTGGTCGGCCTGCTGACCAGCGATCCGAAGACCGTGCTGGAGGAGGGGGCGCAGATCGTCCTCGACCCCAACCAGCCGGTGCCGATGGACATGGTCGGCCATGTGACCTCGTCCTACTGGAGCGCCGAGCTGGGGCGGTCCGTCGCCTTTGCGGTGATCCAGGGCGGCCGGTCCCTGCAGGGCAAGACCGTGCATGTGCCGATGCCGGACAAGGTCCATGCCGCGACCATCACCGGCATGGTGTTCGTCGATCCCGAGAACAAGCGTCTCAGCGCATAGGAGGCTTACCCATGCTTCTGGCCAATCACCCGTTGCTGGGCAAGACGATCACCGGCGACACCGCGAGCAAGCTGACCATCCGCGCGGCCGACGACGTTGCCCGCTTCAGCCTGCGCATTGATCCCGCCGCCGTCCAGGCGGCCGGGGCCGCCTTCGGCACGCCGCTCCCCACCCGCATCGGCGGGATGGTGGAGGCCGGCGGCCGGATGGCGCTGCAACTCGGCCCCGACGAATGGGTGCTGACGGCGCCGATCGCCGAGAGCGACGGCATCGCCGATGCCTTCGCCGCCCTTGGGGAGACGCACAGCCTCGTCGATATCGGCCATCGCGAGGTCGGCATCATGGTGGAGGGGGAGGCCGCGGCACTCGCCCTGCGCTCGGCCATCGCCTTCGATGTCGGGGCGATGGCGGTCGGCACCGGCTGCCGCACCCTGTTCGACAAGGCGCAGATCGTCCTGATCCGCGAGGACAAGAACCGCTTCCGGATCGAGGTCTGGCGCTCCTTCGCCGACCATGTCTGGGGAATCCTGCACGCCGTCAGCCGCGAAATCGCGCTCGGCCTCTGATCGAGAGAACCGCACATGACCCGTCATCAGTCCCTGCCGAAATCCGATCTCACCGATGCCGCGATTGCGGCGGCCATCGGGCGCGAATTGAACCGCCAGAAGTACGAGATCGAGCTGATCGCCTCGGAAAACATCGTCTCGGCGGATGTGCTGGCCGCCCAGGGCTCCATCCTCACCAACAAGTACGCCGAGGGCTATCCGGGCCGCCGCTATTACGGCGGGTGCGAGTTCGTGGACGAGGTCGAGACCATCGCCATCGACCGCGCCAAGCAGCTGTTCGGCGCCGGCTTCGTCAATGTCCAGCCGCATTCGGGTGCCCAGGCCAATCAGGCGGTGTTCCTGGCCCTGCTTCAGCCGGGCGACCGGGTGATGGGCATGTCGCTGGCCCATGGCGGCCACCTGACCCACGGCTCGCCGGTGACGATGTCGGGCAAGTGGTTCGACATCGTCAGCTACGAGGTGCGCGAGAGCGACCAGCTGATCGACTATGACGCCCTGCGCACCAAGGCGCTGGAGACCAAGCCGAAGCTGATCGTCGCCGGTGCCTCTGCCTATCCGCGGGTGATCGACTTCGCCGAGTTCCGTCGCATCGCCGACGAGATCGGCGCTTATCTGATGGTGGACATGGCCCATTACGCCGGTCTGGTCGCCACCGGCCAGTATCCGGACCCGCTGCCGCATGCCCATGTGGTGACCACCACCACGCACAAGACCCTGCGCGGCCCGCGCGGCGGCATGATCCTGACCAACGACGAGGCGCTGGCCAAGAAGTTCAACTCGGCGGTGTTCCCGGGCAACCAGGGCGGTCCGCTGATGCATGTCATCGCCGCCAAGGCGGTCGCCTTCGGCGAGGCGCTGACCCCGGAGTTCAAGGCCTATGCCGCGCAGGTGGTCGCCAACGCCAAGGTGCTTTCCAGTACGCTGGTCAAGGGCGGGCTGGACATCGTGTCCGGCGGCACCGACTGCCACATGGTGCTGGTCGATCTGCGGCCGAAAGGCGTGAAGGGCCGTGACGCGGAGCGCGCGCTGGAGCGGGCCGGCCTGACCTGCAACAAGAACGCCATCCCGTTCGACCCAGAAAAGCCGGCGGTGACCTCCGGCGTCCGTCTCGGCACCGCGGCGGGCACCACCCGCGGCTTCGGCGAGGCGGAGTTCGCCCGCATCGGCGAACTGATCCTGACCGTCATCGACGCCCTTGCCACCGCCGGACCGGAGGGCAATGCCGAGGTCGAGAAGCGCGTGCATGGCGAAGTCCGCGAGTTGTGCGAGCGCTTCCCGATCTACGGGTGACCGGGACACGTGCCGCTGGGAAATCCTGCTTAAGGCCAACTGTTTGACCTGACGAGGCGCGCGATGTTTCTCAGCGTTTTCGATGTGTTCAAGATCGGCATCGGCCCGTCGTCGTCGCACACGATGGGGCCGATGACCGCGGCGGTGCGGTTCCTCGACATGCTGCGGGCGTCGGCGGATGCCGCACCCGCGGCGATCACGGTCCGGCTGCACGGCTCGCTCGCCTTCACCGGCAAGGGGCATGCGACGGACCGGGCGGTGCTGCTTGGGCTTCTCGACTACCGGCCGGACAACCTCAATGTCGATGAAGCCGAGGAGCGGATCGCCGAGCTATGGCGGACGCGGCGGCTGCACCCGGTCGGTTTGCCGGCTCTGGACTTCGATCCGGAAACCGACCTGGTCTTCGACTTCGGGCCGCCGCTGTCCGGCCATGCCAACGGGCTGGTTTTCCAGGCATTGGACCCGGCCGGTAAGGTGACGCTGTCGGAGATCTTCTATTCCATCGGTGGCGGCTTCGTCGTCACAGCGGCGGAGCGGGAAGCTCCGCCGACGGTGTTCGCGAGCGAGTCCGCCGGCTGGCCCTATCCTTTCCACAACGCCGCGGCGATGCTGCGGATGGCGCGGGAGAGCGGCGCGTCCATCGCCGAGATGAAGCGCGCCAACGAGATCGTCGTCCGCTCCCCTGCCGAGGTGGACGAGAAGCTCGGCGCGGTCTGGGCGGCGATGAACGGCTGCATCGAGCGTGGCCTTAGCCTGGATGGCCAACTGCCCGGCAGCCTCAAGGTCAAGCGGCGGGCCAAGGCCATCCATCAGCAGCTTCTGCGCGAGCGCGGGGCCAATTCGAGCTTGCCGCACGTTGCGTCCGACTGGCTCGCCATTTATGCGATGGCGGTCAACGAGGAGAATGCGGCCGGCGGCAGGGTGGTGACCGCGCCGACCAACGGGGCGGCCGGCGTCGTGCCGGCGGTGCTCCGCTATTACCTCGATCATTGCGCCGGAGCGGAGCCGGCCAAGGTCGCCGATTTCCTGCTGACCGCCGCGGCCATCGGCGGGCTGATCAAGCACAACGCGTCGATCTCTGGGGCGGAGGCCGGCTGCCAGGGCGAGGTCGGGTCGGCCGCCGCCATGGCCGCGGCGGGGTTGTGCGCCGTGCTGGGCGGGACGCCGGAGCAGGTGGAGAATGCCGCTGAAATCGCGCTGGAGCATCACCTCGGCATGACCTGCGACCCGGTTGCCGGTCTGGTCCAGGTGCCCTGCATCGAGCGCAACGCCATCGGCGCCACCAAGGCGGTGGCCGCGGCGTCCCTGGCGCTGCGCGGCGATGGCCAGCACTTCATGCCGCTCGACAACTGCATCCAGGCGATGCGGCAGACCGGCGAGGAAATGAGCACCAAGTTCAAGGAGACCAGCCTGGGCGGGCTTGCGGTCAATCTGCCGGAGTGCTGACGCTCTCCGCCGTCTTGCCGCCAGCCTCACCGCCAATCTCTCCGTCGTCAGCCGAGGTCGATCCCCATGGGCAACGGCGTCCGGATATTCGCCGCATTGGAAGGCGATTTGGAGGCGGTGCTGGCCTGCGGCTGGCTGCTGTCGATGAATCCAGGCGTGACCGTCACGGCCGGCCCTCCGGACCGCGGGCCGGGTGCCGGACTGTGCGCACGCGGTTATATGGATCCGCATATTCTCACGCAGGACCACGGCAACGACGCGCTGTTGCTTGGCGCGGCAAGCCAGGCGCGCCGCCTTGCGGCCCTTCTCCCCGGTGAGGGAGCGCTCGACCTGAGCCATGATCCGCCGATCGGGAGGTTCGATCTGCTGGTGGCCGGCAGGCCGCAGCCCGGCAAGCCAACCGGCTGGAGTGCCGATGCGCAGCGGTTCGGCGCGGTTCTGGTCGCCCCGCGCGAGACACCGTCCCACCTGGGGCGAAGCATTGCCATCCTGGCGGACGGGCCACCACGCGAACTGAAATCCTTCCGCATCGCCCGACGGCTCTTCCCGGCCATCGCGTCGGTTCACCTGATTCTCGACGAGCGCACCGATCCGGCTGCTACGGACGAGTGGCTGCGGCAACTGGACTGCCGGTGTCCGGTCCGGCTTTCGATGGTGCGGCCGACCACCGATGCGCAGAGCGCCGCCAGTCTCGACGCCGGCGGCGATCTTCTGGTGGTGGAGCGTCCGGCGCGCTTCTGGACTTCCATCGGTTTCGAGTGGCGGCTGGCCGCTCTTCTCGATCGCACGGCAGGGGCGGTGCTGTTCGCCCTTTGAGCGCGAAGCGTCATTCCAGCCGCTCACCCAGCTTCATCCGCATCAGCACCAGTTCCGGGGCATTGCGGGCCTCCATCTTCTCCAGCACGCGGGCGCGGTGGGTTTCGACCGTGCGGATGCCGATAGCGAGGCGGGTGGCGATGGTCTTGTTGGGCAGGCCCTGGGCGACCATCTCCATCACCTCCAGTTCGCGCGGGCTGAGCAGGGCGAGGCGGCGACGGATTTCCCCGACTTCCGCATCGGCGCTGCGCGCGGCGAGGTCACGCGCGAACGCCTCCTGCACTCGCTCGATCAGCAGATCCTCATCGAACGGCTTTTGCAGGAAATCAACCGCCCCGGCCCGGAAGGCCCGCACCGCGGCGGTGACGTCGCCATGGCCGGTGATGACGATCACGGGCAGGGTCAGTCCGCGCCGGATCATCTCCTGCTGCAAATCCAGCCCGTCCATGCCCGGCATGCGGATGTCGAGAATGGCGCAGCCCGGCTGGTCGGGGGATGCCGTCTCCAGGAATTCGGCGGCCGACGCGCAGCAGCGTACGGCCAACCCGGCCAGATCGAGGTGAAGCGCCAGGGCATCGCGCACGGCCTCGTCGTCGTCCACCACGAAAGCCACCGGGGTGGCTCCGGAGTCCGCGGCGGGAGTCTCGGTCGTCATGCGGGCTCTCCGTTTTTGCCCGCGGCATGAGCGGGAATGGTGAACTGGAACACGGTACCGCCAATGGGACCGCCAACGGTGCCGCCATCCGTTCCGCTTCTTGCGGTCAGGGTGCCGCCATGGCTCTCGACGATGGTGCGGACGATGGAGAGCCCAAGCCCCATGCCGGTCGGCTTGGTGGTGACGAAGGGGGCGAACAGGTTGCGCTCCACCACTTCGGCAAGGCCGGGTCCGGTGTCGCGCACGCCGATGGCGACGAAGCCGGGCTGCGCGGCGGGGCAAGCGAAGATCACGATGCGGCGCCGGGGGGCCTGGGCGGACGGACCGCCATTTGCGACGTCGCCCATCGCTTCCGCGGCATTGCGGACGAGGTTGAGAATCGCCTGCTGCAATTGGACCGCGTCGCCGTCAACAGTCGGCAGGGGGGCGGGAAGGGCAGGGTCGATTTCGGCGACGATCTCCACCGCATGGCGGCTGGCCAGCGGGCCGGCCAGCGTCAGGCAATCGGCGATCAGCGTGGCGACCGGCAGCGGGGCGCGGTCGCTGGCGCCTTTGCGCACGAAATCGCGCAGGCTGCGGATGACCCGGTCCGCCCGCTCCGCCTGGGTGACGGTCTTGTCGAGGATCTCGGTCAGGCGAGGGGAGGCCCCTTCGAGCCGCGCGACCTTGCGGGCAGCGCGGGCGTAGCCCATCGTCGCCGCCAGCGGCTGGTTCAGCTCATGGGCCAGCGCCGCCGTCATCTCGCCCGCCTCGATCAGGCGGGAGGCGTGGGCGAGGTCGGACTGCCGCACCCGCAGCCTATCCTCCGCCCGGCGTCGCTCGCTGACCACCGCGCCCAGCAGCAGGATGGTGACGGCCAGCGTCAGCATCAGCAGCTGGAAATGCGCCATGCGGTCGGTGTCGACGCCGGTCACCTGGATGGCGGCGATCAGCCCGGCCTGCGTGGCGACCGAGGCCACCACCGCGCCGACCAGCCCATACCGCACGGCGATGGCAATTGATGGTAGAAACAACAGATAGAAATGCTCGTACTGCGAGGAGGCGAGCGGGCCGAAATCGAGCCACAGGGTGAAGCCGATCAGCCCCCCTTGCGCCAGCGTCTCCGCCGCACCGCTCCAGGACCAGCGCAGGGCCGGCATCCGCCGGCCGATCAGCACCAGCGGCGTCAGAACGGCGATGCCGATGACTTCGCCCGTCCAATAGCGCAGCAGCACCTCGGGAAAGTTCGTCCACGCGAACAGCCCGGCCGCGGTGTGGATGGCGATGAAGCACAGACCGATGCCCAGCACCGCCGCGGCGCTGCCGCCCAGCAGCAGGACGATGTCGCGCAGCCGGGACAGACCCGGATCGATTGCGCGGCGCAGCAGCCATCCTGCGATCCCATAGCCCAAGGCGACGACGCCGTTCGCCAGGAACGGGGTCCACAGCGTCATGGGCAGAAGCGTTATGGGCAGATCGCGGACGACGAGGTCGGCGGCGGTCAGGGCCAGCCAGACCAGGGGCACGGCGCGGACGCCGAACAGCACTGACACCCCCATCATCAGCCCGGCCGGCGGGTTCCACGGCGTGATGTTGATGGACGAGACCGCATGGATGAAGCTGATCCAATCCAGGAACAGGTGGACGGCCAGATAGGCCGGAACGAACATCCATTTGCGGCGGACAATCTGCGACATGGGGCGATGGTAACGCCAACCCACTCCGACTGCATCAAGTGAAATCGCCGGGCCCGTATTACTACGGACAGCCTGCGGCGTCGGATGCGGTCCCTTCGGGTCCGTATTTCCCGGCATGGACAGACTGCCGCCGACTTCCGATCATTGAGCTGTTTCCTGCAGAGCGATTTCCGGCAGGCAACGGACCGCACCGGAACAAAAGGACCGGAGACCCCAAGCGACCGGAACCGTCACGATGGCAAGCCTCAAGCGCATTCTGCTGGCAACCGACCTGGAACCGAAATCGGACCGCGCCCTGGAGCGCGCCGTTCAGCTCGCCCATCGGTTCGATGCGGAGCTGACGGCGCTGCATGTCGTCGACGGCAAGGGCGGCCGCTATGGCTGCCTGCCGCTCCACCATGTTGAAGGCGAACTGCAACGCCACATCCTGTCGGCAAGCGGCGGGGCGGGCATCCGGGCGCAGGCGGTCGCGGTGCGCGGAGATGCGGTGGAACACCGGGTCGCCGGCTATGCCGGTTTGTGGCGTCCTGACCTTCTGGTGGTTGGCCTGCACCAGCGCGACCGGGTGGCGGACCTGTTCCTGGCCTCCACCGTCGAGCGCATCGCGATTGCCGATGGAACGCCGATGCTGATCGTGCGCGACAAGCCGCTCCAGCCCTATCTGCGGGCGCTGGTGCCGGTCGATTTTTCCGAACGGTCGCGCTCTTCGGTGGAATCGGCGCGCATGCTGATGGCGGAGGGATGCATCCACCTGCTGCATGTCGCCGATCTGCCGGAAGCGTCGGCACTGGACAAGGCACAGGTGGAGCACGATTTCCGGAGCGTGCTCGGCCCCCAGGGGGAAGGGCCGCCGGGTGGGGTGGAGGTGGAGACGATCCTGTTGACCGGCTCTCCCGGACAGCGGATCGTCGGACTGGTCCGGCAGGGGCGGTACGATCTGGTCGCAATGGGCTCCGCCCGGCGCAGCGGCGTTTCCCGCGCCCTGCTGGGCAGCACGGCGTCCGAGGTGATCGACGTGCTGCCCTGTGACGTGCTGATCGGTGGCGTGGGAATGGGAATGGGCTCCGGCTGGTCCCCGGCGCCCGCACCCACACTTTGCCCCTGATGGGCCTGAATGGAGAACCGGATGACCATCGCTGACCATTTTTCCGCTTCCGATGTGATTCTCGATGCCGCGCCCGGCAACAAGGCGGCGCTGCTCGACCAGTTGGCGGCGGAGGCTGCCGGCCGCAGCGGGCGGCCGGCGCCCGAGATCCTGGAAGCCTTGCAGGCGCGGGAGAAGATCGGCTCCACCGCGCTCGGCAGGGGCGTGGCGCTTCCCCACACGGAGCTTGCCGATCTGGCGGCCCCGGTCGTCCTGTTCGCCCGTCTCCAGCGCGCGGTCGATTTCGACGCGCGCGACGACGAGCCGGTCGATCTGGTCTTCCTGGCGCTCTGGCCGGCATCGAACCGCAAGGGGCTGCTGGCGGCCATGGCGGAAATCTGCGGGGCATTGCGCGATCCGCAGTCGTTGCGCCGGCTGCGCGGCGCCAAGACCGCCGACGACGCGGCCCAGATCGTCGTCCAGGCCGTTGCCCAGGACGAGGACGACCGGGACTGCAACGACGCATCCCCCGGCTTCTGACGCCGTCCATCGCCGCCGCTCCAGTGTGCCGCCAGTCTGCCGTAGGATTTCATGCCCGACGCACTCCCGCTCCTGATCGCCATCGCCTTGCCCTTCGTCGGCGCGGTCGCCGCCGGACTGCTGCCCACCCATGCGCGCAACGCCGCGGCGTGGCTGGCCGGCGGGGTGGCGCTGCTCGGGCTGGCGATGGTGTGGGCGGCCTACCCGACGGTTTCGGCGGGTGGCGTGCTCCGCTTCACTGCCGGATGGATGCCGTCGCTGGGGCTCGACTTCTCCCTGAGGATGGACGGCTTCGCCTGGCTTTTCGCCGGGTTGGTGTTCGGGGTCGGCGCGCTGGTGGTGGTTTACGCCCGCTATTACATGGCGGCCGAGGATCCGGTGCCGCGCTTCTTCGCCTTCCTGCTCGCCTTCATGGGGTCGATGACGGGGGTGGTGCTGTCGGGAAACCTGATCCAGCTCGCCTTCTTCTGGGAACTGACCAGCCTCTTCTCCTTCCTGCTGATCGGCTACTGGCACCACACCGCCGCTGCGCGCGACGGTGCCCGCATGGCGCTGACGGTCACGGCGACCGGCGGCCTCTGCCTGTTCGCCGGCGTGCTGATCCTCGGCCACATCGTCGGCAGCTATGAACTCGACGCGGTGCTGGCGGCCGGCGACCTCATCCGCGCCCATCCGCTCTACCTGCCGGCGCTGGTGCTGATCCTGCTCGGCGCGCTGACCAAGAGCGCGCAGTTCCCCTTCCATTTCTGGCTGCCGCACGCCATGGCGGCGCCGACCCCGGTGTCGGCCTACCTGCATTCGGCGACGCTGGTGAAGGCGGGCGTCTTCCTGATGGCGCGGCTGTGGCCGGTGCTGGCGGGGACCGAGGCGTGGTTCTGGATCGTCGGGTCGGCCGGTCTCGCCACCCTGCTGCTCGGCGCCTATGTCGCCATCTTCCAGCATGACCTGAAGGGGCTGCTGGCCTATTCGACGATCAGCCATCTCGGCCTGATCACCCTGCTGCTCGGCCTGAACAGCGAACTGGCGATGGTGGCGGCGATCTTCCACGTCATCAACCACGCCACCTTCAAGGCCTCGCTGTTCATGGCCGCCGGCATCATCGACCACGAGACGGGGACGCGCGACATCCGGCGGCTGTCGGGGCTGAACCGCTTCATGCCCTTCACCGCCCGTCTTGCCCTGATTGCCGCCGGCGCGATGGCGGGCGTGCCGCTGCTGAACGGCTTCCTGTCGAAGGAGATGTTCTTCGCCGAGGCGCTCTCCGCCAAGGACCCGCTTCCGGTTTTCTTCGACATTCTGCCGGTCGCCGCGATGGTGGCCAGCGCCTTCAGCGTCGCCTATTCGCTGCGCTTCATCCACGGCACCTTCTTCGGGCCGGATCCGGTCGACCTGCCGCACAAGCCGCACGAGCCGCCGGCCTGGATGCGTTTCCCGGTCGAGGTGCTGGTGCTGGCCTGCATCGTCATCGGCATCCTGCCGGCCGCCACCGTCGGCCCCTATCTCGACATGGCCGCCCGCGCCGCCCTGGGTGCGGCGACGCCGGAATACAGCCTCGCGGTATGGCACGGCTTCAACCTGCCGCTGGTGATGAGCATGGCCGCCTTCGCCGCCGGGCTGATCCTCTACCGGCTGCTGCAAAGCCACCTCGCCAAGGGCATCGAGGGGCCGCCGCTGATCCGCAGCCTGGAAGGGCGGCGCATGTTCGAACGGACGATGGTCTTCCTGTCCTGGCGGCTGGCCCGCACCGCCGAAGGCGTGCTCGGCACCCGCCGCCTGCAGCCGCAGCTGCGGCTGGTGGTGGCCGCCGCGGTGCTGGCCGCCGGCTGGACCGTTTGGACCCGCGGGGTGGGGCCGGGCAATCTGGTGCCGTCCGGGATCGACCCGGTGCTGGCGCTGATCTGGCTGCTGGGGGCCGCCTGCGCCCTGGGTGCCGCCTGGCAGGCGAAGTTCCACCGGCTGGCGGCCCTGATCCTGCTCGGCGGCACCGGGCTGGTCGTCTGCGTCACCTTCGTCTGGTTCTCCGCCCCCGACCTCGCTTTGACCCAGCTTCTGGTCGAGGTGGTCACCACCATCCTGCTGCTGCTCGGCCTGCGCTGGCTGCCCAAGCGGATGGGCGGCGCCGGCGGCCGCGGGTCGGAGGCGGTCACGCTGACCCGGCGCCTGCGCGACCTTGGCATCGCGGTCGCCGCCGGGGCCGGCATGGCCGGGCTGGCCTTCGGGGTGATGACGCGCTTTCCGCCGGAGCTGTTGGCCCGCCATTTCCTGGAGCTGGCCTACAGCGAGGGCGGCGGCACCAACGTCGTCAATGTCATCCTGGTCGATTTCCGCGGCTTCGACACCATGGGCGAGATCGCCGTGCTGGGGGTGGTGGCGATGACCGCCTATGCCTTGCTGCGCCGCTTCCGCCCGGCGTCGGACAGCGTCGACGTTCCCGAGCAGCAGCGTGACCAGAGCGCCTTCGACGCCTCGCGGCCCGACCGCAAGGACGGCGACACCGTGGCCGACTGGCTGTTCATCCCGTCGCTGATCGCCCGTCTGCTGTTCCCGGTGATCCTGTTGGTGGCGCTGTTCCTGCTGCTGCGCGGCCATGATCTGCCGGGCGGCGGTTTCGCCGCGGGCCTGACCGTCGCCATCGCCATGATCCTGCAATACATGTTCGGCGGCACCCAGTGGGTCGAGGCGCGGCTGCGCGTTCTGCCGATGCGCTGGATGGGCATCGGCCTGCTGCTGGCCGCCGGCACCGGGCTCGGCGCCTGGATGTTCGACCGGCCGTTCCTGACCAGCTATTTCGCCTATTCGCAGATTCCGGTGCTGGGGAAGGTTCCGGTGGCGAGCGCCCTGCTGTTCGACATCGGCGTCTTCGCCCTGGTGGTGGGAGCCACCATCCTGATCCTGATCGCGTTGGCCCGCCAATCGCTGCGCGGCCACCGCGCCGCCGCCCCCCGTCCGCCGGAGGTTCCGGCGGTGCCCGAACCGGTTGCGACCCCCCTGGGACAGACTGCCGTGGGAGACGACTGATGGAACTGATCCTTTCGCTCGGCATCGGCGTGCTGACCGGCTCCGGCGTGTGGCTGTTGCTGCGGCCCCGCACCTTCCAGGTGATCGTCGGCCTGTCGCTGCTCTCCTATGCCGTCAACCTGTTCATCTTCTCCACCGGCGGCCTGCGCACGGGTGCTGCGCCGATCCTTGAGGGCGGCCGGGCCGGCAATCTTGCCATGCATGCCGACCCTGTGCCGCAGGCGCTGGTGCTGACCGCCATCGTCATCGGCTTCGCCACCACCGCCCTGTTCCTCGTCGTGCTGCTCGCCGCCCGCGGCCTGACCGGCACCGACCATGTCGACGGAAAGGAGAGCGGCCGGTGAGCGGCTGGATGGACCATCTGACGATTGCCCCCATCGTCGTGCCCCTGCTGGCGGGGGCGGTGATGATGCTGATCGACGAGCGGCAGCGCACGCTGAAGGCCGCGATCGGCATGGCGTCGGCGCTGATGCTGCTGGGGCTGGCGATTCTGGCGCTGAGCGTCGCCGATACGGGTGCCGCCGGGATCCGGGTCTACCGGCTCGGCAACTGGCCGGCGAATTTCGGCATCGTGCTGGTGCTGGATCGCTTCGCCGCCCTGATGCTGGTGCTGACCGGGATCCTGGGCGTAGCCGCCCTGACCTTCTCGCTGCCGCGCTGGCAGAAGGCGGGGGCGCATTTCCACCCGCTGTTCCAGTTCCAGTTGATGGGGCTGAACGGCGCCTTCCTGACCGGCGATCTGTTCAACCTGTTCGTCTTCTTCGAGATCATGCTGGCGGCCTCCTACGGTCTCGCTTTGCATGGCTCCGGGCTGGCGCGGGTGCGGGCGGGGCTGCATTACGTCGCGATCAACCTGTCGGCGTCGCTGCTGTTCCTGATCGGCGTCAGCATGATCTACGGCGTTTCCGGCACCCTCAACATGGCCGATCTCGCCGGCCGCGTTGCCAGCTTGGCTGCCGAGGATCGCGGGCTGCTGGAGGCCGGCGCGGCGATCCTGGGGCTCGCCTTCCTGATCAAGGCGGGGATGTGGCCGCTGGGCTTCTGGCTGCCCAACACCTATTCCACCCTGGGCTCGGCGTCGGCCGCCATCGTCTCGATCCTCAGCAAGGTCGGCATCTATGCCGTGCTGCGGCTGTGGCTGCTGGTGTTCGGCGAGGGGGCGGGGGCGTCGAGCGGCTTCGGCGGCACGGTCCTGCTGATCGGCGGCTTGCTGACCATTGGCTTCGGCTGCATCGCCGTACTGGCGACGCAGAACATGGCGCGGCTTGCCGGCGCCACCGTGCTGGTGTCGTCCGGTACCCTGCTGGCGGCCATCGGCGCCGGCCAGATGGCGGTCACCGGCGGGGTTCTGTTCTATCTGACCAGCTCCGTGATGGCGGTCGCCGGCTTCTTCCTGCTGGTCGAGCTGGTGGAGCGCGGCCGGGGGGTCGGCGCCGACGTGCTGGCGGTGACCCGCGAGGCCTTCGGCGAAGGCGACGACGAGGATGCCGACGACGGCGGGGGTGGCGGCGGGGCCGGCGTCCCCATTCCGGCGACGATGGCGATCCTCGGCATCGGCTTCATGTCCAGCGCGCTCCTGCTGGCCGGCCTGCCGCCGCTGTCCGGATTCCTCGCCAAGTTCGCCATCCTGTCGCCGCTGCTGGCCGCCGGGCCGGAGGTTCCCGTCACCACCTGGATCCTGCTGGCGGCGCTGGTGCTGTCGGGGCTGGCGACGGTGGTGGCGATGACGCGGGTGGGCATCGACGCCTTCTGGGCCTCGCCGGCCGCCGAGGTGCCGCGGGTGCGGGTGGCCGAGATCGCGCCCGTCCTGCTGCTGCTCGCCCTCAATCTGGCGCTGACCATCCAGGCCGGACCGGCCATGCGCTACATGGAGGACACCGCGCGCGCGCTCCATGCGCCGCAGGACTATAACGGTGCCGTGCTGTCCGGCATCCCGATGGCGGGCCCGACGGCCGGAGGTGCCCGATGAGACGGCTGATGAGGCGGTTGCTGCCCTATCCCATGATGACGGCGACGCTGCTGGGGGTTTGGCTGCTGCTGAACGAGAGCGTCGCCCCCGGCACCATCATCCTGGGCGGCGTTCTGTCGCTGGGGACGGCCGCGACGCTGGGCGTGCTCGACCTGCCGGGCGGACGCTTCCGCCGTCCGCAGGCCGCGCTGTCGCTGCTGGGTGTGGTGCTGGTGGATATCCTCCGCTCCAACTGGGCGGTCGCGAAGATCATCCTGCGGCCGGGCGGCGGCGGACGGGTGTCGGGCTTCCTGCGCATCCCGCTCGATCTGCGGGCGCCCTACGGGCTGGCGACGCTCGCCTGCATCGTCACCGCCACTCCCGGCACGGTGTGGGTCGCCTATGACCGGCGGCGGAACACCATCCTTCTGCACATCCTCGATCTGGTGGACGAGCAGGAGTGGATCGACACCATCAAGGGCCGCTACGAGACACGGTTGATGGAGCTGTTCGAATGATCCTGACCCTGCTGATGGGAACGATCTTCCTCACCCAGATCATGCTGGTGGTCGCCATGGCCTTCGCGACCTTCCGGGTGCTGCGGGGGCCGCGGGCACAGGACCGGGTGCTGGGGCTGGATACCCTCTACGTCACGGCGACGATGCTGCTGCTGACCTTCGGCATCCGCAACGGCAGCATCCTCTATTTCGAGGCGGCTCTGATCATCGCCCTGCTCGGCTTCGTGTCGACGGCGGCGCTGGCGAAGTTCCTGATGCGCGGCGAGGTCATCGAATGAACAACCATCTGGCCGATCTCCCCGCCTGGGCCGCCATTCCCGCCGCCCTGCTGCTGCTGGCCGGTGCGGTGCTGACCCTGATCGGCACGGTCGGGCTGCTGCGGTTCGGCAGCTTCTACCAGCGGGTACACGCGCCGACGCTGGGCTCGACCCTGGGCATCGGCTGCATCCTGCTGGCCTCGATGCTGGTCTTCTCGGTTCTCGAATCCAGGGCGATTCTGCACGAGGTGCTGATCACCGCGCTGATGGTGGTCACCACCCCGATCACCCTGATGCTGCTGGCCCGCGCCGCCCTCTACCGCGACCGCAGCGAGGGAAGCGACGAGGTGCCGCCGCCGCCCTCCGGCCAGGACGCGCGCACTTCCGGCTCTGACCCTCAGTCCCGGCCGGGCTTGGGTGGCGGGCAGGATGTGTGATGCGGTATGACAGGGATCGCCCATCACGGCGATGCGGTTTGACGCCCAACGTTGCCTGGATCGTCTGAACCGCAGCCGTTCAGCGCAGCGAGCACCGCATCGGCGGTTTGCCGGCTGTGGGCGGCCAGGAGGCCGCCGGCCGTCGCCGCGTCATGCTGCCGGAATGCGGCCATGAAGCCGTCATGTTCGCTCAGCGAGTGCCGCCAGCGTTCCTCATCGTAATTGGCCAGCGACCGCGCCCTAAGAATCTTGGAGGCGAAGCCGGCATAGGTGGCGTCCAGGGACGGGTTGCGCGCCATCGCGACGATCCGGGCGTGGATCTGCCGGTTGGTCAGGAAATAGGCCGGCCGGTCGCCGGCATCGAACTGGGCGTGAAGCTGGGCGTGGAGCCGGTCGAGTTCGGCGAACTCCTCCGGCGTGCCCCGCCGGCAGGCAAGGTCGCCCGCCAACGCCTCCAGCGCCTCCATCACTTCGAAGATGGCGGCGATCTCCTTGGGGTCGATCGGCGTCACCACGGCGCCGCGGTGCGGGCGCAGTTCCACCAGCCCTTCCGCCGCCAGGACGCGCAGCGCTTCCCGCAAAGGGGTGCGCGAGACCCCCAGCTGTTCGCACAGCTGGACCTCCGGCACGCGGCTGCCCGGCCGCAATTCGCCGGACAGGATCATCGCGCGCAGCTCCGCGACGGCACCATGGTGCAGCGTTTCACGGCGGATCGGCCCGGCGGGGAACTTGGCGGTCTTCACAATGTCCATGGTCGATCCGGCGATGTCCATAATGCTGAATGATTGTGCAGCTATGCGCAAACGATGCCATGCGCTTAAAAACAAGGCAAGAGAGACGCGGTGTGCACTTGGTTTCAAAAAACTTATATAGCATTGATATTAAATAATAAATCTAAAATCGTCATATTGTATACAATCTGGCACGCGGTTTGCGACAGAGGGAATATCGCAATCGCATCAGGGAACCCTGCCCATGTCGCTTCGATCCTTCACGCTTGGCGCCGTCACCGGCGCGGTCCTCGCTCTGTCCGCGGCCGCCGCGACCGCCCAGGCCGCCGACATGGAGGCGGTGAAGCTGGGCTTCGCCAAATGCGCCCACTGCCTGCCGATGGCGCTGACGCCCGATCTGGCGAAGGGCGTGAAGATCGAGGCCATCAACTTCAATTCCGGCAACGACGTGCTGACGGCCCTGGTGTCCAAGAGCATCGACGTGGCGCAGGTCACCTACCTCCATTACATCACCGCCCTCGACAAGGGCTTCGACGTGGTGGCGATCTCCGGCCAGGTGAATGGCGGGTCGGAAATCCTGACCGCCAAGGGCATCGAGCTGAAGCCGGACGACTGGGCCGGGCTGAAGGCGCTGATCGCCGACCGCAAGGCAAAGGGCGAGCCGCTGCGCGTCGCCGCCTCGCGCGGGAATGCGCAGGACATCCACATGCGCGGCGCCTTCCTGAAGAACGGGATCGACGCCAACAAGGACGTGCAGTTCGTCAACATCCCGAACCCGTCCGACCATGCCGCCGCCCTCCAGCGCGGCGAGGTCGACGTGATCTGCACGGTGGAGCCCTTCGCCTCGCAGATCCGCAGCAGCGGAGCCGGCCGGCACTTCACGCTTCCCTACGATCAGGCCGCCGGCAACCTGACCAACCTGATCGTCACCCGCTCCGACGTGATCAAGGAGCATCCCAAGGCGGTCGAGGCCACCGTCGCGTCCGTCGTGGCGCTGGTCGACAAGCTGAAGGCCGACCGGGGCGCCTGGGTCGACACCATCAACAAATACACCGGCATGGACAAGACGGTCGCCGCCGAGGCGCTGAAGAACGCCGCGCCCGACTATGCCATGCACAAGGACAGCACGCTCGCCATCGCCGCGATGATGCGCGACCTGAAATACATCAGCCACGACGTCTCCGCCGCGGCCGAGAAGAACCTCGATTACAGCTTCCTGGAAACCGTCACGGCCAAGCCGAAGACCGAGTTGGGCTTCTGATCGGCTGCCGGCTCTATCCGGCCAGATGTTTCATGGGACAGGAGTCCGGTTCATGACGGCGATAGGAAAAATCTGGGAGCGGTTCGCCTGGGAAAGGGCGGTCGTTCCCCTCGTCATCCTCGTGGCCTGGGAGGCCGTGTCGCGGTCCGGCCTTCTGCCCGCGGCGCTGCTGCCGCCGCCGACGGTGGTCCTGCATGCGTGGGGCGACTGGGTGTTCGGCTTCGACGAGACCAGCCAGGCCAACAGCGGGCGCTGGTTTGCCGATGCGCTGTCCAGCGCCATGCGGGTCGCCGCCGGCTATGCCATCGCGGCGGCCAGCGGCATCCTTCTGGGCATCGCCATCGGCTGGTGGCGCTGGGTCGAGCGGACGGTGGAGCCGACGATCCAGATGCTGCGCCCGGTTCCGCCGGTGTCTTGGATTCCGGTGGCGATCATCTGGTTCGGCATCGCCAACAAGCCGGCCATCTTCCTGGTCTTCCTCGGCGCCTTCTTCCCCATCCTGATGAACACCATCCATGGGGTGAAGACGGCCGACCGCAACCTGATCCGCGCCGCCGCGATGATGGGCGCCACCGAACAGCAGCTTCTGCGCCATGTGGTGTTCCCGGCGGCCCTGCCCAGCATCTTCGCCGGCCTGCGCATCGGCATCGGCGCCGCCTGGATGCTGACCGTCACCGCCGAGATGGTCGCGGTCAAGAGCGGCCTCGGGTACGTGCTGTGGGACAGCTATTACTTCCTGCGCTACGACCTCGTGCTCGCCGCCATGGCCAGCATCGGCCTGCTCGGCTATGCGACCGACGGCCTGATCAAGCTCCTGATGTCCGTGGCGCTGCACTGGCAGCACGGATCCACCCTGCAAAGCCGGGAGGGCTGACGCCATGGCCTCCATCGAGCTGAAGAACATCACCAAGATCTTCCGCGACGCCAAGCGCAAGCGCGACCTGCTGGCCATCGACGATGTCAGCCTGTCGGTGGAACCCAACCAGTTTCTGTGCCTGCTGGGTTCGTCGGGCTGCGGCAAGTCCACGCTGCTGAACATGATCGCCGGCTTCGAGAAGCCGACCGGCGGCAGCGTGACGGTCGGCGGCAAGCCGGTGGACGGGCCGGGCGCCGACCGCGGCATGGTCTTCCAGCAGGCCAACCTGATGCCCTGGCTGCCGGTGTGGGAGAATGTCGCCTTCCATCTGCGGCTGAAGGGCTGGCGCAAGGCCGACCGCCGGGCCGCAGCGCAGGAATACATCGACATGGTCGGGCTCCAGGGTTTCGAGAACCACTATCCGGCGGAGTTGTCGGGCGGCATGAGTCAGCGCGTCGGCATCGCTCGTGCCCTGCTGCTGAACCCGCAGGTCATCCTGATGGACGAGCCCTTCGCGGCGCTGGATGCCCAGACCAAGATGGACATGCAGGAGGAACTGGTCGCCATCTGGCAGAAGCAGCACTGCACCATCGTCTTCGTCACCCACAGCGTCGACGAGGCGCTGGTGCTGGGCACGCAGGTCGCTGTTCTGACCAGCCGGCCGGGCCGGGTGCGCGAGCTGATCGACCTCGACCTGCCGCGCCCGCGCGACATCACCAGCCAGCAGTTCAACGACCACAAGCGCCACATCCTGAACCTGATCCGCGAGGAAGGGATGCAGCAGCGCAAGGAGGCGAAGCCGGGCTCCATGGCGGTGAGCCGACAGGGTGCTGCGGCATGAACCCCGCTCCCCTCGATCTGCTGCTGACCGGCGTCACCGCCATCACCGGCGATCCGGCGCTGGGCATCATCGAAGATGCCGCCATCGGCATCCGCGACGGCCGGATCGCCCATCTGGCCCCGGTCGCCGCCGGGCTGCCGGCGGCGGAGCGCACGCTGCACCGTCCCGGCCGGCTGGTGACGCCGGGCTTCGTCAACGCCCATCTGCATGCGGTGCTGGTGATGGTCCGCGGCGTCGCCGCCGATCTCGGCTTCGCCCCGTCCTACACCCCCGGCGTTCCCAAGGGCACCGACGCCACGCCGGAGGAGGCGCGGGCGCTCGCACGGCTGGGCGTGGCGGAGGCGCTGCTGTCCGGCTCCACTCTGGTCTGCGACCATTTCGTCCATGCCGAGGCGACGCTGGAGGCCGTGGCCGAGCTGGGGCTGAGGGTCCATGCCGGCTGGCGGGTGCATGACGTGGATTTCGCCCGCGTGCCGCAGGGGGAATGGCGTTTCGATGCCGGGATCGGCGAGGATCTGCTGCGCCGGACGCTCGACCTGCACGACCGCTGGCACGGGGCGCTGGATGGGCGCATCGCGGTGCAGATGGCCGCCCATGCGCCGGACACCTGCTCCCCCGGCTTCCTGCGGACCCTCGCCGCCGAGGCGTCGGCCCGCGGGATGCGCGTCAACACCCATCTGGCGCAGAGCCGGGTGGAGGTGGAACGCGTCCGCGCCTCCACCGGCCTCTCTCCCGCGGCCCTGCTGGAAGAGACCGGGATGCTGAACGACCGGCTTCTCGCCACCCATTGCCTCTATGTCGATGACGACGACATCGCGCGGCTGGCCCGCGCCGGCGCCCATGCGGTGCATGTGCCCAAATGCAACGCCGCCTCCGGCAGGCTGGCGCCGACCCCGGCCCTGAAGGCGGCAGGGGTCAATCTGGCGCTGTGCACCGACACCCAGCATGGCGACATGGTGGAGACGATGCGCTGGGCGCTCGCCACCGGCCGCGTTGGCCAGGGCGGCGTCACCGCCGACTGGCAGCCGGCCGATGTCTTCCGCATGGCGACGCTGGGCGGGGCCCAGGCCGTCGGCATGGCCGACCGGATCGGCACGCTCACCGTCGGCAAATGCGCCGATCTGGTGGTGTTCGACAGCCGCCGTCCGCATCTGCGCCCGCAGACCAACCCGCTCGGCACGCTGGTCCACACCGGCCAGGGCCGCGACGTGGAGATGGTGATGGTCGACGGCGAAGTTCTGGTCGAGGACGGCCGTCTGCTGCGCGCCGATCTGGAGCGGATCTGCATCGAGGCCGACGAGGCCGCCCGCGCGCTGTGGGCGCGCGCTTAAATCCCTGAAAACAAGAAACGCCTGAAGCGATAAGGACCGAACATGACCACGCCTGATCTGACCAAGCGCGTCCTTCTGGGGATGCTGACCCCGTCCTCCAACACGGTTCTCGAGCCGGTGACCTCCGCCATGCTGAGCGGGTTGCCGGAGGTGTCGGCCCATTTCGGCCGCTTCACCGTCAAAGAGATCTCGCTGCGCGCCGCGGCACTCGACCAATTCACCGATGCACCTTTCCTCGACGCCGCCCGGCTGCTGGCCGACGCCAAGCTGAACGTGATCGGCTGGAACGGCACCTCGGCCGGCTGGCTCGGCTTCGATGCCGACGAGCGGCTGTGCAGCACCATCGCGGCGGAGACCGGCATTCCGGCCTGCACCTCAATGCTGGCGCTGAACGAGATTCTGGAGACGACGGGACGCAAGCGCTTCGCCATCGTCAGCCCCTATCTCGACGAGATCCAGGAGCGGATGGTCGCCAACTACAACGCCGCCGGCTTCGAGGTGGTGGCGGAGCGCCATCTGAACGACCGCGGCAACTTCTCCTTCTCCGAGATCACCGAGGAGCGGATCGAGCGCATGTGCGCCGAGGTGGCGGAAGCCAAGCCCGACGCGATCGCCATCATCTGCACCAACATGCGCGGCGCCCCGGTGGCGGAGCGGGTTGAGAAGGCGCTGGGCATTCCCGTCTACGACACCGTGTCCACCGTGGTGTGGAAGGCGCTGCGCATGACCGGCGTCGACACCCGCCGGGTCGAGGGCTGGGGCAGCCTGTTCCGGGAATTGCACGGCTGACCGCTGACGGTTGAGGGCTGAAACGGGGGAGGGGAGCATGGAGTTCGATCTGGTCATCCGCAACGGCACGGTCGCCACCGCGTCGGATGTGTTCAAGGCCGATGTCGGCGTGCGCGGCGGGACCATCGCCGCGCTCGGCGCCGGCCTCGCCCCCGGAGCCGAGGAGATCGACGCCGCAGGGCTGCTGGTCCTGCCGGGCGGCGTCGACGGGCATGTCCATTTCGACCAGCCGACCGGCGACGGATCGGTGATGGCCGACGACTTCCTGACCGGCACCCGCTCCGCCGCCTTCGGCGGCACCACCACGGTTCTGCCCTTCGCCTGCCAGGAAAAAGGACGGTCGCTGCGCGAGGCGGTGGACGATTATCATCGGCGGGCCGCCGGCAAGCCTGTGATCGACTATGCCTTCCACCTGATCGTCACCGATCCGACCGAGCAGGTGCTGGGCCAGGAACTGCCGGCACTGATCCGCGAGGGCTACACGTCCTTCAAGATCTACATGACCTACGATGCGCTGAAGCTGAACGACCGCCAGATTCTGGAGGTTCTCGACATCGCCCGCAGCGAGGGCGCCATGGTGATGATGCATGCGGAGAATGCCGACTGCATCGCCTGGCTGACCGAGAAGCTGGAGCGCGCCGGCCAGACGGCGCCCTTCTTCCACGGCGTCTCCCGCCCGCGCGTCGCGGAGCGCGAGGCCACCCACCGGGCCATCTCGCTCGCCGAGCTGGTGGATGTGCCGATCCTGATCGTCCATGTCTCCGGCGCCGACGCGGTGGAGCAGATCCGCTGGGCGCAGGGACGCGGCCTGCGGATCTATGCCGAGACCTGTCCGCAATATCTGTTCCTGACCGCCGACGATCTGGGTGGGGAGGGTTTCGAGGGCGCGAAGTGCATCTGTTCCCCGCCGCCGCGCGATGCCGCCAATCAGGCCGTCATCTGGGATGGGCTGACCGGCGGGACCTTTCAGGTCTTTTCGTCGGACCATGCGCCGTTCCATTTCGACGGTCCGGGCGGCAAGAGGGTCCACGGCGAACAGGCGCCTTTCCGCTGTGTGCCCAACGGCATTCCGGGGGTGGAGACGCGCCTTCCGCTGCTGTTCTCCGCCGGCGTGATGACCGGGCGGATGGAACTGACCAAATTCGTGGAACTGACCGCCACCAACCCCGCCCGCATGTACGGGCTGCATCCACGCAAGGGCACCATCGCGGTGGGGGCCGACGCCGACATCGTCCTGTGGGATCCGAACCGCCGGGTCACCGTTACCAACGCCATGCTGCACCACAATGTCGACTACACCCCCTATGAGGGGATGGAGGTCATGGGCTGGCCGGTGGCGACGATCTCGCGCGGAGCGGTGGTGTGCCGTGACGGCGCGCTGCTGGCTGAGCCCGGCCGTGGCCGGTTCCTGCCCTGCGGCCTGCCGGCGCCCGCCCGTCCCAAGAGCGCCCCGGCGCCGGTCCTGCCGTTCTGACGGTCCCGGCGGTCGGTGCTCTTACACCGCCCGCCGTGCCCTGGGCGAGGCGCAGGCGGCGGCCACCACCTCGCCGGTGCGGCCGACATGGTGCATGAACAGGCGCTGGGCGGTCTCGCCGTCGCGGGCCTCCATCGCCGCCAGGATCTCGCGGTGCTCGAGCACCGATTCCTTCCAGCGGCCCTGGGCGCCCAGCGCAAAATAGCGCGCCCGCGCCAGCCGGCCGAGCAGCCGGTCATGCGCGTCCACCAGCGCCGGATTCTTGGCGCCCGACACGATCATCCGGTGGATCTTCTGGTTGATGGAGAAATACTCCTCCAGCGCGCCGGCTCCCTGCAAAGCCTCGATCCTGTCCTGGAAGCCGCGCAGGCGGCGCAGGTCGGCGGCGGTCATCCGTTCGGCGGCGAGCTTCGCCGCGAAGCTTTCGATGCAGCCTTCTGCCTCGAACAGGTGGATCAGCTCGTCGGCATCGAGCGGGGCGACGATGGCGTTGCGGTTGGGGCGCAGCATCACCAACCCGTCGGCCGCCAGCAGCTTCAGCGCCTCGCGCAGCGGGGTGCGGGAGATGCCGAGCTTTTCGCTCAGCTCCGGCTCGATCAGCCGGGCCGAGGGTGGTAGTTCGCCGTAGATGATCATGGAGCGCAGGCGCTCCACCGCCATTTCCGCCAGAGGCGGCGGCGGCACCGTCCGGCGCCGCCGGGGGGCGGCTTCGGGGGTGTCGCCGGAAACGTCGCCGGGAACGGTGTTGTCCATGCTCATCCGGCCAGTCCTCGCCCGCCAGTGGCGAGCAGCGTTTCGATGAAGGCGGCGAAGCGCAGCACCCGCCGGTCCAGCCCGCGCGGGGCGACGACCTGCAACCCGACCGGCAGAGCGGCACGGCCGGTGCCGCAGGGCAGGCTGAGGGCGGGGACCTTGGCGTGGTTGAACAGCGGGGTGAAGACGGCATGCGCGCGTGGCGGTACCGCCTGTCCGCCGATGGTCTCCGGACCCAGCCGGTCGAGCGGCCATGCGACGCAGGGCGTGGTCGGGCCGAGCAGCAGGTCGTTGTCGGTGAAGAAGCCGGCAAGCGCGCGTGCGACCTCCACACCCAGCAACTGCGCCGCCGCGACCTCCGGTCCCGTCAGGGTCAGTCCACGCTCGATCTGCGCGGCGATGTCGGGATCGAACCGGGCCGGATCGCGGCGGAAGGCGTCGCCGTAGAGGGTGGCCAGCCCGGCATGCTGCAAGGGCATCAGCGCCGTTTCCGTCACCCCGGTCGGCCAGGGCGGATCGCGTCGGACGACGCGGACTCCCGCCCGTTCCAGCAGTTCCACCGCGTGTTCGACCGCCTGCCGCACATCCTCGTCGATTGGCGCATCCAGGCCGAGGCGGGGGCTGTAGGCGACGGTCAGGCTTTCGGGCGGTCGGGTGTCTGCCGGGGCGATGGCGATGGATTCGGGATCGCGCGGATCGGGCCCGCACAGCGCCTCGAACATCAGTGCCGCGTCGGCGACATCGGCGGCGATGGGGGCCATCACGGCAATGCCGGTGAAGGGCTCGGCGAAACCCGGTCCATAGGGAATGGCGCCGAAGGACGGCTTGAACCCGACCGCGCCGACATGGGCGGGCGGGCGGCGGCTCGACCCGCCGGCATCGGTGCCGAGCGCCAGCGGCACCAGCCCCGCCGCCACCGCCACGGCCGGCCCGCCGCTCGACCCGCCGGGGGTCAGGCTTGGGTCCTGCGGGTGATGTGTCGGTCCGAACAGTGGGTTGATGGTGACGCCCTTGCAGGCGAATTCGGAGCTGTTGGTCATGCCGACGATGACGGCGCCGGCAGCGCGCAGCCGCTCCACCGCGATGGCGTCGGCCGGAGCGCGGAAGTCCGCGAACAGGCGCGATCCCTGGGTCACGCGCCGGCCGGCGACCCAGATGGTGTCCTTGACCGCGACCGGCACCCCGGCCAGCGGCAGCGTTTCCCCAGCGGCCAGCCTGCGGTCGACCGCATCCGACTCTGCCAGCGCTTCGGCCTCGTCGACGAAGACGAAGGCGTTCAGCGCCGGATTGCCGGCGGCGATGCGGGCCAGCGCCGCTTCCGTTTCGGCACGGGCGCTGCTGCGGCCCATGCGCACGGCTTCGGCAATGGCGGCGGCGCGTGGGGCGGCGGCGCGCGGGGGAGTGGTCATCGCTTGTCCTTCAGAAGGCTGAGGCCGGCCAGCGCCGCCAGCAGGCCGACGGCGACATAGCCGGTGGCGAGGTCGCTGACCGCGGCGGCGGCGACCAGCAGGATCGGTCCGGCGATCAGTCCGGCGAAGCCGCCGACCATCACCGCCCCTGTCGCCTCGCCGATGCGGCCGGCGGGGGCCAGCCGCGCGACCTCGGCCACGAACACGCCGTTCCAGCCGCTGGCGGTCAATCCGAACAGGAAGGTCGCCAGGGTCAGCACCGGGAAGGGCAGGGCGGCGCCGGCCCATCCCACCAGGATCGATGCCGCGGCCATGCCCAGCCCCAGCAGGCCGACCAGCCGGCGCGGCGCCATCCAGCGCGACGCCACCACGCCCCAGCCGAGCCGTCCCACCAGCCCGCCCGCCTGCCCGGCGGCCAGCGCCACCCCGGCCGACACATGCTCCAGCCCCAGTTCCGTCACGGCGAAGACCACGAAAAAACCGTTCAGCGTCAATTGGCTGGCGGAATAGGGCATGGCTGCCAGCGCCATCCGCCGCAGCGCCGGGTCGCCGCGCAGCAACTGCACCGCCGTGCCCAATCCGAAACCTGCGGCGGCATTGCGGGTCAATGGATCGTAGACGGGCCGCAGCCGCTCGAAGACCGGAATGCAGGCCAGCGCCAGCATGGCGATGACCGCGTAGCCGGCGCGGGGATCCAAGGCGACGGCCAGAAGCGGCAGAGCCAGCGATCCGGCGATGGCGCCGATCTGGTTGCCCGTCTGGCGGACGGAGAACACCATCGGCCGGTCTGCTTCCCGGACCAGCCGGCCGAGGATCGCAGCACTGGCCGGCGTCTCGGGTCCGCAGGCAAGGCCGATGGCGACACCGGCGGCCAGCAGCCCCGCGGCGCTCCCGCCCGTCATCGCGCACAGCATGGCGGCGGCGACCGCCACCGCACAGAGGCTGGCGATCCGGAACGGCCCGAGACGTCCGGCCAGCACGCCGCCATAGAGCGACGCCGCCATCCCGACCGCGAAGCCGGTGGTGGTGAACAGGCCCAGCCCCGCCGGGTCGATCCCCAATCGGGGCGCCAGCACCCCCGGCGCGAACAGGGCCAGCGCGACCAGCGCCTGCAAACCGGTCATGCCGACCAGTGCCGGCAGCAGCGGGGGGAGCAGCGGCGCTGGCGTTGCCGTCGCCGTCTCGGCTACCATTTCGGCGAACCGAAGACGGAGACAGCATGGCTGGCGGAATTTCGATCCATGGTGTGGATGTGGCGCGCGGCGTCGCCGCCCAGGGCATGCGGGTGGAGCTTCACGCGCTGACCCCGGAGCGCCGGCTGCTGGCGGCGGGGGAGCTTGGCGCCAACGGCCAACTCGACCACCCGACCGTGCGCGGCGACGGCATCGCCGCCGGCCCGCACGAGGTGCTGTTCCATGTTGGCGACTGGCTGCAGGCGGCGGGCTATGCCGAGGAGCAGGCCCGCTTCCTCGACATCGTTCCGTTCCGCTTCGTCGTCACCGACCTCGACCGCCATCTGCATCTGCCCTTCAAGTTCACCCCCTACGGGGTTTCCCTCTTTCTCGGTGTGTGACGGGGGTCAGGTCAACCTTTTGGAGAGACCGGCGACGCGTTCCATCACCAGCATCAGGCCGATGGTGACGACGATCAGCACGCCCGACAGCGCCGCGACGGTGACGTCCAACCGGCCTTCCAGATCCTGCCACATGCGGATCGGCAGCATGTCGGTGGCGGCGTCGCGCAGGAACAGCGAGACGGGGACGTTGTCGAAGGACGCCATGAAGGCGATGAAGCCGCCCGCCATGATGCCGGGCCGGATCAGCGGCAGGGTGACGCGGCGGAAGCCGTACCAGCGCCCGGCACCCAGGCTGGACGAGGCCTCCAGCAGCGACGGGTTCATCTGGGCGAGCGAGGCCACGGTGTTGCGGACGACGAAGGGCACCGAGACGACGGTGTGGCCGATGATGAGCGTCAGCGGCGACACCGGCACCCCGATCATCGAGAAGAACATCAGCGACGACAGGCCGAAGGCCAGGGCCGGCAGCACCAGCGGCGACAGGAACAGGCTGTCCAGCACCTTGGCCGTCAGGGTCGGCGAGCGGGCGATGCCGAGCGAGGCGGAAACCCCCAGAAGGATCGACAGGCCGGTCGCCCAGGCGGCCACCGTCAGGCTGTTCATCATCGCGAACTGAAGCTGCCACGCGTCCCACAGTTCGGCGTACCAGCGCAGCGAATAGCCGGGCGGCGGGAATTTCAGGGAATAGCCGCTGGTGAAGGACACCCAGATCACCACCACCGTCGGGGCGACCAGCAGGACCAGCGCCATCAGCGCGATGCCGGTCATGACGATGCGGAAGCTGAGCGCATCGAAATCGATGCGGCGGCCGCCGGAGACCGGCTTTGCGTAATCGGACATCGCTGCCTCCCCGGATCAGGCGTTGGCATAGCCGCGCGACAGGCGGCCGAGAGCGTTGAAGATCGACACCACCACCAGCACCGACAGCAGGAAGACGATGGAGATCGCCGCGGCAAAGGGCCAGTTCTGCAGGGTCGAAGCCTGCTGGTAGATGTACATCGGCATGAACAGCATCTGGCCGCCGCCGATCAGGCTCTGCGTGATGAAGGCGGTGATCGCCGCGGCATAGGTCAGCAGGCAGCCGGCGACGATGCCCGGCAGCGACAGCGGCAGGATCACCTTGCGGAAGGTCCGCCAGTGCCCGGCCCCCAGCACCGACGAGGCGTCGGCGAAATTCGGGTCGATGCGGCTCAGCGCGGTGATGATCGGCAGCACCATCAGCGGCATCTGTACCTGTGCCAGCGCCACGACCACGCCGCCCTCGGTGTAGAGCAGCTTCAGCGGCGTGTCGATCAGCCCGATCCAGGACAGCGTGGCGTTGACGATGCCCTGACGGCCCAGGATGACCACCCAGGCGAAGGTGCGCACCACCACGCTGGTCAGCAGCGGCAGCAGCACCAGCAGCATGATGATCCCCCTGGCCCAGCCGGGAGAGCGCTGGTGCAGCCATGCCACCGGATAGCCCAGCAGTAGGGTCAGCACCGTCACCTTCACCCCCAGCCACAGGGTCGAACCCAGAACCCCCAGGCTGAAGCTGTCGCCCAGGAAAGCGACATATTGGGTCAGCCCGTAATGGCCGCCCTGCGGGTCGGTCTGGAAACTCAGCGCCAGCAGGATCACCAGCGGCGTGACGAAGAACAGGACGAAGCCCGCCGCCAGCGGAGCCGCGAGCTTCAGGTCGTAGGTGGTGACGTCGCGCAACGTCGCGGCCATGGGGCGCCTCCTCCGGCTGGCGGGCTATTGAGCGGTCAGACGCGGATTTCGCGGTTGAACCGCTCGATCCAGGCGGCGCGCTGCTCGTTGATCTTGCCCCAGTCCTGGAACACGAACTTCTTCGCGATCTCCGCATGGTCCTTGGCCAGCGTCTTGGCCAGTTCGCCCTTGATCGCGACCTTGGTGTTGGTCGGCACGATCAGGTAGGGCTCCTCCATCAGCGTGGCCTGCACCTCCGGCGACATGGCGGCTTCGATCAGCTTGAAGGCCAGTTCCTTGTTGGGGGAGTTCTTGACGATGTGGATGGTCGTCTTGAAGGCGATGGCGCCCTCCTTCGGAATGACGAACTCCACCGGGACTCCACGCGCCTTCAGGATCTGGATGGCGTTGAAGTTGCCGGGGGAAATGTCGATCTGGCCCTGCTGGAACAGGGTGGCGAGCTGTCCGGGATTGGCGGCGACGGCGGCAAGGCTGGGGCGCAGCGCCTCGATGGCCTTGAAGGCCGGGTCGATGTTGGCCTCCGACCCGCCATGCATCTTGGCGAGTTCCACCATGAAGCCGGTGCCGAGCGTCGAGTTCAGGTTGGTGATGCCGACGCGGCCCTTGAATTCCGGCTTCCACAGGTCGGCCCAGGAGGTCGGCGGCGTCTTCACCGTCTCCGGGTTGTAGGTGATGCCGACCACCTGGAAGAAGGGCGCCGGCCCCATCGGGACCTGAGCCGCCGGGATCAGGTCCTTGTAATAGGCGCTCTGTTCGACCGGATAGGGTTCGACCAGATCCTGCGCGATGGCCTGGAGCGCGGGCCCCGGATCGTGCAGCATGACGTCGATCGGCGGGTTGGACCTGGCGGCGTTGACCTTGGCGATCTGGTCGACCGATAGCATCGGGTCGAGGACGATGTTGGCGTTGCCCGCCGCCTTGCGGAAGGCGGGGACGAGCACGGCCTTGTGGGCTTCCTCCCAGCTGCCGGTGAAGGTCGCGAAGACCAGCGGGCGCGCCTGCGCCCAGGTCAGGCCGGGGAAGGCGTGCATGGCACCCAGCGTCAGCGCCGTCTGCATCAGATTGCGGCGGGTCAGCAGCATCGTTCACTCCTGAAGGTGAGAGGGGCCTGAAGGTGAGAGGAGGGGGGTGAAGAGGAGATTCAGGCCGCGGCGAAGACCGAGGCGAGGCGGGGGGCGACCGGTGCCAGCCGCACCGGGGTGCCGGGCGCCAGCAGGTCGGTGCGCTGGATGCGCGGTTCCGACACCTTGACGGCGGTGCCGTCGCCGACGCGGATTTCGTGGACGACGGTGGCGCCCAGCGGCAGCCCCATCTCCACCACGCCGTTCAGCGTCTCGGTGTCGCCCGTGGCGGGATCGACGCTCAGATGTTCGGGGCGCAGGCAGACGGTGACGCGGGAGCCCGGCCGCAGATCGCCCTTGGGCGCGCGGGTCTCGATCAGTCCGCCGGCGTCCAGCCGCACCCGGCCGGAGCTGCGGTCGCTGTCGACCAGCACGCCGCCCAGCAAATTGGCCGAGCCGACGAAGGTGTTGACGAACAGGCTGTCGGGCGTGTCGTAAATTTCGGTCGGCGGGGAGAACTGTTCCAGCTTGCCCTGGCTCAGCACCGCGACGCGGTCGGCCATCGACAGCGCCTCTTCCTGGTCGTGGGTGACGAGGATGGTGGTGATGCCGGACAGGCGCTGGATGCGCTTGACCTCGATCTGCATGTCCAGGCGCAGATTCTTGTCCAGCGCGGCGAAGGGTTCGTCCAGCAGCAGGATCGACGGGTTGACCGCCAGCGCGCGGGCCAGCGCCACGCGCTGCTGCTGGCCGCCGGACAGCTGGCGCGGGGTGCGGTCGCCCAGATGGCCGAGCTTGACCAGATCCAGCATGCGTTGCGCCTCGCTGCGCTGGGTGGCGCGGTCGGCGCCGCGTGCATCCAGGCCGTAGGCGACGTTCTCCGCGACCGTCATGTGCGGGAACAGCGCGTAGTTCTGGAAGACGATGCCGACCGAGCGGCGGTTGGGTGGCAGCCCGTCCACGCTTTTGCCGCCGACCATCACATGCCCCTTCGTCTGGGCGAGGAAACCGGCGATGATCCGCAGCAGGGTGGTCTTTCCGCAGCCCGACGGGCCGAGAAGCGCCACGAGTTCACCGCCGCGGATGTCGAGCGTAACCTCGTTCACCGCGAGCGACGTGCCGTAGCGTTGGGTGATCCCGTCGAGAAGAAGCGTCTGCCCGCGCGGGGAAGCCGGGCCGTTGGGCGAAGCGCTGACCATGGCTGCACCATCCCTTTCGCGTTGCCGTTCGATTGCCTTCCTCTTTAGCAAACGGCATGCCGATTTTGCATTTTGCGTTATATAGCAATATGATAGCCTTGTTTTGCGCTGGGCGGCGGTTTTTGCGGAACCCGAATTGCCGCCATCTTGTGCGCAGGCCGGATGCATATGCCGCTTTTGACGCCATTGCCGGGAGGTTGATGAATGTCTGTGCAGAGTGATGTCTTGTGGCGGGACAGCGCGGCGTCCCTGGCAGCGCGTCTCGCCAGCGGGGAGCTTTCAGCCCGCGCGGTGACAGAGGCGCATCTGGACCGGGTCACGGCTGCCGATTCCGCGCTCTGCGCCTTCCTCACCGTCGCCGCGGACAAGGCGCTGGGGCGGGCCAGGGCGCTCGATGCCGCCTTTGCGAAGACCGGCCGCCCGGTCGGGCCGCTGCATGGCGTGCCGGTGGCCATCAAGGATCTGACCGACACCGCCGGTATCCGCACGACCTATGGGTCGGAGCTTTACGCCGACCATGTGCCGGCGGCGAACGATGTCGCGGTGGAACGGATCGAAGCGGCCGGCGGCATCGTCATCGGCAAGACCAACACACCGGAATTCGGCTTCGGCGCCATCTGCGGCAACCGTCTGGCCGGACCGACGCGCAACCCGTTCGATCCGCGGCTGACATCCGGCGGATCGAGCGGCGGCGCTGCGGTCGCCGTTGCTGCCGGCATGGTTCCGCTGGCCCACGGCACCGACTTCGGCGGGTCGGTGCGGGTGCCGGCGGGCTTCTGCGGTGTCGCCTCGATCCGGCCGACGCCCGGATCGATCCCGGCGCCGAAACGGCCGCTGGGCTGGGATACGCTGGCGACGCATGGGGTGATCGCGCGTGACACCACGGACTGCGCAGTGCTGCTCGCGGCGATGGCCGGAATGGACATCGACGATCCGACATCGCTTCTGGCGCCGTTCCGCGACGGTGCCGATGGAGGGGTGGGCTCACGGCTGGGTGCCACGGCCGATTTCGGTGCCGCAACCGTGTCGCATGCGGTGAGGGAGCGCTTCGCCGCCACCATTGCCCGGCTGGAGGGTGTGGCAGGGCCGGTCCTCCGCCGTCATCCCAACTGCGGCGACGCCATGGCGACCTTCCGCACGCTGCGCGCCGCACAGATCAGCCACGCCCACGGCCCGCTGCTGGACAGGCACGGCGACCGGTTGACCGACACCGTGCGGTGGAACATCGAAGCGGGCAGAAGCATCACCGCCCAGGCCTATCTGGAGGCGCAGGCGGCGCGAACCGCGCTGTACCGTCGCTTCACGGCACTGTTCCGGGATATCGATATCCTGGTGGCCCCCGCTTGCGGCGTGATGCCCTGGCCGAACGAGGATGGTGAGGTGACCGCCATCGACGGCAGTCCGACGGAGACGATTCTGGATTATCTCGGCGTCACCGCCATCGTGACGCTGATCGGCTTTCCGGTGCTGACGCTGCCTGCCGGCGATGCCGACGGGCTGCCCTTCGGCATCCAGCTGATCGCCCGTCCGGGTGAGGAGCGCCGCTTGATCGGCCTGGGCCGCCGGCTGGAGCGCGACGCCGGCTTCGTCCATCGCTGGCCGCCGGACTGAGAAGCCGGCGCTCCGGTCGACGCCGGTCCCGTCCCGTCATTCGCGATGGCGCAGCGCCTCGACCAGCGCGATGAAGGCCGGCGAGGATTGCCGCCGGCTCGGATAATACAGGTGATAGCTTTCCCAGTAAGGCGACCAGTCTTCGAGGACGCGCCTCAACCGTCCCTGCGCGATGTGGGGGGTGGCGATGTCCTCCGGAACATAGGCAAGGCCGAAGCCATCCAGGGCCGCCTCCAGGACATTGTGGATGTTGTTGAAGGCCACCTGTCCATCGACGTGGATGTTGACCGTCTGCCCTTCGCGCTCGAACTCCCACGCCCATAGGCCGCCGTATGTCGGCAGGCGCAGATTGATGCAGCTGTGGTGGACAAGCTCCTGCGGGCTGGCGGGGATCGGATTGCCGTCGAAGTAGGCGGGGGTGCCGATCACGGCGAAGCGGACCGGCGGGCTGATCCTGGCTGAGATCATGTCCTTGGCAAGCAGTTCGCCCATCCTGACGCCGGCATCGCACCGGGTGGCGACGATGTCGATCAGCGCGTTGTCGAGAACCAGCTCGACCTTGATGTCGGGGTATTTCGGCAGGATGTCGCGCAGCTTGGGCCAGAGCACATGGGCGACCGCATGGTCGGATGCGCTGATACGGATGTTGCCGGCCGGCTTCTCGCGCAACTCGCTGAGCGCGTCGATCTGCGCGCCGATCTCCTCGAAATGCGGACGGATGCCATTGAACAGGCGCTCGCCCGCATCGGTCAGCGACACCGCCCGCGTCGTGCGGGTCAGAAGCCGGATTCCGAGCCGGGCTTCGAGCTGGCGGATGGTGTGGCTGAGGGCCGACTGCGACAGGCCGAACTGCGCCGCCGCCCTGGTGAAGCTCCGCTCACGGGCCACCGCGATGAAGGCCAGCAGATCGTCGACACTCTCACGCGGCATTCATGATTCTCCTTCATATCGTCATGCGCATCATAGCGCCTAACCAATCACAGGGAATTGGAGGAAAGCTACCCGACCGTGCGCCGTCCGGCCACGACAGGGCAGGTGCGCGGCAATCAAGACGAGGGAAACGCACGGGATGATCGGAAATTCTACGCGTCGGTCGCTCCTGGCGGCGGTCCTGCTGGGTGCCGTGGTTCCGCGGCTCGTTGCGCCGGGCTCGGTTGCCGCAGACACGACGCGCAAAGGGGAGGATCGGGCCATGAGGATAAGGCTGCATTTCAGCGATCATGTGTTCACGGCGTTGCTCGACGATACGCCGTCCAGCCGCGACCTGTTGTCGATGCTGCCGCTGACGCTGACAATCGACGACTATTCGACCAACGAGAAGATCGCCTATCTGCCGCGCAAGCTGACCGAGGAGGGCAGCGGCCCGTTCGGAAACGAGGCTGCCGGCGACCTTTGCTATTATGCCCCCTGGGGCAATCTTGCCCTGTTCCATGCGGGATATCGCTATTCCCGCGGCCTGATCCGGCTTGGCCGGCTTGAGGGCGGGACCGGGCCGCTGCTGACGCGGGGCAGGTTTCCCCTCGGGGTCGAGCAGGTGGAGTGACGGGGCTTGCCGTGTATTCGCTTCAGGAGCGGTTGCCATCCGCAGGCGTCCGTTTCCATGCGGCGCGGGACGTGAAGGCGGCGAGCAGGGCGGCGAGAGCGAGCATGGCCGCACTGGCGCCGAAGGTGGCGCGATGGCCGCTTGTGTCGAACAGCAGGCCGCCGACCACCGCTCCCAGGGTGATGGCAAGCTGGACGATGGCCACCATCAGGCCGCCACCCGCCTCGGCGTCCCGCGGCAGCGTCCTCGCCACCCAGGTCCACCAGCCGACCGGTGCAGACGTGGCGAACAACCCCCAGCAGGCGAGCAGCAGCGCCGTCATCGGCAGAGACCAGTCAACCGCGACGAGCAACAGGGCGATGAGAGCCATCAATGCCGGAATGACGATCAGCGTCCGGTAGAGACCCGTCTTCAGGAATCCGCCGATCAGGGTGGTGCCGACGAAGCCGGCCGCCCCCATCGCCAGCAGCATGAACGACAAGGTGGAAACGTCGACGTGGGCGACCGTTTCCAGGAACGGCCGCAGGTAGGTGAACAGGGTGAACTGCCCCATGAAGAAGACGCTGACCGCAATCATTCCCAACGCAACGACGGGGCGGCCCATCAGCCGGAAGACCGTCACGGGGGATGAGCGGCTCTCCGTCCTCATGGACGGAAGACTGACCGCCTGCCAGACGAGGACGATTGCGGCGACCGGCACCACCAGAAAGAAGGCGCCGCGCCAGCCGATGAGACCGCCGAGAAAGCTTCCCATCGGTGCGGCGACGACGGTGGCGAGCGCATTGCCGCCGTTGAGGACCGCAAGCGCCCGCGGCACCTGACGGTCGGGAACGAGCCGCATGGCCGTGGCCGCCGACATCGACCAGAATCCGCCGATGGCGACGCCGATGAGGGCCCGGCCCGCCATGAAGGTCGGGTAATCCGGTGCAGCGGCCACGATGGTTCCCGACAGGATCATCAGGACGGTCAATCCCAGAAGCAGATGCTTGCGGTCGAGCGAGCCGGCCAGGGACGAGATGAAAAGGCTGGTCAGCATGGCAAAGGCGCCGGATACGGAAATGGCCTGTCCGGCCTGCCCCTCGGTGATGTGAAGTTCCGATGCTATCGGGGTCAGCAGGCTGACCGGCATGAATTCGGATGCGACCAGGGCGAAGGCGCCGAGGGACAGCGCAAAGACGGCACCCCATGCTGCCGGCTGCGGCGCGGTCCTGTCGGCATCCGAAGAGACGTGAGTTTGCATATTTGCCGAAATCCAGGGCAGCAAGCCCCCGTCCGGCGGACCACTGGGGGCGCGCCGGTTCGGGGGTGCTCGCATTTTTAAAGGGAGGCGAGAGCCGGGGTCAGGCGGACAGGGAAGCGTTGTCGATCACGAAACGGTATTTGACGTCGCCCTTGAGCATCCTCTCATAGGCCGCGTTGATGTCCCCGGCGCGGATCAGCTCGATGTCCGCGGTGATGCCGTGCTCGGCACAGAAATCCAGCATCTCCTGTGTTTCGGGGATGCCGCCGATCATCGAGCCGGCGATGGACCGCCGCTTGGTGATCAGGTTGAACACGTTGGGCGAGGGATGCGGCGCGGCCGGCGCACCGACCAGAGTCATCGTTCCATCGCGCTTCAGCAGCACGAGAAAGGCGTCCAGATCGTGCGGAGCCGCCACCGTGTTCAGGATCAGGTCGAAGCTCTTCGCATGGGCGGCCATCTCGTCCTCGTTGCGGGAAATGACGACCTCGTCCGCACCCAGCGCCTTCGCATCCTCCCGCTTGGATTCGGACGTGGTGAAGGCCACCACATGGGCGCCCATCGCGTGGGCCAGCTTGATGCCCATATGGCCGAGGCCGCCGATCCCGACGACGCCGATCTTCTTGCCCGGCCCCGCCTGCCAGTGGCGCAGGGGCGAATAGGTGGTGATGCCGGCGCACAGCAGCGGCGCCACCGCCGCAAGCTGCTCCTCCGGGTGCTTGACGCGCAGAACATAGCGTTCGTGGACGACAATCCGCTGCGAATAGCCGCCGAGCGTGTGGCCGGGCGGGTCGTCGGTCGGTCCGTTGTAGGTGCCGACCATGCCGTCGCAGTAATTCTCCAGCCCGGCCTCGCAGTCGTCGCAATGCTGGCAGCTGTCGACCATGCAGCCGACGCCGACCAGATCGCCTTCGCGGAAGCCCTTCACATGACCGCCGACGGCGGAAACCCGGCCGACGATCTCGTGGCCGGGAACGCAGGGCCACAGCGTGCCGGCCCATTCCGCCCGCACCTGATGCAAATCCGAATGGCAGATGCCGCAATAGGCGATCTCGATCTGCACGTCATGCGGGCCAGGAGCCCGGCGGGCGATGTCCATCGGCTCCAGCGGTCTGTCGGCGGCATGGGCGCCATAGGCTTTCACAGTCATGGGGGAAACTCCTCGCTTTTCTCGGCTTCTGTTCCGGGATGGGCAGCGTCAGGCGCCGTATTGCTCGTCCGTCACCTTGTCCATCCAGTCGACCGCCTTGCCGTCCAGCTGTTCCTGGATGGCGATGTGCGTCATCGCCATGGTGGGCGAGGCGCCGTGCCAGTGCCGTTCGCCCGGCGCGAACCACACCACGTCACCGGGGCGGATCTCCTCGATGGGACCGCCCTCGCGCTGGACACGGCCACAGCCGGCGGTGACGATCAGCGTCTGCCCCAGCGGATGGGTGTGCCATGCCGTGCGGGCGCCGGGCTCGAAGGTGACGCTGGCGGCCGTCGTGCGGGCCGGCGGGTGCGGCTGGAACAGCGGGTCGATGCGGACCGTACCCGTGAACCAGTCCGCCGGTCCCCTGGTGGATGGCTGCGAGCCGACTCGTGCGATGTCCATGGCCTCGATCCTCCGGTCGTTGCCCGCCGCGGTGCGGCGGTGGTGGCGCCAGAGAAGCTAGTCCACGGGACTGTCTGCGATTAGTCCCCCAAAGATGCATGGACTTATGAAGAAAATTCATCAATTCCCGTGACGTGTCGCGGTTTCGATGTCAGCTCACGGACCGGTCCGGGCCAGTTCCATCTGCTGGAACAGGGTCAGATTGTCCTCGATATGCCAGTTGTCGGTGATCCGGCCGTCCTCCACCTTCAGCAGGTCGGTTGCGATGAAGCGGATCGCCTGCCCCTTGCCGGCAGTGTCACCGAATTTGCCGCTGAAATGCCCGGTGAAGGTCATGTGAACGGTGACGTAATCGCCGGCCACGATCATCTTCTCCACCATGACGCCCAGATCCGGCACGGCGGTGCGGAAGCCGCGCGAAGCGAATGCCGGCCCCTCCGGCCCCTGCGGCCGGCCGGCTGGCAGGGTGCGGTCGGTGAAGCGGTCGGAAACCGCCTGTTTCAGATAGGCGGTGTCTCCACTGTTCCAGAATTCGTAAAAGGCACGGGCCGCATTGACGGTCGCATCGGCTCGGGACCCCGGTTGCGGCGTGGCGACGACCAACTCGTGGATGGGGACGCCGTCGGCAGCCAGCAGGTTGCCGACGGGAACGGAACCCAGGGCTGCGACGAACAGGGCGCGTCTGGCGATCTTTTGGAATTTGGTGGGCATGGCGTTTTCCAGGGTGTCAGGCAGTGAGGTCCAGCGGCCGGTCAGGCGATGGCGCCGCCGCCATCCACGCGCACCGTGGAGCCGGTGGCGAAGGGGGTGGTGGCGAGGAACAGCACGGCGTTGGCGATATCCTCGGCCTGGCCGACCCGGCGGGCGGGCAGGCGCTGGGCGGCGCCGGCGAACATCGCCTCCCGCTTCTCCGCCGGCAGGCCGGACCACAGCGGTGTCGCGATCAGGCCGGGCGAGACGGCATTGACGCGGACCGGGGCGAGTTCCAGAGCCAGCCCGCGGGCCAGCGCCTCCAGCGCCGCGTTGATGGCCCCCTGCAGAACGGAGGTCGCGGAGGGCCTGACGCTGAGAAAGCCCGACACGAAGGTCAGCGATCCGGTCTCGCTGATTTTTGCGGCACGGGCGACGTGGTAGGCGCCCCAGAATTTGCTGTCCATCGCGGTCCGGGCGTCGGCGACGGCAAGGCCGCGCACCGGCCCGCCGGGCGTCTGCGCCGCGGAGATGACGACATGGTCCCAGGCCGGCTCTTCCGCGAAGAAGCGTTCGACCGCCTCCAAGTCACGGGTGTCGAGCACGACGGCGCGTGCGTTGCCGCCGATTGCGGCGACCGCGGCGTCGAGCTTGCCGCGCGACCGCGAGGCGATGGTGACCGAAGCGCCTGCTTCGGCAGCGGCCGTCGCGGTCGCCAGACCGATGCCGGAGCTGCCGCCGACCACCAGCACGCGCGTGTTCTTCAAGCTGTCTGACATGGTGTATTTCCTTCAGGGGTGGGCTGGAAGGAAGTCTAGAACCTCTCCGGATTGCGCAGTATCCTCGACCTGATCGATATACTCTCCACCGAATGGAAAGAATGCGGCGGGCATGCTGGGCGATCTCGATGAGCTGCGCACTTTCGTCCGCATCGTCGCCGCGGGCAGTCTGTCCGCCGCCGGCCGCGAGATGAATCTGGCGCTGAGTGTGGTCAGCAAGCGGCTGGCATCGCTGGAGCGGCGGACCGACACACGGCTGGTGGCCCGCAGCACCCGGCGCCTCGCCCTGACGGAGGAGGGGCAGCGGCTGTACCGGCATGCCCAGCGCATCCTCGCCGAGGTCGCTGAGGCCGAGGAGGCTCTCAGCCATGGCCGTGTCGAACCGCAGGGCATTCTGCGGGTGGGAGCGCCGGCTGCGCTGGGCCGCATGCATGTCGGCCCGGTCTGCCGCGAGCTTGTCGAAGCTTATCCGCGGATTTCGGTCGACCTCCGCCTGACCGACCGCATGGTCGACCTGATCGACGAGGGGCTGGACGTGGCGGTGCGGATCGGGGCGCCCAGGGATTCGGCGCTGGTCATGCGCAGGCTGGCTGACAATCACCGGATCCTGGTCGGTGCGCCGGCCTATCTGGAGCGTCGCGGCTGGCCCGCCTCGCCACGGGATTTGGAGAGCCACGACTGCATCCAGTATCGCGGCACCGGCGGGCACTGGCGCCTGCTGGGACCCGGCGGTGCGGTGGTCGAACTGGACACCGCATCCCGCCTGCGCTGCGACAATGGCGACGTCGCGCAGGATTGGGCGCTTGCCGGCTGCGGCCTCCTGTGGAAGTCGCGGATCGATGTTGAGGACGACCTTGACGCCGGCAGGCTGGTGCGGGTGCTGCCGGACTGGCATGGCGACCCCGCACCGGTCTGTGCACTGTTCCCCTCGCAACGGCAACTGCCGACGCGCGTGCGCCTGTTCCTCGACGCCATGGGGCGCCGGCTGAACCGGGAGGAGGCAGCGCGATAGGTGCGCCGCTTCCGGCGCCTTAGCCGACCCGCTCGATGGCGATGGCCGTGGCCTCGCCGCCGCCGATGCACAGGGACGCCACGCCCCGTGTCAGTCCGCGCGCCGCCAGGGCATGCAGCAGCGTCACGATCAGCCGCGCCCCGGTGGCGCCGATCGGGTGGCCGAGCGCGCAGGCCCCGCCATTGACATTCAACCGCTCGGGATCGATCCCCAGGTCGCGCTGTGCCGCCATGGCGACGACGGCGAAGGCCTCGTTGATCTCGAACAGATCGACCTCGCCGACCGACCAACCGACCTTGTCCAGCAGTTTGCGGATCGCCGGGATCGGAGCGGTGGTGAACCAGGCCGGATCCTGGCTGTGGGTGGCGTGGCCGCGGATCTCCGCCAGGATCGGCAGACCGGCGGCCTCGGCCACCGAACGCCGGGTCAGCACCAGCGCCGCGGCACCATCCGCATTGGCCGACGAACTGGCGGCGGTGATCGTCCCGTCGCGGCGGAAGGCGGGTTTCAGCGCCGGGATCTTGTCGGGGGAGACCTTCAGCGGGTTCTCGTCCTGCGCGACCACCCGCTCGCCACCCTTGGCGGGAACCGTGACCGGCACGATCTCCGCCGTGAAGGCACCGCTTTCGACCGCCGCACGGGCACGGGTCAGCGTCCGGGCGGCATAGGCGTCCTGCTCGGCGCGGGTGAAGCCGTAGGCCTCGGCCGTCGCCTCGCCGAAATCGCCCATGGCGCGGCCACCCTCATAGGCATCCTCCAGCCCGTCCAGCATCATGTGGTCCAGCAGCCGGTCATGGCCGATGCGGTATCCGCCGCGGGCCTTGGCCAGCAGGTAGGGGGCGTTCGTCATCGATTCCATGCCGCCGGCCACCACGATGTCGGCCGATCCGGCGCGGATCAGGTCATGGGCCAGCATCGTCGCCTTCATGCCCGAGCCACAGACCTTGTTGACCGTGGTCGCTCCGGTTGCATCGGGCAGCCCGGCACCGCGGGCTGCCTGCCGGGCCGGCGCCTGCCCTTGCCCGGCGGGCAGGACGCAACCGAACAGCAGTTCGTCGATGCTGGCGGGCGGCAAGCCGGCACGCTCCACCGCCGCGGTGATGGCGCGGGCGCCGAGAGCCGGGGCCGGCAGCGCCGACAGCTCTCCCTGGAAGCGGCCCAGCGGCGTGCGGACGGCGGACACGATGACGACGGGGTCGTGGGTCGAAGTGGTGTGCATGTTGCGGTCTCCGGATCGGTGGCCCGGCTGGGGCGACATTTAAATGACGAGTATCATGTTTGCATAATTGATGATGATCGTCATATAATTTGTCAACGGGTCTCCCATCGCTTTGTGGGGACGCTTCTCAGGGTCGTGTCAGGGAAGGTGCATCATGCGGGTGAGCAAGGAGCAGGCGGCGGAGAACCGGCGCCGCGTCGTCGAGGTGGCGAGCGCGCTGTTCCGTGAGCGCGGCTTCAACGGGATCGGCGTCGCCGACCTGATGAAGGAGGCCGGCCTGACCCACGGCGGCTTCTACGGCCAGTTCGCCTCCAAGGAGGATCTGGCGGCGGAGGCCTGCGCCCACGCGATGGAGGTGGCGGCGGAGCGCTGGCGCGTGTCGGCGGAGACGAAGGGGGACGAGGCTCTGACGGCGCTGCTGGACAGCTACCTGTCTCCGCGCCACCGCGACCGCAGTGCCGCCGGCTGTCCCATCGCGGCACTCGGCATCGATGTGGCCCGTCAGGGCGGAGTGGCGCGGAGTGCCTTCACCCGCGGACTGCGGCCCTTCCTCGACGGCTTGAGCCGCCTCGTTCCGGGCCGCTCGGCGGAGGCGAAGCGGAAGGCGGCGCTGACCACCCTGTCGGAGATGGTCGGCGCCCTGATCCTCGCGCGTGCCGTCGACGATCCCGCCCTGTCGGAAGAGATCCTGGAGGCGGCACGCACGAGCCTTGGCCGGCCTCCCGGCAAGCCGGAGGCCGGCGACGCCTGACCGCCGTTGCGTCGATCAGGCGATTCCAGTCAGGCGATGCGGCGGAGCAGGTCGATCCGCAGCGGCTCGCCCAGCAGCGCATCGAACTGCGCGGCAAGGCGGGTGAAGGCCGCAGCCTTCGCATGGGTGTCGAGCGCCGCCTGATCCTGCCAGATCTCGTACATCACGATGGTGCCGGGCTTTTCACGGCTGACATGGGCGGAGTAGGCGAGGCAGCCCGGCTCCTTCAGGACGTCCGGGACGATGGCGGTGATGGCGTCGGCCAGCGCCTGCTCCTGGCCGGGCTTGGCGATCAGATAGGCGACGAGTTGCACCTGCTCGCTCGGCGGAATGGTCATGGCGGTCTTTCCCCTGATGGACGGTTGGAAGCTAGCTTTTCGAACTTGGGCTTTGCAGCGCCGGGATCCGTCCGATCCTCGTCCGCGGGGCGGCGGCTGGCAACCCGGCCCCTTGGCCTGTGACCAAGGGATAGACCGGGCAAATCGAAATCGGAAATGCGGAGTTGCGATTTCAGCCAGAAGCGAATCCCATCGATCACCAAGCGCCTGCGTAAGAGGTATGCCATTGCAGACGGGCCGGGCCGCGATGGTTCGCACCCCCAACAACGCTGTTGACCAAAGCTGTATTATCCATCATACAGGTTCCTGTCTGATGAATGGACAGCCTTGGGTCCCGGTGGGACGGTTTCCGGTGGAAGGGGAGGCGGAGTGCTGTGAAGTCGGCGGTCGAACCCCTGAAGGCTCGCAGGATCTATCTGCTGCTGCGCGACCGCATCGTCGCCGGCGAACTGCCGCCGGGCGCGCGCCTGCCGGGCGAACCGGCGCTGGCCGCCGAACATGCCGTGTCCCGCGTCACCGTGCGCCGGGCGCTGGACCTTCTGGACAAGGAAGGGCTGGTGCAGCGCAAGGCCGGGTCCGGTACCTTCGTTCATGACTCGCGCGCCGTCCGGCCCATCGTCGCCGACCTGTCCAATGTGCTGTCGCACCTGATCGACATGGGCCGCAGCACCGACGTCAGGCTGCTGTCCTTCGGTTATGGCGTGCCGCCCGAATCGATTGCCGAAAGCCTGGGCCTGAAACCCGGCGAGCGGGCGCAGCGGTCGGTGCGCGTGCGCCTGATCGACGGAGAGCCCTTCTCCTACCTGACCACCCATGTGCCGGAATGGATCGGCCTGACCTATTCGGAGGCGGAACTGGCGGCGCGCCCGCTGCTGGAACTGATCGAACGGTCGGGCGTGACGACGGAACGCGCCACCCAGGCGATCAACGCCACGCTGGCCGGGCCGGAAGCTGCGGCGGCGCTGGATCTGGAGATCGGCTCGCCGCTGCTGACCCTGACCCGCATCGTCTATGAGCCGTCGGGCCGCGGCGTGGAGCATCTCCACGCGCTGTACCGGCCCGACCGCTACAGCTTCCACATGGATCTGGTGCGCACCGGCAGCGACGGCGAACGGCGCTGGAGCCCGGCGCTCGGCTGGCCGCGCGCTGCCGACAAGCCCAGGGCCGACAAGACCAAGACCGACAAGAGCAAATCCGAGAAAAGCAAATCGGGCGAAAAGCCCACCCGCACCGCGCGGGTCATCAAACAGAGGAGTTGAGCGTTATGGGACGTTCGGTTCAGGACTCCACCCTCGCCGGCATTTCCCGCCGCACGGTTCTGAAGGCCGGTGCGGCGGCTGCCGCCGTCACCGCGCTGCCGTTTGCCGCCCCCTCGGTCCTGCGGGCGCAGACCCCGGTGGTGAAGATCGGCATTCTCCAGCCGGTGACCGGCGCGCTGGCCCATGACGGCGACCTCGGCCGGGCCGGTGCGGAGATGGCGATCAACGAAATCAACGCCGCCGGCGGCATCAAGTCGCTGGGCGGCGCCAAGCTGGAAATGCTGTTCGGCGACGCCCGCTCGACCCCCGAAGCCGGCACGCAGGAGGTCGAGCGCATGCAGGCCGAAGGCGTGTCCGCCATCGTCGGCGGCTTCGCCAGCCCGATCTGCCTTGCCGCCTCGCAGGCGGCGGCGCGCTACGACCTGCCCTATCTGGTCGATGTCGGCGTGTCGGACCAGATCATGGCGCGCGGCCTGACCAACACCTTCCGCTTCAGCCCCGGCTTCGGCAAGGTCACCCAGGTGGCGCTCGACAATTTGACCGCCATCAACGACAAGGCTGGCAAGCCGGCCAAGACCGTGGTGCTGGTGCATGAGGACGGGCTGTTCGGCTCCGGCCTCGCCAAGCTGCTGCAAAGCGAACTGCCCAAGCGCGGCTTCGAGATCCTGGAGACCATCGCCCACCCGACCCCGGCGCGCGACATGTCCAACGTGGCTCTGCGCATCCGCTCGCTGAACCCCGATCTGGTGATCCCGTCCAATTACTATGGCGAGTTCGTGCTGCTCGCCCGCACCATGCAGCAGCAGCGCATCAAGCCGAAGGGCATCTACGCCATCCTGGGCGGGGCGGCGTCGAACGGCCGCTTTGTCAAGGAATTCCCGCAGGCGGCGCAGAACGTCATCGACTGCAACCACTGGCACGATCCGAAGAATCCGAAGGCGCTGGCTCTCCGCAAGGCGGTGGAAGGGCAGGGCAAGTCCTTCGCCTACAACGTCTCGCTGAACTATTCGAACGTCCTGCTGCTGGCCGACGCCATCGAGAGCGCGGGATCGTCCGACCGCAAGAAGATCATCGAGGCGCTGAACGCCTCCACCTTCGCCGGCCATATCATGCCCTACGGCCCGACGAAGTTCGTCAACGGCCAGAACGAGGGCGCCACCCCGATCAACACCCAGATCCAGGGTGAGGACATCAAGGCGATCTTCCCCGAAGCATTCGCCGAGGCGAAGGCCAACTTCCCGGCGGCCTGATCCGTTTTTCGCCGTCGCACCTCCGCATTCCCCCATCCGTCCGGGTCGCCGCGAGCCGGCCGACCCGGCGCGGGTGAAGGGATCATTCCCCTCATGCGCGGGCTGCCATGTATTCACCTCAGATCATCCTGGAAGCGGCGCTGAACGGTCTGATGACCGGTGCGGTCTATGCCCTGATCGCGCTCGGCCTGACGCTGATCTACGGCGTGCTCCACATCATCAACTTCGCCCACGGCGCGCTGCTGACCTGTGCCATGTTCGCGGTCTGGATCGCCTGGGCATGGCTGGGGATGGACCCCTATCTCGCCATCCTGCCGCTGGTGCCGCTGATGTTCGCGCTCGGCTATGGCCTGCAGCGCTTCGTCATCGGGCCGGCCAGCCATGGCGACGACGGCAACATCCTGCTGGTCACGCTGGGCCTGTCCATCGTGCTGGAGAATGTGCTGCTGGCCGTGTTCCAGTCCGACACCCGCACGCTCGACACCGATTATTCCTTCCAGGTGGTGGCCTTGGGGCCGCTGCTGCTCAGCTACCCGCGGCTGATCGGGCTGGGCGTCGCCGTGGTGGTCACCGGTCTCTTGTGGCTGGTGCTGAACCGTACCGACACCGGCAAGGCGATCCGCGCGGTCGCCAAGGAAAAGCTCGGCGCCAATCTGGTCGGCATCGACGTGCCGCATGTCTATGCCGTCACCTTCGGCCTGGGCTGCGCCTGTCTTGCCGTCGCGGCGGGGCTGCTGATGCCGACCTTCTACGTCAACCCGCGCATCGGTGGCGCCTTCGTGCTGGTCGCCTTCACCGTGGTGGTGCTGGGCGGCATGGGCTCGCTGCCCGGCGCGCTGCTGGGCGGCCTGTTCATCGGCGTGGTGGAGAGCCTGTGCGGCCTGTTCCTGGGCGACAGCCTGGGCCAGATCGGCATCTTCCTGATCTTCATCGCCGTGCTGCTGGTGCGGCCGACCGGACTGTTCGGAGCCAAGGCATGACCGCGCGCGACCTGATCCCGATCGCCGTCCTCACCCTCCTGGCGGCGCTGCTGCCGCTGGTGGTGACGTCCAGCCCGGTGCTGAACTTCCTGGTCTTCATGCTGATCGTGGCGCTGGGCGCACAGGGCTGGAACATCCTGGGCGGCTTCGGGGGCCAGTTCAGCTTCGGCCATGCCGCCTTCTTCGGCACCGGCGCCTATGTGACGGCGATTCTGCAACTGCGCTACGGCGTCAACGCCTGGGCCGGGCTGGTGCTGGCGACCCTGGCCGGGGCGGCGGTCGGCTGGGTCATCGGCTTCCTCAGCTTCCGCTCGGGCCTGCGCGGCTCCTATTTCGCGCTGGTGACGTTGGCGTTTGCCGAGGTGTTCCGCATCCTCGCCAACGCCGCGTCATTCACCGGCGGTGCGGCGGGGCTGCTGATCAAGCTGGATGTCCGCGCCGTCAACCTGCAATTCGACGACCGAGCCGTCTTCTACTGGCTGGTGCTGGCCTTCGTCGCCGCGGTGCTGCTGCTGACGCGCTGGATCCAGCGCTCCCGCTTCGGGGCGCAGCTGGTGGCGGTGCGCGAGAACGAGGACGCGGCCAAGGCGCTGGGCGTCAATTCCCTGACGGTTAAGCTGCGCGCCATCGCCCTGTCCGGCGGGGTGACGGCGCTGTCCGGCTGCCTCTATGCCCAATACTTCCTCTACATCGACGCCAACATCGCCTATGGCAGCTGGATTTCGGTGGAGCTTCTGCTGGCCCCGATCATCGGCGGCGTCGGCACCGTCTTCGGCCCGGTGGTCGGCGCACTGACCCTGCACGGGCTGGGCGAAGTGGCCAAGCAGTTCGCCGGCCGCATCCCCGGCATCGACCTGATCGTCTTCGGCGGCGTGCTGGTGCTGGCTGTGGCCTTTGCCCGCGGCGGCATCCTCGGCCTGCTGGAACGCTTACGCGACCGCGGCCGCGGGATGGTCACGCGCGGACCCAAGGAGGTTTCCCATGCTGGCCGTTGACGGCGTTTCCAAGCGGTTCGGCGGGCTGATGGCGGTGGACAGCGCGACGCTGTCGCTGCAATCCGGCGGCATCGTCGGGCTGATCGGCCCGAACGGCGCCGGCAAGACCACGTTGTTTTCGATGATCTCCGGCTTTGTCGCACCGACCGACGGGCGCATCCGCTTCGAGGGCACCGACATCACCGCCGAGGAGCCGCACCGCCGGGCCGAGCGCGGCATCGGCCGTACCTTCCAGATCGTCCAGCCCTTCGCCGGGCTGACGGTGTGCGAGAACATCGCGGTCGGCGCCTATCTGCGCCATGCCAGGCGGGCCGACGCCACCGCCAAGGCGCGCGACGTGGCGCGCCGCGTCGGGCTGGGCGCCGAGCTTGACCGGCCGGCGGGCGGACTGACGGTGGCCGGGCGCAAGCGGCTTGAGCTGGCCCGCGCGCTGGCGACCGAGCCGAAGCTGCTGCTGCTGGACGAGGTGCTGGCCGGGCTGAACCCGTCGGAGATCCGCGACATCATCCCGGTGATCCGGGGCATCCGCGACGAAGGGGTGACGATCCTGATGATCGAACACGTCATGCAGGCGGTGATGAGCCTGTGCGAGCGCGTCTATGTGCTGGCCCAGGGCCGCATGATCGCCGAAGGGCCGCCCGCCGTCGTCTGTGCCGACGCCCGCGTGATCGAGGCCTATCTCGGCCACGGCGCCGCCGCCCGCCTGAAGGCGGAGGGGGCGGCCCATGGCTGAGCAGCTTCTGGAAATCCGCGGGCTGAAGACCGGCTATGGCGCCACCGAGGTGCTGCGCGGCATCGACATGGCCGTCCATGCCGGCGAGATCGTCACGGTGCTGGGCTCCAACGGCGTCGGCAAGACGACGCTGAACAAGGTGATGTCGGGCGTGCTGCCGGCCTGGACCGGAGAAATCCGTTTCGGCGGCACCCGCATCGACGGCAAGTCCGCCGCCCGCATCGTCGAGCAAGGGCTGATCCAGGTGCCGGAAGGCCGCAAGATCTTCCCCAACCTGTCGATCCGCGAGAATCTGGAACTCGGCAGCTACCGCCGCGGCAAGCCGAACCGGGCACGGAACCTGGAGCGCATCTTCGCGACCTTCCCCCGCTTGAAGGAGCGCGAGGGCCAGTTCGCCGGCACGCTCTCCGGCGGCGAGCAGCAGATGCTGGCCATCGGCCGCGGCATGATGGCCGAGCCGCTCCTGCTGATCCTCGACGAGCCGTCGCTCGGCCTTTCGCCCCTGGTGGTGGAGGAGATGTTCGGGCTGATCCGCAAGCTGAACGCCGACGGGCTGGCGATCCTGCTGGTGGAGCAGAACGTCGTCCAGTCGCTGGAGGTCGCCCGCCGGGCCTACATCCTTGAGAACGGCGTCTTCGCGCTGTCGGGACCGTCCGACGAGATCGCGCGCGACCCCGAACTGAAACGCACCTATCTCGGCCTTTGAGGGGCCGTCCGCCTGGGAGCGGTGACATGACAAGCCTGTCCTTCGACGTGAAGCCGGCGAGCGAACTGCTCGCCGCCGCCCGCCCGTCCTGGCTCGACCGCTGGGGCGCCTTCGCCGCCGGCCTGACCTTCGCCGACCTGCCGGCCCCGGTGGTGGAGCGGGCCAAGCTGGTGCTGCTCGACTGCATCGGCGTGATCGCCGCCGGCATGCAGGAACCGGAATGCCGCGCCCTGGTCGGCCGGATGGCCCAGACCGCCGGTGCAGGGAATTGCCCGGCCATCGGTTCGGGCCATGGCTTTCCCGCCGGCTCGGCCGCCTTCCTCAACGGCCTCGCCGGGACCATGCTGGAACTGGACGAGGGCAACCAGTATGCCCGCGGCCATCCGGGGATCCATGTGCTGCCGGCTGCACTCGCCGCCGGGCCGCGGCTGACCTCCTCCGGGGCCGATCTGCTGACCGCGCTGGCGCTGGGGTACGAGATCGGCTCGCGCATCGGCATCGCCGCCAAGCTGCTGGTCACCACCCACCCGCACGGCACCTGGGGCACGGCGGGCGCGGCGCTGGCGGTGGCGCACCTGAACCGGGCCGACGCGGCGGCGATGATCGAGACGATCAACATCGCCTCCACCCTCGGCCTCGCCACCAGCCGGCGGACGATGCTGGAGGGCGGTACCGTGCGCAACGCCTATGCCGGCGTGTCGAACCAGCTGGGTCTGACCGCCTGGGATCTGGCGGCCAGCGGCATTGTCGGCGAGACCGACGGGGTCGGCAGCGTGTTCGGCGGCGTCATCGCCCGCGATTTCCGGCCGGATCTGATGGTCGACGAGCTGGGCGAGCGCTGGGAGATCGCCCGCAACTACTTCAAGCGCCACGCCGCCTGCCGCTACACCCACGGCGCGCTCGATGCGCTGGGCGACATCGTGGCGCAGGCCGGCGGGCGGATCGCACCGGAGCAGGTGGCCTCCATCGAGGTCGACACCTATGTCTGGGCCGCCCAGCTGAACGGGCCAGAGCCGAAGAACATGCTGGCGGCGAAATTCTCGCTGCCCTTCGCCCTGGCGACCGTCCTCGCCAACGGGGCGGCGACGCCCGACGCCTTCCGCGACGAAGCCCGGCAGGCCCGAGCCACCCGCGAACTCGCCCGCCGGGTGACGGTGCGCGAGGATGTCGGCCTGACCGCCCGTCTTCCCGGCCTGCGCCCGGCCCGTGTCCGCCTGACGCTCGCCGACGGCCGCAACTTCGCGGCGGAGGCGCTGACCAACAAGGGCGACACCGAAGATCCCTACAGCCCCGGCGAGGTGCGGGCGAAGTTCGCCGAACTCGCCGGCCCGGTCTGGGGCGCTTCGCACGCCGCCGCCATCGCCGACTGCGTCGAGACCATCGACCGCGCGGCCGATCTTTCAACCCTGACCCGGCTTCTGTCGGCGCCTGCCGCCGCCGGGGGGAGCGTCTGAGATGACCATGCCCGACCTCAGCTTCAAACAGCGGCTTTCCGAAGACCGCGTCGTGCTGGCTCCCGGTGTCTATGACGCCTTCACCGCGTCGATGGCCACCGCCGCCGGGTTCGAGGCGCTGTATCTGTCCGGTGCGGCCATCGCCTACACCCGGCTCGGCCGGCCCGACATCGGGCTGGTGTCGGTCAGCGAGGTGGCGGACACCATCGCCCTGGTGCGCGACCGCGTGCCGACGCCGCTGATCGTCGATGCGGACACCGGCTATGGCAACGCGCTGAACGTGCAGCGCACCGTGCGCATGTTCGAACGTGCCGGCGCCACCGCGTTGCAGCTGGAGGACCAGAGCTTTCCCAAGCGCTGCGGCCACCTGACCGACAAGGCGGTGATCCCGGCCGGCGAAATGGCCGGCAAGATCAAGGCGGCGGTCGACGCCCGCACCAGCGAAGGCACGCTCATCGTCGCCCGCACTGATGCGGTGGCGGTGGAAGGCGTGTCCGCCGCCCTCGACCGCGCCCGCCTTTATGTCGAGGCCGGGGCCGACGTGCTGTTCGTCGAGGCGCCCAAGAGCCGCGAGCAGCTGTCCGCCATCGCCAGCGACCTGGGCGGCATCCGTCCGCTGCTGGCCAACATGGTGGAGGGTGGGCAGACGCCGATCAGCTCCGCCGCCGATCTGGCCGAGCTGGGCTACCGGCTGGTGATCTTCCCCGGCGGAATCGTGCGAGCGCTCGCTCGGCAAGCGCAGGACTATTACGGCTCGCTGGCGCAGCACGGCACCACCCAGCCCTTCCGCGACCGCATGTTCGACTTCAACGCGTTGAACGACCTGATCGGCACGCCGGAGATGCTGGCGCTCGGCGAAACCTATAAGGACTTTGGCCCCGCCAAGCGGGAGGACGCAGCATGACCACCCAGACCACTGTCAAAACCACTTCCATCGACCCCGTCACGCTGGCCGTCCTGAAGGGCCGGCTTGAGCAGATCGCCGACGAGATGGACGCGACGCTCTACCGCTCCGCCTTCAACCCGATCATCGCCGAGGCGCGCGACGCCTGCCATGGGCTCTACCATGCCGAGACCGGCGCCACGCTGGTGCAGGGCACCAACGGCCTGCCGATCTTCGTCGGCGCCATGGCCTTCGCGGTCAAGGCGGTGATCGACAAGGTGGCGAAGGAGGGCGACCTCCACCCGGACGACATCTTCCTGTTCAACGATCCCTATGACGGCGGCACCCACCTGAACGACTTCCGTCTGGTGCGGCCGATCTTCCGGCAGGGAAAGCTGTTCTGCTGGATGGCCTCGGTCGGTCACTGGCTCGACATCGGCGGCAATGTGCCGGGGAACTTCAACGCCCGCGCCACCGACAGCTTCCAGGAAGGCGTGCGCATTCCGCCGGTGAAGCTGGTCAAGGCGGGCGCAATGAACCACGACCTGCTGGCGATCCTCGCCGCCAATTCGCGCGTGCCGGTGTCGAACTACGGTGATCTGAACGGGCAGCTCAACGCGCTGGATCTGGGCGTGCGCCGCCTGACCGAGCTGCTGGACGAGCATGGCGAGGAGACGGTCTCCGCCGCCTTCGACGCCTTCACCGCGCGGGCCGACGCGCTGATGCGCAGCGCCGTCTCCAAGCTGCCCGATGGGGTCTACAGCTTCGAGGATTATCTCGACAATGACGGCATCACGGCGGACCGGCTGCTCATCGCGCTGGACCTGACGATTGCCGGCGACCGGATGACGCTGGACTTCTCGCGGTCCTCGGCTCCCTGCGCCGGGCCGCTGAACATCGCCTATTCCACCGCGGTTGCCTGCTGCTACGTCGCGCTGAAGCATGTCTTCACCGACGTGCCGGCCAATGCCGGCTGCCTCAACCCGATCACCTTCGTCATTCCGGAAAGCACGCTGCTGGCGGTCAAGCCGCCGAAGCCAGTCGGCGGCTATACCGAAACCATCCTGCGCGTCATCGGCGTGGTGTTCGGCGCGCTGGCGCTGGCCGACCCGGCCCGCGCCACCGCCGCCCCCTTCGGCACTATCAACGCGCTGTCGCTGGCCGGCCACCGCAAGGACGGCTCGCGCTGGGTGATGTTCTCCTTCTTCGGTGGCGGCCTGGGCGGCAATCCGGAGACGGACGGGCTGAACCACGCCAACAACCCGATTTCCACCGCCACCATTCCGCCGGTGGAAATCCTGGAAGCCGCCTATCCGGTGATGTTCACCCAATGGGCGCTGCGTCCGGACTCCGCCGGGGCCGGCCTGCATCGCGGCGGGCTCGGAGCCGTCTATGAGATCGAGGCGCTGACCGACGCCGACGTCTTTCTGCTGGGCGAGCGCGGTGTCTTCGCGCCCTTCGGTGTCGCCGGCGGCACACCGGCGGCGCTGAACCGCTTCACCTGGCAGAGCGACGAGGGCGAGAAGTCGCCGCCGCTCGCCTCCAAGGTCACCGACGTGAAGATCCGCGACGGCCAGCGCGTGCGGCTGGAAACGCCGGGCGGCGGCGGATGGGGCGACCCGAAGCGCCGCGATGCGGAGGCTGTCGCCCGCGACGTGCGGCTCGGCTACCTCGGCCGTGACGCGGCGCACAGCGCCTATGGCGTGGCGCTGACCGACGACGGCGCACTCGACATCGCCGCCACCGCGACCTTGCGCGAATCCTCCGCCGCCTGACGATTCCGGGATCCAAGACCATGAGCAACGGTATTTCCAAGGGCGCCATCTCTGGGGGCGCAATCGTCGGCGTCGATGTCGGCGGCACCTTCACCGACCTGTTCCATTACGACGAGGCGCGCGGCAGCTTCCGCACCGCCAAGGTCCCGTCCAACCGCGGCGACGAGGCGGTCGGCTTCCTGGCCGGTTTGCAGAGCTTCGGCCCGGTGGCTGATCTCGGCTCCATCGTCCACGGCACCACCGTCGGCACCAACGCGCTGCTGGAGCGCAAGGGCGCCAAGGTCGGCCTGATCACGACTGCCGGCTTCCGCGACGTGCTGGAGATGCGCCGCCGCGACCGCCGCCACACCTGGGGCCTGTGGGGCGACTTCGTCCCCGTGGTCGACCGTGATATGCGGCTGGAGGTGGCGGAGCGCACGCTGGCCGACGGCACCATCCGCAGCGCCATCGACCCGGAGGAGGTGCGCGCTTGCGCCCGCCGGCTGGCCGACCAGGGGGCGGAGGCGCTTGCCATCGTCTTCATCAATGCCTATGCCAACCCGGCCAACGAACTGGCGGCGCTGGAGGCGGCGCGTGAGGTCTGGCCGAACGCCAATATCGAATGCTCGTCCCGCATCCTGCCGGAAATCCGCGAGTTCGAACGCACCTCCACCACCGCGCTGAACGCCTATCTCCAGCCGGTGGTCGGCAGCTATCTCGCCAAGCTCGACAACGCACTGGCGGGGGAGGGGTTCGGCGGCCGCTTCCACATTGTGCAGTCGAACGGCGGCGTGATGTCCACCGACACCGCAAGGCGTCTGCCGGTGCGCACCGCCCTGTCGGGGCCGGCGGCCGGTGTCATCGCCGCGGCGGCGATCTCCAAGGCGGCGGGCTTCCCCAACGTCATCACCGGCGATCTCGGCGGCACCAGTTTCGACGTGTCGCTGGTGGTGGAGGGGCAGACCATGCTGGCCGCCCAGACCACCATCGATTTCGGTCTGGTCGTCCGCACCCCGATGATCGAGATCACCACCATCGGCGCCGGTGGCGGCTCCATCGCCGGGGTCGATCCTGGCGGCATGCTCCAGGTCGGGCCGGAAAGCGCCGGCTCGCGGCCGGGGCCGGTCTGCTACGGCCAGGGCAACACCCGTCCGACCCTGACCGACGCCAATGTCCTGCTCGGCCGCATCAATGCGGAACGCCCCATTGGCGGCAAGCTGGCGCGGCTGGACGTCGATGCCGCCCGGACCGCCATTGCCACCCATGTCGCCGAGCCGCTCGGCCTCGACGTCATGGCGGCGGCGGAAGCGGTGGTGCGCATCGCCAACAGCAAGATGGCCGGCGCCATCCGCCTCGTCTCCATCGAGCGCGGCCATGACCCGGCCAAGTTCGCCGCCGTGCCCTTCGGCGGCGGCGGAGCGCTGCATGTCGGCGCGCTGATCAAGGAGGTCGGCTTGAAGGCGGCGCTGGTGCCGCGCTTCCCCGGCGTGACTTCCGCACTCGGCTGCGTCATCGCCGACATCCGCCACGATCAGGTGCAGACGGTCAATCTGCCGCTGGCGGGGATCGACGCTCGCTCGCTCGACCGCCGCATGGTCGAGGAGGCGACCGCAGCCCGCGCCGTGGTGGAGTCCGCCGGGCTCAGCGTCGAGCGCATCGACCTCGTCTTTGAACTCGACATGCACTACATCGGTCAGACCCACACGGTCGCCGTACCGCTGCCGGTGTCGGTCGAGAACGGCAGTACCGGAATCGACGAGTCGACCATCCGGGCCGCTTTCGAGCGGGCCTATCAGACGTCCTTCAGCCGGCTGCTGCCGGGCGTCGGTGCCAAGATCGTCAATCTGCGCACCGCCGCCATCGGCCGACGTCCGCATTTCGACCTCTCCGCCCTGGCTCCGGCCGCCGGAACGACGGTGGAGAGCGCCTATGCCGGGTCGCGGCCGGTGTGGTTCGACGGGGCCTGGCACGAGACCGCCGTCTACAACCGGCTGGAGCTGCCGGTCGGCGCCGTTGTCCAGGGCCCGGCGATCCTTGAGCAGCCGGACGCCACCACCGTCATCGACCCCGACCTGTCCGCCCGTGTCGACGGCTTCGGCAACGTCATCGTCGAAAGGAGCGGCCGATGAGCACCACCGTTATCCCGGTCGAGCGCACCGCCCTGCTGGTCTGCGATCTGCAAAACGACTTTCTCCATCCCGAAGGCGCCTATGGCCGGGCCGGACAGACGGCACCGGAGATTGCGGCGCTGCCGGAGCGGGTGAAGCCGTTGGCCGATCTGCTGCGCTCGCGCGGCGGCTGGGTGATCTCCACCAACTTCACCCTGGTGCCGGGCCGTGGCGGCGAGCCGATGATCTCGCCGCATCTGAAATCGCTGCGTCCTTTCCTGACGAAGGGCGATTTCCAGCCCGGCGGCTGGGGGCACCGGACGGTCGACGCCCTCCAGCCCGTCGATGTCGAGGTGGAGAAGGTCGCCTATTCCGCCTTCTACATGTCGCGGCTGGAATGGGTCTTACGGAAATGCGGGGTGGAGCGGCTGCTGGTCTGCGGCATCGTCACCAATGGCGGCGTCGCCTCCACCGTGCGCGACGCCCATGTCCGCGATTTCGAGACCATCCTGCTGGAGGACGGCTGCGCCGCCTTCAGCCCGGAGGTGCATGAGGTTTCCGTCGCCGCGCTGCGCCCGGTTTGCCGGGTGGCGACCGTCGCTGCGATGCTGGAGGAGGTGGCGAACCCATGAGTGGAGGTCATCCAAGCCGTATCCTGCCTGCCGATGGCGTCGAGTTCGAGTTCACCGTCCCCGTTGTCGTGATCGGCGGCGGAGCGGCCGGGATGGTCGCGGCGCTGGCCGCCCATGAGCGGGGTGCCGGCGTGCTGGTTCTGGAGCGCGATGCGCTGCCGCAAGGGTCCACCGCCCTGTCGGCCGGGCTGATCCCGGCCCCCGGCACCCGCTGGCAGCTCAACGCCGGCATCGAGGACAGCCCGGAGCGCTTCGCCACCGACATCCTCGCCAAGGCGAAGGGTGAGCCCGATCCGGCCGAGGTCGACCGCGTCGCCCAGGCGGTCGGACCGGCCCTGGAATGGCTGGCCGACCGTTACGGCCTGCCGTTTTCCGTGGTGGACAATTTCAGCTATCCCGGACATAGCGCCAGGCGCATGCATGGGTTGCCCAGCCGGTCGGGCGCGGAACTGATCGACCGGCTGCGCGGCGCCGTGGAAACCGCCGGCATCGACGTGCTGTGCGAGGCACATGTCACCGCGCTCCATGCCGATGGCGCACGGATTCGCGGTGTCGAGATCACGCGGCCCGACGGCAGTGTCGAGCGGGTCGGCTGCGGTGCGCTGATCCTTGCCTGCAACGGCTATGGCGGCAACAGGGCGCTGGTTGGGCAGCATGTGCCGGAACTGGCCGACGCGCTCTATTTCGGCCATCCCGGCAACCAGGGCGACGCGCTGCTGTGGGGCGAGGCGTTGGGGGCGGCAACCCGGCATTTGTCGGGGCATCAGGGCCATGGCTCCGTGGCACACCCCGCCGGCATCCTCGTCACCTGGGCGACGATCACCGAGGGCGGCGTGCAGGTGAATGCGGAGGGCCGGCGCTTCTCCAACGAGGCGCAGGGCTATTCGGAACAGGCGGCGGTGGTGCTGCGCCAGCCGGACGGCATCGCCTGGACCGTCTTCGACGAGCGCATCGCCGGCATCGCCCGCCAGTTCGAGGATTTCCGGCAAGCCGAGGCGATGGGCGCGGTGCTGATCGCCGACACGCCGGCCGAACTGGCCCGTCTGATGAAGATCGACGCGGATGCCCTTGCCGCCACTCTGACCGACATCGACCGGCTTAAGGCGGAGGGCTGGACTGATGGGTTCGGCCGAGACTTCGCCGGCTCGGCCCCGCTGGTGCCGCCTTACCGCGCCGTCCGCGTCACCGGCGCCCTCTTCCACACCCAGGGCGGGCTGGTCGTCGATGACGAGGCCCGCGTTCTGGACGGGCAGGGGACGCCGCTGCCCAACCTCTATGCCGCCGGCGGGGCCGCCTGCGGCGTGTCGGGATCCAAGGCGTCCGGCTACCTGTCCGGCAACGGCCTGCTGACCGCGGTGGCGCTGGGGCGCATCGCCGGGATGGCCGCCGCGGGCGCCGTTAGTGAGGAAACCAACCAATGACCGCACAGCCACGCAGCCTGTTCGAGAAGGTCTGGGATGCCCATGTCGTGGCGACCCGGCCGGACGGTCAGGCCCTGCTCGCCATCGACCGCCATTTCCTGCACGAGGGGTCCTTCCACGCCTTCGGCATGATCGACCATGCCGGCCGCAAGGTGCGCCGGCCGGAGCTGACCTTCGCCGTCGCCGACCATTACGTCCCCTCGCACAGCCGGTCCAGGCCGATTGCCGATCCCGAGATCGCCAACATGGTGACGATGCTGGAGGCGAATGCCGGCCGCCACGGCCTGCGCCATTTCGGCCTGCACGATCCGGCCCAGGGCATCGTCCATGTGCTGGCTCCGGAACAGGGGCTGACGCTGCCCGGCCTGACCATCGTCTGCGGCGACAGCCACACCTCGACCCATGGAGCTTTCGGCGCGCTGGCCTTCGGCATCGGCGCCACCGAGGTGTCGCATGTGCTGGCGACCCAGACCCTGTGGCAGCGCCGGCCCAAGACGATGCGCATCACGGTGGATGGCGTGCTGGGGCCGCATGTCACGGCCAAGGACTTGATCCTGGCGGTGATCGCCGCCATCGGTGCCGACGGGGCCGCCGGCCATGTCATCGAATATGCGGGCAGCGCCATCCGCGCCCTGTCGATGGAAGGCCGCCTGACCGTCTGCAACATGTCGATCGAGGCCGGGGCGCGGGCCGGCATGATCGCGCCGGACGACACCACCTTCTCCTGGATCGAGGGCCGGCCCTTCGCCCCCAAGGGGGATGTGTTCGACCGCGCGGTGGAGCATTGGCGCACCCTGCCCAGCGATCCGGATGCCGTTTTCGACCGCGAAGTGACGCTGGATGCCGCCGACATCGCCCCGGCGGTGACCTGGGGCACCAGCCCGGAAACCGCGGTTCCGGTGACGGCGGCGGTCCCCGATCCCGCATTCGAAAGCGATCCGGTGCGCGCCGGCCAGATGCGCAAGATGCTGGATTACATGGGCCTCGCCCCCGGCATGGCGCTGGAGGAGGTGGCCATCGACCGCGTCTTCATCGGCTCCTGCACCAACGCCCGGCTGGAGGATCTGCGCGCCGCCGCGTCGGTGCTGCGCGGCCGTCGCGCGGCGGTGCCGGGGCTGGTGGTTCCGGGCTCGGTCCCGGTGCGCATGCTGGCGGAGGCGGAGGGGCTGCACCGGGTCTTCATCGACGCCGGGCTGGAATGGGGCGAACCCGGCTGCTCGATGTGCGTCGGCATCAACGGCGACCTCGTTCCGGCGGGGGAGCGCTGCGCCTCCACCACCAACCGGAACTTCCCCGGCCGCCAGGGGCCGAACGCCCGCACCCATCTGATGAGCCCGGCGATGGCCGCCGCCGCCGCCGCGACCGGCAAACTCACCGATGTCAGAAAGCTCGATGTACGCAAGCTGGGAGTTTCCTGAGGATGGATCCCTTCGTCACGCTGACCGCGCCGGCGGTGCCACTCGACATCGCCAACATCGACACCGACCAGCTTCTGCCCGCCCGCTTCCTGAAGAAGCCGCGCAGCGCCGGCTATGGCAATTTCCTGTTCCATGACGAGCGCAAGCCGGGATTCCCGCTGGACGACCCGGCCTATGCCGGCGCCCGCATTCTGGTGAGCGACCGCAACTTCGGCTGCGGATCCTCGCGCGAGGGCGCGGTCTATGCGCTGGTGGACGGTGGATTCCGCTGCGTCGTCGCCCCCAGCTTCGGCGATATCTTCGCCGCCAATGCCGCCAAGAACGGCCTGCTGACCGTCACCCTGCCGGAGGATACGGTGGCACTGCTGCGCCGCCAGTTGCAGGCGACGCCGGGTGCCACCGTCACCGTGGACCTGCCGGCCCAGAGCCTGACCGGTCCGGACGGCCGGGCGCTGTCCTTCGCCATCGATCCCTTCAAGAAGGACTGTCTGGTCGAAGGGCTGGACGACGTCGCCCTGACCCTGCGCCAACAGGACGCCATCGACGCCTTCGACCGCGAGGATGCGGTGCGGCGGCCCTGGCTGGTGCCGGCGGGGGGATAACTCGCCTGGGAACATCCCCTCTCTCCCGCGGGGGAAAAGGGGGGATGTTTGTTTTACTCCGCCTCTATCCCCAGAACCTCGGCGGCGATTCTCGCGACGTTGCCGTTGATGGGGGGCGGGGCGATGTTCACACCCTCCTTCAAGGCGGCGGTGACGATCTCCAGCACCTTGAGGCGGGCATGCCATTTGGAGTTCGCCTCCACCGCATGCCAGGGCGCGTTGGTGGTGGAGGTGCGTTCGAACATCGTCTCCGCCGCCTTGACGTAATCGTCCCATTTGGCGCGGTTGCGCAGATCCTCCTCGGTCAGCTTCCAGCGCTTGTAGGGGTTCTTCATCCGCTCGCGGAAGCGGTCGAGCTGCTCCTCCGGGGTGATGTGCAGGAACAGCTTGACGATGCGCACGCCGTCGTCGGTCAGCAGCCGTTCGAACTCGTTGATCTCGTCATAGGCGCGCTTCCACTGGTCCTTGGTGGCGAACTTCTCCACCCGCTCGACCATGACGCGGCCGTACCAGGACCGGTCGAAGATGGCGAAGGTGCCGGGCGCCGGCAGCTTGGTCCAGAAGCGGTACAGGTAATGCTTTCCCTGCTCGTCCGCGGTGGGGGCGGAGATCGGCCAGACATGGAAGCCGCGGGGGTCGAGCGGCTCGGTCATGCGACGAATGGCCCCGCCCTTGCCGGCCGCGTCCCAGCCCTCGAACACCACGATGGCGCGGCGTTTCTCGTGCCAGTAGGTCTGCTGGATGTGCAGAAGCTCCTTCTGCAGCTTGCCGAGTCGGCGGTCATATTCCTCCGCCGTCTCGATCCGCGCCTGCTCCTGGTCCAGTTTCCCGAGACGGATTTTTGAGACCTTGCCGGGCTTCTCGGCCATGCGTTGCATCCTGTGCTGGTGGGTTCGGTTGCGGCTTGCCAACAGGGCGGGCGGAACCTTCACTGCTCCTGCGGGTTTTCCGGCGGGGGCACGGTGTCGGCATCTGCGTCGGCGCCGGCACACCCGTGAGGGGAAAAGCACCGATGCCGCCTGGTCGATCCCACAACGGGGAGCGGCAGGCTGTCAACGGAGAAGCAGGGCCAAGGAAGGGGGTTCCATGAGCATCGTCGGACCGCGCATCTACAACCTGTTTCCGACCCTGGTCGGTCCCGTGCGCGATTGGGCCGGGCACCTGCCGCGGATCCAGGGGATGGGTTTCGACTGGATATTCCTGAACCCGATCCACCAGCCCGGATTCTCCGGCAGCCTGTACGCCATCAAGGACCCCTACCGCCTGCATGACGCGCTCCGCGGCGGATCGCACGAAAGCGACGACGAGCTTCTGCGCCGCTTCACGGCTGACGCCGCCGCGCACGGCCAGTCGGTGATGATGGACTTCGTCATCAACCACACCTCGCGCGATGCGCTGCTGGTCGAGCGCCATCCCGACTGGTACAAGCGCGGCGCGGATGGCGACCTGCACCGTCCGGGGGCCGTCGATCCCAACAACACCGCCCATGTCACGGTGTGGGGCGACCTCGCCTCGCTCGATTATGAGCGGGCGGAGTCGCGCGCCGGGCTGATCGGCTACTGGTCCGACTACCTGCGCCATTATATCGGGCTTGGCGTGCGGGGGTTCCGCTGCGACGCCGCCTACCAAGTGCCGGCGGAGGTGTGGAAGAGCCTGATCGAAGCCGCCCACGCGGTGAACCCGGAGGTGAAATTCTTCGCCGAGACGCTGGGCTGCACGGTGGAGCAGGTGCGCGAGCTGTGCGGCGCCGGCTTCGACTTCCTGTTCAACAGCGCCAAATGGTGGGACTTCAAGGCCGACTGGCTGCTGGACCAGTATGAGGAATTCCGCTGGATCGCGCCGTCCATCGCCTTCCCGGAAAGCCACGACACCGACAGGCTGGCGGCGGAGGTCGGCAGCCAGGACGCCGTGCGGCTCGCCGCCCAGCTGAAGATGCACTACCTGTTCGCAGCCAGCTTCTCCACCGGCGTGATGATGCCGGTCGGCTTCGAATATGGTTTCACCCGCAAGCTGGACGTGGTGCGCAGCAGCCCGGCCGACTGGGAGCAGCCGAAGCTGGACCTGACCGGCTTCATCGGTGCCGTCAACGCCATGAAGGCGGCCACCCCGGCCCTGAACGTCGAGGGGCCGCAGCGCCGCGTGACCTCCCCTCACAGCCCGGTGCTGGGACTGATCCGGCAGGTGGACGGCGCTGCCCTCGACCAGCCCGACGGCTGCGCCATCCTGGTGCTGAACCCGGACGAGAACCGGACGCACACGCTGGATGTCGGTCCGATCCTGGCGGCCACCGGCGGCACCTACGAGGCGTTCGAGGATGTGACGCCGGAGGCCGAGCCGCTGCCGGTGGAGCCCGGCGCGCCGATGACGTTGCGCCCGATGGAGCTGCGCGTCTTCCGCGCCCGCGCCGCCCGCAGCCACGCCATCGAACTGCACGATGTGGAGGAGCGGGAATGGATGGATTCCATCGCCGCCGGCCGCATGACCATCGAGAATGTCTATCCGGAGCTGGACGGCGGCCGCTTCGCCATCAAGCGCGCGGTCGGCGATGCGATGGAGGTGTGGGCCGACATCTACACCGACGGCACCTTCGTGCTTGCGGCCTCCGTCATGTACAAGGCGGACGGCGATGACGGGTGGAGCGAAGCGCCGATGCGCTTCCACGAGAACGACCGCTGGGTCGGCCGCGTGCCGCTGACCCGCAACGCCCGCTACACCTACAGCATCGAAGCCTGGCGCGACGTGTGGGAAAGCTGGCGCGCCGACTTCAAGAAGAAGGTCGATGCCGGCATGGTCGTCGATCTGGAACTGGTGGAGGGCCGCCGCTTCGTCGAGCAGGCGCTGGACCTCAACCATGGCGACGGGCGTGCGGCGCTCCAGGCGGTGATCGAGCGGATGCAGGCGCTGTCGGGCCGCGAGGCCATCGACTACGCCCTGTCGGACGAGCCGCGCCGCGTCATGAAGCAGTATGGCGAGCGGCAGTACAAGTCGCGCTATGTGCGTGAGTTGGAGGTCTATGTCGACCGCACCGCCGGCGCCTATTCGGCATGGTTCGAGATCTTCCCACGCTCGGCCTCGCCCGACCCGTCGCGTCCCGGCACTTTCGACGACGTGGTCAATCTGCTGCCCATGGTACGCGACATGGGCTTCGACGTGCTGTATTTCCCGCCTATCCACCCCATCGGCCGTGCCTTCCGCAAGGGCAGGAACAACACGCTGAACCCCGGCCCCGACGATCCCGGCGTGCCCTATGCCATCGGTGCGGAGGAGGGCGGGCACGACGCCATCGACCCGATGATCGGCGACTTCGACGGCTTCCGCCGGCTGGTGCGCGAGGCCAAGCGCCATGGCATCGAGATCGCGCTGGACTTCGCCGTCCAGTGCTCGCCCGACCATCCCTGGGTGAAGGAACATCCGCACTGGTTCTACTGGCGGCCCGACGGCACCATCCGCTATGCCGAGAACCCGCCGAAGAAGTATCAGGACATCGTCAATGTCAGCTTCTACCGCCAGTCCTACCCGGACCTGTGGTACGCGCTGCGCGACGTGGTGCTGATGTGGTGCAAGGAGGGTGTGCGCATCTTCCGCGTCGACAACCCGCACACCAAGCCCTTCCCCTTCTGGGAATGGATGATCCGCGAGGTGCAGGACCGCTATCCCGACGCCCTGTTCCTGGCCGAGGCCTTCACCCGTCCGAAGCTGATGAAGCGGCTGGCCAAGGTCGGCTTCACCCAGTCCTACAGCTACTTCACCTGGCGCACCACCAAGCCGGAACTGACCGAGTACCTGACCGAGCTGACGCAGGGTGAATCGCGAGAGTATATGCGGCCGAACTTTTTCGCCAACACGCCGGACATCCTGCCGCCGATCCTGACCCATGGCGGTCGTCCGGCGCACATGATGCGGGCGGTTCTGGCGGCGACGCTGGCCGGCGTCTATGGGCTCTACGGTCCCTATCTGCTGTGCGAGGCGGAAGCCTATCCCGGCAAGGAGGAATACAACCATTCAGAGAAATACGAGGTCCGGCACTGGGACTGGAACAAGCCCGGCAACATCCGCGACTACGTCACCGCCATCAACCGCATCCGTGCCGAGAACCCGGCGCTGCAGCAGTTCACCAATCTGAAATTCTACAACGCCTTCGACGACAACATCCTGCTATACGGCAAGATGACGGCGGCGAAGGACAACGTGATCCTGATCGCGGTTAACCTGGATCCGTACAACGGCCATGGCGGAACCATCGAGGTGCCGCTGTGGGAGCTGGGCCTGTCCGACGGTGCCCATGTCCAGGTGGAGGATCTGTTCAGCGGCCACCGCTTCACCTGGATCGGCAAGTTCCAGAATGTCTGGCTGGATCCCCACCGCAACCCGGCGGCGATCTGGCGGATCGTACCGCCGGGGGGGTGAGGAAGGGATTTCGGCGGCAGATACCACTCTGCCGCCCCACATCTGCCGCCGAAAAAATTTCCCAATAAAAAAGCGGCCCTGGAGGGCCGCTTTTTAAAGTCCGTCGATGCGCCGATCAGCGCCGGCGGATCATCGTCACGCCGCCGACGGTCTTGTCGAGAAAATCGATCATGGTATCCGGCTTCGGTCCGACCGACGAGGCGGCGAACGCCATCCACCAGCGGGCCATCGGGGTGGTCCAGCCGTAGCGGTCGGCGATGGTCTGAACATCCATGGTAGAGGACATGGTCGTCTGGGCAGTCGCCGCGGCGCGGGTGGCGCCGGACGGGGTAACCTGAGATTCGACGCTGTGCATGGTTCCTCCCAACGGGGACATACGGTGTCCGCTTATGCGGTACCTTAGCTCTCAACCGCTGGAAGGGGCAGAGTGGCTTTGGTGCTAACGGGTACTATACCTTTGGCTGCAAAGGTCCCATGCCCTGGGCCGCCCCTTTCAGGCAGGTGGATGCGGCAATCCGCTGGCCCAGCCCAGCAGTGCCACCAGCGCCGCGCGGTTGGCCGGGCGCAGAAGCAGGGCCAGCCGCACCCACAGGGGTGAAAGCTTGTATTCGGCGGCCATCTCCCGGACTTCTTCCGGCGACAGACGCAAATCGGGAGTGGGGTTATTGCTCACCGGGCAGTCCTCCACCATTGCCAAAGGGTGCGATGGATGAAGAACAATCCGTCGGACCGGCAATCGCGCAGGCGCCTGTGATAAAAAATGGCCGTTCTTTACTTGGCGGCCAGCAACGCTCGTGGCGCCCGGTCGGCTCCGCTGGCCAGCGGCACCTTGGGGTTTGCGATCCAGGCGATGACGTCGTTGACCACCAGCTTGCCCTTCAGGTCGCGCAGCAGCATGTGGTAGCCGTCGGGATAGACGGCGACGACATGCCGCCCGCCGGATTCGAAATCCTTCAGGGCACGCTCGACCGGCCGCGGCGGCAGGACTTCTTCATGGGCGCCATAAAGCACCAGCGACGGTGTCTGGAGATGCTGGCAGGCGTCGAGCGCCGACCCCATCAGGTCGGTCAGCCCTTCCAGCGCATCGACGCGCGAGCCCTTGATGACCAGAGGGTCGCGGCCGAGAGCCCGCAGCATCTCGATGTTGTCGGACGGGTGGATGTCCAGATCCTTCGGCGGATGCACCACCATCCCGGGAACCAGATTGTAGGTGATCCACAGCGCGGCACGCGGGAAGAAGCCCATCGCCTGCCGCCCCCAGACGGCGGGGGCGACCAGGACGGTGCCGTCGACCTTGGGCGGGTTGGAACCGGTCATCGCGCTCAGCACGACGGCACCGCCCATGCTCTCGCCCATCAGATAGACCGGCACGCCGGGATGGCGCTTGTGCACCATCTCCACCGCGGTGCGGGCGTCGCTGACCAGCGTGGGGGTGCCGGCCCACACGCCGCGTTCGCGGGTGGCGCCGAAACCGCGCTGGTCATAGGCGTAGGTGGCGATGCCGGCAGTCGCGAAGTCGCGGCCGGCACCGTCGAAGGCATTGGAATAGTCGTTGTAACCGTGCAGGGCCACCACCGCGGCCCGCACCTTGCCGTCGGCCGGTAGCCACGAGCGCATGGGCAGCTCGAAGCCGTCGGCGGCGATCAGCACCTTGTCGTTCAGCTGCGGCTGGACGACGGCCATCCCCATCGGTTGGAAATCCGCGGCACAGCCGCCAAGCAGAAGCCCCAACCCGAGAACAGCCGCCATTCCGCTATGCCGCATGGATTACCCCTGTGTCGCTGTGAGCACCACCCGTCAGTTGGAGGAATATATCTTCAAGATCCGACTCTTCGGTCGTGACATCGACGATCCCAATTCCGGATGCCGCCAGAGCGGACAGGATGGCGCCGGCACGCTGGCGGCTCGGCTGATAGCGGACGACCATCCGCCGCGGCTCCGGCAGCTCGACCGTATAGCCTTCCAGCGCGGGCGGGGCGGCGGTCAGGTCGCGCTCCAGGGTCAGGCACAGCGCCTTGTTGTCGACCCGGCGCAGCAGCGTCGTCTTCGGCTCGCACGCCACCACCTGCCCGTGGTTGATGATGGCGATGGTGTCGCACAGCTCCTCCGCCTCCTGCAGATAATGGGTGGTCAGCAGGACGGTGGTGCCGGACTTGTTCAGCGTGCGCACATAGTCCCACAGCTGGCGGCGCAGCTCGACATCGACGCCGGCGGTCGGCTCGTCCAGGATCAGCACCGGCGGGGTGTGGACCATCGCCTTCGCCACCATCAGCCGGCGCTTCATGCCGCCCGACAGCGAACGGGCGTGGGCGTCGGCCTTGTCGGCCAGCCCGACGGCGGCCAGCAGTTCGTCCGTCCGGCGCTCCTTCTTCGGCACGCCATAGAGGCCGGCCTGAAGCTCCAGCATCTCGCGCGGGGTGAAGAAGGGATCCATGTTGAGTTCCTGCGGCACCACGCCGATGGAGGCGCGGGCGCGGCGCGGATGGTCGGCCACCTCATGCCCCCAGATGGTGGCGGTGCCGCCGGTCTTGTTCACCAGCCCGGCGAGGATGTTGATCATCGTCGATTTGCCGGCGCCGTTGGGGCCGAGCAGTCCGAACAGAGACCCGCGCGGAATGACGAGGTCGATGCCCTTCAGCGCGTGCTTCGGCCCGGCTTTGCCGGTCGGCTGGTAGATCTTGGTCAGGCCGCGCAGCTCGACCGCGTTGGCCGGGAGCGAGACGGGCGTGGGGGTATCGGTTGGCGCGGCCATTGATCCTGAACCATGATGTTTGCGGTTTGCGAAAAAGCCCCGGCGTCCGGTGGTTTCCCCCGTTGATCCGCGGCGCGCGATGGGTATCATCCGGCCCGCGCGCGCGGAACCCTGATCGGGGGCCCGGACAGCGGGCGTGTCCACGATGGCGTGAACCGGCGCGCCTGTCAAAACAGAGGATGACTGCTATGCAGCCGACCGAGACGATCCTTGTTGAAACCTCGACCGTCGGATGCGACGGCGGCGGCGGCGCGCTGGGCCATCCGCTGGTCTATTTGACGCTGGATCGCGAAGGGCAGGTCGAATGCCCCTATTGCTCGCGCCTGTTCAAGCTGAAGGAAGGTGCGAAGGTCGCCCACGGGCACTGACAGCCCGTTTCTCCTGCTGGCGGGCCGGTCAGACCCGGCCGGCCAGCAGGATCAGCACGGCCAATGCCAGCAGCACCGACAGCCCCTGCCAGAAGGCCAGCGGGTTGCGCTCGATCAGCGGCCGGCGCCGCGTGCCCGCCGCCTGCTTGCGCGGGTGGCGCAGGTCGTACAGGAACTCCGACAATTCTTGATAGCGCTTGGCCGGGTCCGGGTGGACCGCCCTGCGCAGCACCCCGTCGATCCAGGCGGGAACCGCCCGCCGGTCGTCCAGGGCGGTGCGGTAGACCAGCTTGCGCTGGCGCGCCCGCGTGGTGGCCGTCGCCGCATCGGCGCCATAGGGCAGGCGGCCGGTCAGCATCTGATAGGCGATGACCCCCAGCGCATAGAGGTCCGACGCCGGCGTTCCGCCTTCCCCCAGCAGATATTCGGGCGCGGTGTATTGCAGCGTGCCCAGAATCTCGCCGCGGTCGGCGTCGGGCATGGTCTCCAGGATGCCGGGGACCAGAACCGATCCGAAATCGACGATCTTCACCGTTCCGGTGCCGTCGATCATCACATTGTCGGGCCGCAGATCCTGATGCAGCATCTCCAGCCGGTGGAAGGCCTGCAACCCCTTGCCGATCTGCTCGACGATGGCGCGCACGGCGGGCAGGTCGGGGTCTGGATGGTCGCGCATCCACTGGGTCAGCGTCTGCCCCTCGATATACTCGGTGACAACATAGAGGTGGCGGCGTGGCCGGCTTTGCGGCGGGGGTTTCAGCACATGGGGGCTGTTGAGCCGGCGGGCGATCCACTCCTCCATCAGGAAGCGGCGGAGGTGGGCGCGGTCGTCGCGCCGGTCGATGGCCGGCACCTTCAGCGCCACCGCCGGGGCCCCCCCTGAGCCGCCCGCACCGTCCTGGGCCAGATAGACGTGGCTGCGGCTGCTGGCATGCAACTCCCGAAGAATGCGGTAGCCCTCGAACTCCGTCCTCGGTTCCAGCAGGGGCGGCAGGGGCAAGTCGGACAGCCGGTGGAACAGGTCGCCGGCATCGGCGTCGGGAACCGCCTCGATTCGGACGATCTGGAGGGTCAGGTTGTCGGTGCTGCCGCGCCGCAACGCCTCTTCCACCGCGAATCGCGCCGCAAGGTCGAGGTCGTCCGGGTGCCTGTCGATTGTGCTGATTAAAAATTCGGCATCGATATGGTCATAGACGCCGTCGGTCGCCAGCAGAAAGACGTCGCCGGGTTCCACCGGCAACTCTCGGCAGTCGATCTCGACATGCGGAACGACGCCCATCGCCCGGCCGAGATAGCTGACCTCCGACGACACCACCACGCGGTGGTCGTCGGTCAGTTGCTCCAGCGACCGGCCGGCAATTCGGTAGATGCGGGAATCGCCGACATGGAACAGGTGCGCGGTGGCCGATTTCAGCACCAGCGCGCTCAGCGTGCAGGCATAGCCGCGGTCCTGGTCGTAGCGGTATTCGCTGCGCCGGTTCTGGGCGTGCAGCCAGGAATTGGTCGCCGCCAGAACCCGCTGCGCCGCCATCCTGACCGACCAGCTTTCCGGCGTGCAGTAATAGTCGGTCAGGAAGCTCTTCACCACGGATTCGCTGGCGATGTGGCTGACCCGGCTGGTGCTGATGCCGTCTGCCAGCGCCACCGCGATGCCCTTCATGCCCAGCAGCGGCGCCACCGGGATCAACGCTCCATGGAAATCCTGATTGGTCTCCTTGCGCCCCTTGTCGGACCATTGGCCGATGGAGATCCGCAGCTCTTTCACGATACCGGCCCCGCTCAAGGAAAACTCCGCTCCGGGCCCCGGTCCAGGACGGACCGGGGAGAGCGGACGGACGGGCAAGGTGGCTTATTCGGCCGGCTGCAGGTGGGGCTGCGGCAGGCGGCGCTTGGGTGCCGTGCGGACATGGGTGGCGTAGAGCGTCAGGCCGGTGAAGGCCAGCCCGCCGGTCAGGTTGCCCAGCACCGTCGGCAGCTCGTTCCAGATCATGTAGTCCATGACCGAGAAGTTGCCGCCCATCAGCATCGCCGACGGGAACAGGAACATGTTCACCACCGAATGCTCGAAGGTCATGCCGAAGAACAGCATGATCGGCATCCACATGGCGATCACCTTGCCGCTGACCGAGGTGGAGATCATAGCACCGACGACGCCGGTGGAGACCATCCAGTTGCACAGCATGCCGCGCAGGAAGATGGTCAGCATTCCTGCCGCGCCATACTGCGCGTAGCCCAGCGTCCGGTTCTCGCCGATGTGGGAAATGACGGTGCCGACCTTGTCCGGCGGGGTGGAGAAGCCATAGGTGAAGACCACGGCCATCATCACCGCCACCGTCAGCGCGCCCAGGAAGTTGCCGACGAACACCAGCCCCCAGTTGCGCAGCACGCCGCCGATGGTGACGCCCGGCCGCTTGTCGATCAGCGCCAGCGGGGTGAGCACGAACACCCCGGTCAGCAGGTCGAAGCCCAGCAGATACAGCATGCAGAAGCCGACGGGGAACAGGATGGCGCCGATGATCGGGAACCCTGTCTGGACCGTGACCGTGACGGCGAAGACCGCCGCCAGCGCCAGGATCGCCCCGGCCATGTAGGCGCGGATGATCGTGTCGCGGGTGGACATGAAAATCTTGGATTCGCCGGCGTCCACCATTTTGGTGACGAACTCGGAGGGCACGAGATACGACATGACAAGTCCCCTTGGAACAAGCGCTGAAGAAACGGCACGGCAGCGTCCGGTGCGATCCGCGCGGCACCGGTCCGGTGCGGGGCGGGAGGAGGAAGGACGCAGTGCGTGTGATTTGGGTGCGGGCCGCAGTCATTGGGTCCGCGCTGGTCAAACCGCCGTTGGCTTGAACGGGAAGGCACATTGCACGGGATGTGCCAAACGCTGGAATGCAGCAAAGCAGCGGCATTTCGATCACCGCGACGACGCTGCAACGCAAAGAAGATCCTGTACTGCTCAAAGACCGGGCAGTGCTGAATAAAAATCAGTCATTTGTACAAGAACGATTATGCTATCTGACAAGCGAACGGCCGTTACAGCGAGGGCTATAGCGGGGAAGTCTTTCAGGATTTTAACCGAAGCTCGTCAAACTATCGTTGCAAATCAATGCTCTGAGCAATGGTCCGGGTCGGATGTGCCGGTAATGGTCAGGAACGGTTACCTTTTTGTTATATTTTCCCTTCGTACTATGAGACAGTACAGGCGATGTCGCTTGACGGGCTTCATCGAACCGGCGTCTACTTTGCCGCATTGCGGAAAGATGGCAGTTCCACAATCGTTGTTTGAGTTGCAGGCCTATGTTGTTTCCAGGCGGTTCGGGATCGGCGTCGGATGAGGCGCGTACTATGAGTCACGACACTGAAGAGCAGTACCGCAGCATCTTCGAGAATGCTGTCGAAGGCATCTATCAGACCACCGTCGACGGCCGTTACCTGCGGGTCAATCCGGCGCTTGCCGATATCTACGGCTATGCTTCGCCCGAAGACCTGATCGCCAACCTCACCGACATCGCCTGTCAGCTCTATGTCGATCCCGGCAAGCGCGAGGCCTTCGCCGACCTGATGGCCCGCCAGGACCGCGTCCTCAGCTTCGAGGCGCGCGTCTTCCGCCGCGACGGCTCCATCATCTGGATTTCGGAAAGTGCGCGCTGCGTGCGCGACGCCGCCGGCCGCATCCGCTATTACGAAGGCACCGTCCAGGACATCACCGAGCGCAAGCAGCATGAGGAGAAAATCCGGCTGCTCGCCACCGTGTTCGACAGCGTCGCCGACGGCATTCTGATCGTCGATCCCGAACTGACCGTTCAGGCGATCAACCCGGCCTACGAGATCATGACCGGCTTCCAACGGGAGGAGCTGCTCCGCAAGCCTTTGGTGCTCTTCGCCCCCGGCTCGCACGAGCGGGAGTTCGTCGACGCCATCTGGACCACGGCGCGCCAGGCCGGCCGCTGGCAGGGGGAGGTCACCAGCTTCCGCCATTCGGGCGACGCCTTCGCCGCCGCCCTGTCGGTGACGTCGGTCCGCGCGCCGAACGGTGTGCTGGAACATTACGTCCTGACCATCGCCGACATCAGCCAGCGCAAGTCGCAGGAACACCAGATCCGCTATCAGGCCAGTTTCGACCGGCTGACCGACCTGCCCAACCGCTGGCTGGTCTGCGAGCGGTTGGAGGAGGCCATCGTCCGTGCCCAGCGGACCAAGAGCAAGGTTGCCGTCGCCTTCCTCGACCTCAACCGCTTCAAGCAGGTGAACGACACGCTGGGCCACCATGCCGGCGACGAACTGCTGAAGCTGGTGGCCCGGCGCCTGCGCAACTGCACCCGCATGACCGACACCGTCGGCCGGCTGGGCGGGGACGAGTTCCTGATCGTGGCGCCTGACGCCGCCGACCGCTCCGCCGGAGCCCGGCTGGTCGAGAAGGTGCTCTATTCGATGTCGGAGCCGTTCAGCGTCCACAATCAGGAGCTTTTCTGCGGCGCGTCCATCGGCATCGCCTTCTATCCCGACGACGGCGAGACGGCGGACCAGCTTCTGCGCAATGCCGATCTGGCGATGTACCACGCCAAGCGCAATCCCGAGCACAAATACGTCTTCTACGACAGCGGGATGCGCGAGCGGTCGGGCTTCACGCTGGGGCTGGAGAGCGACCTGCGCCGCGCCAGCGGCGGCGATGAGTTCGAACTGCATTTCCAGCCCAAGATCGATCTGGTCGGCAACCGCACCATCGGGGCGGAAGCGCTGATCCGCTGGCGTCACCCGGTCCGCGGCGTGGTCAGCCCGGCGGAGTTCATCCCGCTTGCCGAGGAAACCGGCCTGATCTGGGAAATCGGCGCCTGGACCCTGATCGAATCCTGCCGACGGCTGGCCGACTGGATCCGGCGCGACCTGCCGATCCCCTCGGTGTCGGTGAACCTGTCGCCGCGCCAGTTCCAGGACGCCCGCCTCGTCGGTTTCGTGCGCAGCGTGGTTGAATCGGCAGGCATCCCGGCCGACCGGCTGGAGCTGGAGCTGACCGAAGGTGCCATGATCGGCGACATCGAGAAGGCGGTGACGATCCTCAACGGGTTGAAGGACATCGGCGTCCGCCTGTCCATCGACGATTTCGGCACCGGCTATTCCTCGCTGGCCTATCTGAAGCGCTTCCCCATCGACACGCTGAAGATCGACCGCAGCTTCGTCCGCGACATCGTGAAGTCGACCACCGACCCGGCCATCGTCGGCACCATCGTCAATCTTGCCGAGAGCCTGGGCTTCGACACCATCGCCGAGGGGGTGGAGACGCAGGAGCAGGCCGACATGCTGCGCCAGCAGCGCTGCACCCGCATCCAGGGCTATCTGATCAGCCGGCCGCTGCCGATCGATCAGTTCGAAGCCTTCCTCGGCAACAGCGTGGTTCCGGCCTGACGGCTGCTCCCCTCTCCCGCCGGGAGAGGGGATAACCCGGCTTACGGCGCCGTCCGTTCCAGGAAATACTCCATCTCCTGGATGATGCCGCTCTGGGCAGCCCACAGGGCGGCCTGGGTGCGGTTGCGGACGTTGATGGTCTGCATGATGTGACGGACATGAAGCTTCACGAGATCTTCCGTCATCAGCATCTCGCGCGCGATTTCCTTGTTGCTGCATCCGTCCATGATCAGCTTCAGGATGCGGGCGTGACGCGGATAGAGCCCGGGATAACCCAGCAGTTCGGTTTCATGCTGGGCCATCGCCCCATCCTCGCCACCGCGGCGCAGTGCGGTGGGAGAGAAGTAATCGAAGCATTCCTCCGGCACCACCGGCTCGCCGGCATGGATCAGGCGCAGGGACAGCACGAAGGCGGCCGGCGCCATCCGGTTCAGGAGATAGCCGCGCACGCCGAAGCGCAGGGCCATCCGCATGTGGTGGGCGGAAAATTCGTCGGCGATCATCGCAAGCTTGGCCTGCTCGCCGTACCAGCTGCGGAAGTTCCAGGCGTCGGTCTTCAGCGAGGCCAGATCGAACAGCACGATGTCGGCGGATCGGTCGGGATTGCCGTTTCCGGAGCCGTTTCCAGGCGGCGCCTCCAGCGTGGCCACAGCCCCCCTGGCGGAGAACCCGTCGGAATAGCGGTCGGCGGCGCCGTTCGTTCTGCCGTTCCACATCGTCTTGGGTGAAAGTCCAGTTACAAGCCGGCTTTGCGGGTCGATGACTTCGAAGCAGTCATCCAGAATGTTCAGGATGGATTCGCGCAGCAATCGGCTTTGGTTGTGAACAATCACACGAATACGATCGGACATGTCCGTCTCCCCCAGGAATAGACGAAATGGTGGACGGCATTGCGCGGCCGGAAGGCAGGCTTTCCCCCCTGGACGCTGTGCTTGGATGTCGGCGGTGCCGGTGCGTGGCAATTCAGGTTTGCCGGATTCTTCTGCCCGGCGTCCGACCTTCGGCCCCCCGTTCGGACCGTTGCCTCCGCAGTCTCCGATGCCGCCGCGCTTGGCCGCGCAATGCCGCAATTCCGATGGACGATGCACGTTGTATCGCTGGTGTCGTGCTCGCCCGTTCGAATTTAGATCAAACTATGATCCGGCACTCACGGCATTGTCTGCATCACTTTTGGAATTGTTCCAGGCTCAGTGGGGGTGAGAATCACCCTGTCAGGGCGGAGTCCCTTGTCAGACGGACAGCAGTAATAAACCATCCTCGTGTGCCGGTATAGAGATGATTACCCGACAAAGACAGTGGGGGCTCCAAGGGATATCGCCAATAGTGGCGGGTCCGAAGGGAAGGGAGCCAAACGATTTTGCCATACTAAGAAGAAAAAAACCATCATAAAGCAACTTATATTAGATGGATTGACTTGTCATCTGTCCGATCTGCGCCAGTTCACCATCGATAATATAGACTCTTAAACAGCGGTTGCCAGGAGAATCTTCGTTGACCATGGAAACGAAAATGGAGCCCCGCCTGGACGGGGCTCCATTTTCGTTCCGGCTAGCTGCGTCTTGGCCGCCGCCTTATGCCACCACGTCGTGGGTGATGGCATAGACGCCGGTGTCCCAGCGGGCGATGGTGGTGTCGAAGCCGCCGACGCCGTTCACCACGTCGAAACCCTGGGTGGTGTTGTGCATCAGGTCCTGGACCGTGTAGTGGCCGTTGGCGAGCTGCAATTCCACATGGGTGGCCACCGCCTTGCGCGCCGCGGTGTCATTGAAATCGACGCGGTCGGAGGCGACGACGATCAGCCGGTCCTTCTGGTCGTAGAAGCCGTAGCCGGTGATCTGGGCATCCGGATCCTTGTCGGTGAAGGTCAGCGGATGGTGATAGTTCAGCGCCTCGTCGCCGATCAACACCGGGGCCTTCGCCTTCAGGGCGGCGATCTCGGCGTCGCTGAACAGGTTGTGCCCCTCGTATGTGGCCTGCGGGATGATGAAGGCGCTGGGCGCGCTGGCCTTGGTCATCGATTGCAGGGCGGCGTCGCTGACGTAATAGCCGAAGGGCACGCCGGCATCGTGCAGCTTGGTGATCGGCTCCAGCAATTCGCCCAGATAGGCATTGCCGATGGAGTTGCCGGCCGGCTCCAGCGCATTCATCGCCTTTTCGGCGTTGGCGCTGTAATAGAGCGCCGGGCCGAAGGGACGGGTCGGCACGATGTCGCGCAGCATGTCCAGCCAGGGCTGCTTGACCTCGCCCCAATCGTGATAGCTGCGCGACCACTGCTCCGCCGCCCGGCGGACGCCGCCCTGGTCGTCGGCGATCATGGTCCAGCCGCTTTGCAGCCAGGTCTGCTCCAACCGGCCCCAGCCCAGCTCGTCACGCACCGTGCCGGTGACGCCGGTGTAGAGGCTGTTCACCGCGCCCCAGTAATCGTCCTCCGACGAGGACATCATGTGGCCGAAATGGGCGTCCGGCGCGCGGGCGGCGTGGATGCCCAGCATCGCCTGCTCGTAGGAGGCCGGGGCCTGCTTGTGCTGCATCTCGAAACGTTCGAGGGTCTGCACGTTGAACAGGATGTCCTTCTCGTTCATCGTGTCGGCGATCACGCGGGCATCGACGCCGGCGAATTCGCGCATCGCCGCCGGGGTGAAGGACACCTGGGTGGTCAGCCAGGCCGCCTTGCCGGTGTTCTTCACGATGGCGTCGTCCAGCGCCTTCCAACCATAGGCCCAGCCGTCGACGAAATAGTCCAGCCACTGGGTCGGGTGGTTGTTGACGATGTCCTGTGCCTGCTGCGCCAGCGTGCTGCCGGCCACCTTGATGCCGGTCTTGCTGCTGAACTCCGCGATCATGCGGGAGTTGAAGAAGTCCATCACGCCGGAATGCGGGCTGCCGTCGAAGAAGTCGGCCAGCTCGTACCCGCGGGTGCCGGTCAGGGCGGACAGGCGGCCCAGCTTGTCGGCCATCCAGTCGGCATAATGGGCGGTACCGCCGGTCCAGCCGGCCGGTGCATCCTTGGCGTCCAGCGGCATCAGCGGGCTGACATAGCCCCAGCCATAGGGATTGCTGCTGTCGGAGTTCAGGACATTGCCGTCGCCGTCACGTCCCAGATACTGCGGATGGGCCTTGACCCACGACACCCACGCCTTGTGGCCGCCCAGATTGGCGAACTCGCCGCCGTTCTGCGAGAACTCGAAGGTGTCCTCCCACAGCTGCATGCCGATCAGCGGCATCACCCCGTCGGCCAGATGGCCGGCGGCGACGTCGCGGGTTTCCTTCAGATGGGCGGCATTGGCGTAGTCGGGCACCGATTCCCAGAACAGGTGCTGCGGCGCCAGCCCACGGTCGGCGCCCCAGGAGATGGTCGACACGTCCGACATCAGCGGCGGACGCTCGCTGCTGACCCCGGCGCTGGCGCTGTGGTCGTTCTTCGGCAGCGTGGCGGCCGGTGCCGTCGGAGTGGTGGGAGTGGTCGGCGCCGTGGGGGTGGTCGTCGTCGTGCCGCTGGCCAGCATGTCCTTGCTGACGGGAATGCTGAGCGTGCCGTTCCACCACAGGCCCTGCTGGCCGGCGATGACGTCCTTGCCGTCCAGCGCGCCGCGGTCATAGGTGACGCCTGCGGCGGTCGAGGCGACGCTGTGGCCGTTCACCACGACGGAGCCGACATAGAGGCTGCGGTCCTGGCCGTTGACCACGGCGTCGTTGTCGTACTGGACCTGGACCTTGTGCGTCAGGGCCGGATCGAGATCGACCGTGAACTTGTAGGCGGTCTGGCTGGTGGCGGCCACCTTGGCGTCGCCCACCATTTTGCCGTCAACCAGAAGCTTGAAGTGCGGCGGCACCCCGCCGGCACTGGTGCCCCAGGCGTTGACGACCACGCTGAAGGACTTGGTCGCCGCCGGGGTCGCGACCACCGCCTCGGCGGCATCGGTCGCCGTGGGAGCGGGGAACAGCGAGGCGGGCAGCGGCACGTTCAAGGCGCCGCCCCAATAGAGACCTTCCTGACCCTTCACCACGTCCTTCCCGTCGACGGCGCCCTTGTCATAGGTGACCGACGGGTCGGTGACGGCAATCGAGGTGCCATTCACAGCCACGGCGCGGACGAACAGGTTGCGGTCGGCGCCGCCGACCACTCCGTCATTGTCATAGACGAGCTGGAGGTTGTGCGCACTGCCGGCGGCGACCTTGGTGGTGATCGTGTAACGGCCCGCGGTGCTGCTGTTCACCGTCGCCTGACCGATGGTCGCACCATCGAGTTTGAGCGCCAGATGCGGCCAGATGCCGCCGGCAGCCTGTCCCCATGCGTCGATCGCAAAGGTGACATCGATGAGATTGGACTCGGTGGACGACATCGGCACGACTCCTATTAATCGGATATTAAGATCTTCCAAAACGGGATTACCCGTATCGGTCGGATTACCCTTCTCGTTAGGAGTAGTCGCACGAAAGGTTATGTAATTGAGAGAGTCAATCTTGGGACATGACTCTGACTCATCTTTGACTCTTCCAAAAAAATCGATTTTGAGTCCGCGAATGCTTTAGACGCTGAAAGACTGAATCCGGGATCGGCAGTCTTAAGCCTGTTGTGTGGAGATCGTATCTTTCGTTTGTTTGGTGTCCGCTCCGCCTCCATGGTCCACTGCGGCACGAACCGTCGCCGATACCGCAGATCAGGCAGGGCAGGAGACCTCCCCATGCGCACCGAATCCCTGCGCATCGCCGTTGTTACGCAGAAGATCGTCCGCCATGACGGCCAGGGCCGCGTGAACGCGGTCGTGGTCGACGAGTTGCTTCGCCGCGGGCACGAGGTCGTCGCCATCGCGTCGGAACTGTCGGACGAACTGGCGCGTCATCCGCGCCTGCGCTGGGTCCGCATCGACGGGGGAGGGGTGCCGACGCAACTGGCGAAGGACCAGCTGTTCGCATGGCGGGCCAGCCGGGCGCTGGCACGGGAAAAGCGCCGGGGGAAAGACCGGCCGGAGATCGACCGGGTGGTGGTGAACGGCTTCGTCAGCTGGGCGTGGTCGGACGTGAATGCGGTGCATTTCGTCCATTCCGCCTGGATGCGCTCCCCCACCCACCCGATCCGCAAGGGCATCTCGCCCCTGTCGCTCTACCGGGCTCTCTACACGCTGCTGAATGTCGGGTTCGAGCGCTGGAGCTTTCGCCGCGCCGGCCGGCTGGTGGCGGTGTCGCGCACCGTGGCGGACGAGTTGTGCCAGGACGGCATCGCGCCTGGGCGGCTGAACGTGATCGACAATGGCGTCGATGTCGAAGAATTCCATCCGGGAACGCCGGATCCGGCGCTGTTCGGCCTGCCGCTCGGCCGGCCGGTGGCGCTGTTCGTCGGCGATGCCCGCAGCGACCGCAAGAATCTGGACGGCGTGCTGCGCGCGCTGGCCGAGGTGCCGGATCTGGCGCTGGCGGTGGTCGGGGACGAGCGGGGCGGCCCATTCCCGGCGATGGCGCGGGCGTTGGGGGTGGAGGAACGGGTCCGCTTCCTCGGCCACCGGCGCGACGTGGCGGCGCTGATGCGGGCAGCCGACCTGTTCGTTTTCCCGACCCGCTACGAGCCCTTCGGCCTCGTCCTGCTGGAAGCGGCGGCGAGCGGGCTGCCGGTCGTCACCACGCGCCTCGCCGGTGCCGGCCGGCTGCTGGAAGACGGGGCGGCCATCGTGCTGGATCGCCCGGACGACCATGCCGAGCTGGTGCAGGCGATGCGCAGCCTGGCGGCCGACCCGGCGCTCCGCCGCCGCATGGGCGAGGCCGGGCGCCGGATCGCCGAGAGCCAGGACTGGTCGGTGACGGCCGGGCAGTATGCCGACTTGCTGGAGGAGCGGGGATGCGCGGGTCAGGCGGTCGAGGGGCGGGGACTGCTGGCCGGATCGGCCCCCTGACCGGGTGCCGTCAGCGCGCTCCCAGCCGCAAATCCATCATCACGCTGTCGCTCCCCGCCGGGGCGTCCGCCACGGCCACGCCTACCGCAGCCGCGGGTCCGGCAGTGGAATCGACCCGCTGAGGAACGCCGCCGGCAGGGCGCAGCAGGCTGCCCATGCGGATGGCGGCGCGGGTCTTGCCGACCGGTGCGGTGCCGCTGGTGGCGACCGGCACGACGCCGCCGGCTGATGCCGAGGTCAGGGCGACGCCGTCGGCCGGGCGGTCCTGCTCCAGCCGGCGCACCCGGTCGTAATCGCGCTGCACCAGATTGCCGGCATCGACGCCGCCGGAGCCCACCCTGCGGAACTCGCCGGCGCAGTCCACCGCCTCGAACCGGTTGGCGCGGCAGGTGCCGGAGATGCTGAGCGCCGGAGCGAACCCGTCGCGGCCGAGGCGGATCAGCCGCTCCGCATCCTCGAACCGGTTGCCGACGGCCGAGGATGCCACCACGGCCGCGGTCTCGATGTCGGCGGCGCGGTCGTTGGTGCCGTCGCCGAAGCTGGCGCTGCCGCCGGTGAACCGGTTGCGCTCCAGCGACCGAACTACGATCAATCCGGTGACCGGACGCCCGGCCAGACGATAGTCGGGAAGCAGAGACCCGCTGCAGCCGATTAGGACATTGCCGTACATCTCCGCCATCGGCCCCTGGATCCAGCCGTTGCCGCAGGCCTCGAAGGCGCAGTCGAGGAACTTGTTGTTGGACAGGAAGGTCCGCTTCGGCGCCCCGTCCTCCGCCAGGATGGCGTAGGGCGAGAAGCCGAAATGGCAGGAGAGGAAGCTGGCATGATCGATGCCGTTTTCCGGCGCCACGGCGATGGAGGCCAGCGTGTTGCCGGCGAGATCGGTGTCGAGGAACAGATGATCGCCGAAGCTGTCGGTTCCCGCCGACCAGTAGGCACCGATGTGGTTCTTGGTCAGCTGGCAGGAAATTAGCGAGGAATGGTCGCGCCAGACATCCACCCCGGCGCGGAAGCCGTAGACCCCGACCCGCTCCAGCAGGAAGCGGGAGGTCAGGGCCACCCCGCCCATGCCCGGCGGCGCATTGCCCGGCCGGTTGCCGGGCTTCGGCCCGCGCAGGCTGAGATGCGCGATGCGGCTGCGCTGATAGCCCTTGTTATCGTCGCGGCCTGCTTGCCGGCTGCCGGCACGGATGGCGAAGCGGCCCGGCCCAAGATCCTCCGGCCAGGACAGCAGCGAGGCCCGCATGCCGGCGCCGACGATCTCGACCTCGTTGAAGGCATCGTCGTAGCGGTCGAGGTTGGGCAGGACGATCTCGCCATCCAGCCGGTATTGCCCCGGCGGCACCAGCACCGTCCCGCCCTGGCCGGTGCGCGACAGTTCCAGGACAGCGCCTTGCAGGGCGGCCCAATCGCATTCCTGGTCCAGGGAACGGGCATGCGGATGGACACGCCGCGCCGCCTCCAGGGTCTTGTAGCGTTCCGACAGGGGGTGGCTGCGTCCGTCGCCGATGGCGCCGCGGTCGCGGATCGACAGGGCCGGGCCGTTCCGCGGCGGCGAGCCGGGGTGGTGGTCGGGGGCCGGGTTGGGGGACGGGCGCGATGGCTTGTCCGGAGCGGCCAGGGCAGTTACGGCGGCGGATGCGGCAGCCGGCAGTGCCAGGGCCGTGGCCAGCAGCGCACGCCTGCCGATGTGGCTGCCGGTTCGGTCATTCATGGGACACGAACCCGCGCCGGTCGCTGGAGCCCGCCGCTGAGGGCGGCGCGATAGACCTCCTCCACCCGGTCGAGATGGCGATCCAGGGTAAAGGGTGCTTGCCAATAGCGGTCGTAGGCGTTGCGGCCCATCCGCGTCACCTCCGCATCGTGGGCGAACAGCTTCAGGCAGCGGGCGAGGTCGGCGGCGTCGCCGCTGCGGAACAGGAAACCGTTCTCGCCGGACAGGACCGCCTCCGCCGCCGCGCAATTGTCGCTGACGATGACAGGGACGCCGTTCGCCATCGCTTCATAGGCGGCGAGGCCGAAGGTCTCGTACCACAGCGACGGAACCACCAGGGCGCGCGCCCGCCGCACCTCCTCCAGCACTCCATCGGGCGGCAGCCAGCCGGCAAGCTCCGCCTCCGGGTTCAGCCGGCGGACCGTCTCCATCTCGTCGCCGTCGCCGATGAAGCGCACCGGGCAACCGGCCTCGGCCGCCGCTTCGGCCAGCAGGGCGGCGCCCTTCTCGCGTGACAGGCGGCCGACGAACAGCATGTGGCTGTTGTCGGCGACCGGAGCCGGACCGCGATTCCTGATCTCGTCCGGCACCTCGACCGGGTTCGGGATGGGCAAGGTCATGGTGCCGGGCGGCAGGTGGGGGGCGATCACCGCGCGCTGCCGGTCGCTGAGCGTCACCAGCGCCATGCCCCCGGTGAAGCCGCCGGCCAGCGCGCCTGCCGCATGGCGGGCCGCCCGCCACCATTTGTGATGCAGGGCGCGGGCATCGCAGTCGGTGGCGAGACAGCCGGCGGACAGCGCCCGGTGCGGACAGTTGATGCCTTCGGGAAAGACGAAGAAGGCACCGTTGGGGCAAAGCGGGAAATAATCGTGCAGGGTCAGAAGCACCGGCAGGCCGGATTTGCGGCAGACCGGGAAGACGCTGGGCGACAACGCCTTGGCCCAGCCATGGATGTGGATCACCGTGTCGTTGGCCGGGCAGCCGGCAAGCAGGTTCTCCAGGGCACGCGCCGCTTCGCGGTTCCAGAGTCCCCGCAGCGCCGCCTGCACACGGTCGGCATTGCCCTTCAGGTCGGCCTGTTCCAGGCAATGCACGGTGATGCCGGCGGTCAGCAGGGCCGGATCGATGGGCGGCACGGCGGTGAAGAATTGGACCCGGTGGCCGCGCCCGGCCAACCCGACGGCGCCCGCAATGGCGACCTTCGCCAGCCCGCCGCTGGGGTGGGCATGGTCGCAGAGGATGACCACCGTACTCATAACAAAATTCTCATTGCAGGGCGCCGCGGTAGACCGCGGCGGTGCGGGCGGCGATCACCGGCCAGTCGAAGCGGCTGCGGACCAGGGCTCGGCAGGCGTCGGCATCCGGCAGGCGGCGGACTCCGGTCAGCGCCTCCGCAAGGCCGATGCCGATGGACCGCGCGTCGGTCCCGGCGAGCACGAGGTCGCCGTCCAGCCCCTCCACCACCTCCGGCAGGCCCCCGACCGGGGTGACCATCACCGGGGTGCCGGCGGCCAGCGATTCCAGCGCGGTCAGGCCGAAGCCCTCCAGCGCCTGGGACGGCATCACGCACAAATCGGCGGCGCGGTAGGCCAGCGGAAGATGGGCATCGGGGACGAAGCCCAGCAGCCGCACATGCTCCTCCAGCCCCAGCGCGCCGATGCGGTCCTGAAGGGCTGCCGCCTCCGGCCCGCGCCCGGCGACGACCAGCAGCACGTCGGGCACCCGGCGGCGCAGCTCCGCCATGGAATCGACCAGCGCCGTCAGCCCCATGCGCTTCACCAGCCGCCGCACCGTCAACACGGTCGGACGCCCCGGAGGCCAGCCGAGCCGGGCGCGTGCCCGCTGCCGGCTGTCGGGAAGGTCGTAGCGGTCGGCATCGACGCCGCCCGGCACCCGGTGGATGCGCTCCGGCGGCACGCCATAGCGTTCGGCCAGGACGGTTGCGAAAGACCGGGACAGCACGATGAAGCGGGTGGCGCGGTGATAGACCAGCCGCTCCACCATGAATTTCAGCCGCACCGCCAGCGGGCCGGCCCCCTCCGCAGCGCTTTCCAGTGCCCAGGGGCCATGGAAATGGACGACCATCGGGCGGTTGCGCAGGGCCGGCAGGGCCCCCACCGTGTTCAACGCGAAATGCGAGGCGACGAGGTCCGGAGCCTGCCGGCGCAGCGCCTCCGCGATGGCGGTCCGCGCCGCCACCATCCGGCGCGGCAGGGAGGCCGAAGGCGGCGCGAAGCTGGCGATGCGGGCGCCGTTGTCCAGCGTTTCGGAGACGGTGCCCAGCACCAGCCCGGAGAATGCGATGCCCTGCTGCGGCAGATGGCGGGCGAGGTGGTAGAACATGTTCTCCGCCCCGCCATGGGTCTCCGGAAACCAGCCCAGCCCAAGCTGGAGCACGCTGGCCTCCCGCATCTCCTCCGGCAGGGTGCCGGGCAGGATCAGGCTTCCGTCCATTGCTCGTCCTCTTGGAATTGGCGTGCGGTGGTTGCCGCAAGCATGGCCTGCTGGGTGGCGAGCCCATGGTTCTTGGCGGCCATCGCCATGCCCAGGAAGAACCAGAAGCCGACGCCCGTGACCTTCACCAGCGTGTGCTCGAACACCATGCAGAGGAGGATCGTCAGCGCTGCGGTCTCGGCGCAGCGGGCGAAGGGGTCGGGCGGCGCCCCGCCGCGGCGCAGCATGCCCACCGTCAGCGCGATGATCCCGGCGACATAGCCCAGCGTGCCGGGCCAGCCGAGTTCGTAGGGCACGCGCAGGATGCCGCTGTCGAAAAAGGCCATGGCGCCCAACTGGCCGTCCTCGTTGGTCAGCTTGGTCGCGGTGTCGATGGTACCGAGCCCGGCGCCGCGCACCTCGGTCAGCGCCTGGATGAGGAAGCGGCCGTAGAACTCCTGCCGTTCCTGATAGCTGCGGTCGTTCTCCATCGAATTCAGCGTGTCGAAACGGGAGACGATGGCCTGGTTGACCAACGGCACGCTGAGGAGCGGCAGGGAGCAGAGGATCAGTCCAACGCCGACGGCGACCAGCCGCAACCGGTGCCGGCCGGGCATGGTCAGCAACAGCCAGGCGAAGGTGAACAGCCCGGCCAGCCACGCCGCCCGCACCAGACTGAGCAGCAGCGACCCCAGCGCCAGCGCGCCAGCAATCGGCACCAGGATGCCGCGGGCCGCCGGCAGCACCGCCAGCCCGGTCACCAGCAGGAAAGCCAGCGGGCCGGAGGAGTTCAATGTGCTGAACACCCGCACCTGCATCGGCAGCGGCATGCCCTGGTTGGTCATGCCGACATTGATCAGCCAGCGCGCGTCCCAGGCCGGCATGAAGAAGTACTGGATCAGCCCATAGCCGCCGACCAGCGCCAGCCCTGCCACGAAGGCGCGCAGCACCGCGTCGCGCATCTGCGGGTAGAGCGGCCAGTGCAGGGCGACGTAGAGACCCAGCGTTACCGGCACCAGCCAGTTCAGCAGCGCGAAGGTCGCCGCCGCCATGCCGGCCTGGGTGATGCCGTTGAAATAGGCGTAGAAGATGCCCAGCATCACCGGCACGAAGCCGAAATAGGCGCGGTAACGCAGCATCGGCAGATACTGCGCGATCACCAGCCAGGTCATGGCGCCGACGGCGAAGGGGGTCACCATGACCGGGCTGATGACGCTCCAGCCCGCCTGGTAATCGACCAGCCGGCGCACCTCCGGCGTCAGGAACCACAGCCACCAGGTGAAGGCGGCGAAGCGGGCCGGGTCGCGCGTCACCAGCAGCGCGCCGACGGCCAGGGCTCCGACCGGGAAGATGATCTCCAGCAGGCCGGCCTTGCCGACCAGCACCGGCAGCAGAACCAGGAACCAGAAGACCGGTGCGGCCAGCTTGCCCAGGGACGGTAGGCCGCCCGCGCCGTGATGGGTATGGGCCAGATGGTTCTGCGCCAGATGGCTCTGATCCTGGCCGGCGGTGGCGAAGGTCATGCCGCTGTCTCCCGCCAGTCGCGCATCCCCGCCAGCCGGCCGCGCAGCGTGGCGCGCAGCTTCGCCCCGGCATGGCGGTCGCCGCGCAGCCGCAGCCTCGCCCATTGCGCCAGTCCAGGAAACTCGCAGGTTCCCACCAGCATGGCCCAGGCGGCGAAGGCGGCGCGGTTGGCCGGGCCGAAATGGGCCATCAGCGCCAGCGTGTCGTTGAAGGTCGCGTTCTCCTGTGCCAGCGGGTGGAAATGATCGCTGCCTCGCTGGTCGATGTCGAAACGGACGGCCGGAAAATGGTCGACCGCCACCAGCGGATCGTAGACCAGCCGCCAGCCCTGGCGGGACAGGCGCAGGCAGAAATCCACCTCGTTGCGGACCTGGGCACCGCTGCCGCGCAGCCGGGTGTTCAGCCGTTGGCCGGCAATGGCCACCCGGCGGAAACTCCAGTTGGCGCCTTTCAGAACGTCGACGTCCTGCGCCGGGCCGACGCCCAGATGGTGGTTGCCGATGACGCGTCCGAACCATTGCAGCCGGCCGACGATTTCCGCCTCTCCGGTCTCCGGCACGTTGCCGTGAAAGACATGGTCGCGGCCGCCGACCCCGCCGATGCGGGGATCGGTGCGGTACCACGCCTCGATCCGCTCCACCCAGTCGGGATGGGGGACGGCGTCGTCGTCGGTGATGGCGACGATGTCGCCGATAGCATGGTCCATGCCGCAGTTAATGGCGGCGACCTGCCCCGGCACGTCGATGCCGACGACCCGGACGGGCAGGGCGGGGCGGTAGCGGCGGGCGACCTCGGCGGACTCCGGATCGCTGTCGCGCACGGTGACGACCACCTGGACCGGCGCCAGGGTCTGGCGGACCAGCCCGTCCAGGCAACCTGCCAGCTGGTCCGGCCGGCGATAGGTCGGGACGATCACGGTGACGCCCAGCCGCTCGGTGGCGGTGGGGTCAATCGGCACCAGCGATACCGGGCGGGTCGCCATGGAAGGAGTCGTTCCGCCGCTCATGCCGGTGCCAGCTCCCGTCCGCGGCGGCTGATCGCCGTGGGGCGGTCGGGCGCCAGCGAGGCTTCCTCGCCGTTCATCCAGCTGTCGATGGTTTCGCGCAGGCGCACCTTGAACACGTCGCGGTCGAAGCGGGCGGCATGGGCGCGGATGGCGGCAGGGTTGAAGCGCGCCTCCTGCGCCTCGAACCGCTCCACCGCCTCGATCAGGCCCTCCGGCGTCTGCTGGTCGAAGAACAGGCCGGACAGGCCGTCGCGCACCGTCTCGGTGGCGCCGCCGCGGTTCAGCGCGATCACCGGCCGCCCGGCGGCCATCGCCTCCACCGGGACGATGCCGAAATCCTCGTTGGCGGTGAAGATCAGCGCCCGGCAGGACGCATAGTGGCGGTCGAGGTCGGCCGGGGAGCAATGGCCGACCAGCTCCACCGTCGGGCCGGCCATCTGCTTCAGCCGCCGGAACTCCTCCCCCTCGCCGACGACCACCAGCTTGCGGCCCATGCGGTTGAACGCCTCGATGGCGACATCCGCGCGCTTGTAGGAAACGAGCTGGCTGACGAACAGGTAATGGTCGCTCCTGTCGCCGCCGTTAGGAGAGGTGACGGTGGCGAAGCGCTGCGTTTCCACCGGCGGGTGGATGACGGTGGCGTCGCGGCGATAGACCCGCCAGATGCGCTGCGCCACCGTGTGCGAATTGGCGATGAAGCGGTCGACCCGCGCCGCGGTCGCCAGATCCCATTGCCGCAAACGATGGATGGCATAGGGCATCAGCGGCCGGACGATCGGGCCGGCCGAATGCAGGTAATCGTGATAGCCGCTCCACACATAGCGCATCGGCGTGTGGCAGTAGCAGACATGCAGCGCGTCGGGCCGCGTCAGCACGCCCTTGGCCGGTCCGGATTCGCTGCTGATGACCAGATCGTAGGCGCTGAGGTCCAGCTGCTCCAGCGCCAGCGGCATCAGCGGCAGGTATTTCTGGTACATCCGGTGGGCCATCGGCAGCCTGTCGATGAAGGTCGTGGTGACCCGGTGGCAGCGGATGGTCGGCGACATGCGTTCCGGCCGGTAGACATGGGTGAAGATGTCTGCCTCCGGATACAGCTCGCACAGGGCTTCGACGACCTTCTCGCCCCCGCGCATCCCGACGAGCCAGTAATGGACGATCGCGACTTTCATGGTGGGTTCTCCAGAAAGGGACCGGCGCTTGCCTGAGCCCAAAAGTTCGATCTCAGGCGATGCGGCGCAGGCGGTAGGAACGGCCGCTGGGCGGGCGGGCGCCATATTCGAGATTCGCGTGTTCGCGGGCGTTGACCATCGACAGCACCGCTCCGCCGATCCGCCCGCCGACCTGCCGCACCTGCTTGATGCCGGCGCTGGCGAGGCTGGAGGCGGTGCGCGCCCAGCGCACGACGTAGAGGACACGGTCGGCCAGCGGCGCCAGGATCAGCGCGTCCGACACCGACAGCACCGGCGGCGTGTCGAGGACGACGACGTCGTAGCGTTCGGCCAGCTCGACCAGCAGCGACAGCATGGCCTTGGAGCCGAGCAGGATCTGCGGCCGGTCGACCGGCCGGCCGGCGGCGATCACCGACACCCGGCGGCGGTCGTCGATGTGCAGCACCTGATCAAGCGTCGCGTCGCCTTCCAGCAGGTCGGTCAGCCCCTTGGGCGGACGGACGCCGCCGAGAAGCCGGTGCACGGCCGGACGGCGGGTGTCGCAATCGACGATGACGACGCGCCGGCCGGTGTCGGCGAGGAAGGCGGAGAGTGCGACGGCCAGCGTCGTCTTGCCCTCTCCCGACACCGACGAGGTCAGCATCACCACCTCGCCGCCCTTGACGCTGGCGGGCTCGGCCCCGGTGCGGACCAGATGCAGCCGGGCGCAGAGCCGCCAGACCGCCTCGGCGAAATCGCCGCCGCCGGTGTTGGAATAGGGGTCGTCGTCGGCACGCGCTGACCGCTTGGCCCGGCCCAGCAGCGGCACGATGCCGACCGCGGGCAGGCCCAGCAGCGCCTCCACCTGATGGGAGCTGTAGACGCCGCGCTGCCGCATGGTCCGCACCAGGGCGACGCCGGTGGCGATGGCGCCGCAGACGACCGCGGCCAGTCCGGCAAGCACCGCCTTGCCCGGCCCGACCGGGCCGCCCGGAACGGCGGCGGCCGAGACGATGCGCACGTCCGGCGTCATCTCCAGCGCCTGGAGCACCTGCGTCTCCTTCAGGCGGGTGACGGCGCGGCGGTAGTTGTCGTCCGACGCATCGGCCTGCCGCTGAAGGTCGCGCAGCCGAACGTCGGCCTGGAGCGTGTCGAAGGATTCCGTTCGCAGGCCTTCCAACCGGCGGGACAGATCCTGGATCTTGGCAACCTGCTGTTCCACCTCGCCCCGCAGGCTGCGGACCACGCGGTCGACCTCGGTGGCGAGGGTGGCGTTCAGCTCGCGCAGTTCCGCGGTCGGCCGGTTCAGCGCCGGGTGGCGGTCGCCGTACTGGGCCCGCAATTCCGCGAGCTGGGCGTTCAGCGCCGCCTGACGCTGGCGCAGGGTGGTGATCAGCGGATCGCCGCCGATGTCGGCGCCGGTCAGCGATTCCGGGTTGCCAGGCCGCACCGACTGCAGCTGGCGCAACCGGGCCTGGGCATTGGCGTGAGCGGTGCGCGCCTCCGCCAGCTGCCCGTTCAGGGCCGACATTTCCTCATTCACCAGCGGAGCGTCGCGGCCCTTCACCATGCCGGTCTCGGACCGCATCGCCTCGACCGCGGCGCGGCCGGTGGTGGTCATGTCCTGGCGCAGCTCGTCCAGGCGGCTTTGCAGCCATTCGCTGGCGTTCTGGGTGGCTTTGCGCTTCGCCTCCACCTGGATGGCGAGATAGGCGTCGGCGACGGCGGTGGCGGCGCGGGCGGCAAGCTGCGGGTCCTTCGCCTCCACCGTGATGCGGATCGCGCGGGACTGCACGCCGGGGCTGATGCGCAGATTCTTCTGGAACGCCTCGGTCAGGCGGTCGGCTTCCCTGTCCTGCGCGTTGCCGGTCGGGGCGGCCGGGCGCGGCGGCGGTGTCAGCAGCACGGCCAGCGAGTCAGGCAGCATCGCCGTCACTTCCGTCAACAGGGTACGGCCTTCCTCCATCAGCGGGCTGAACAGGCCGGGCTTGTTGGTGGGGGCGGCGTATTCCGGTTCCTGTCCCAGGTTTAGTGCCTCGACCACGCGGGCGGCGAGATCGCGGGAGCGCAGGATTTCCACTTCGGTGTTGACGGTGTCGAGATAGATCCCCATCGGCTCGGAGACAGAGGGGATGTTGATGACGCGGTTCGGATGCGGGTCGATCACCACCACGGTGGAGGAGCTGTAGAGTGGGGTCATGGCGTTGATCAGCAACACCGCCGGCAGCCACAGCACCGCGGTCAGCCCGAGGATCAGCCATTTTTGGCGCCACAGCATCTGCACCAGCCGGCTGACGTCGACCTTGTCGGCGCCCGTTCCGACCGGCGGTGCGACAAAGCCGGCGGCGAGACCGGACGTGCCTGACGGCAATCGGTGTTCCGGTGCGTCCATGGGCTCAACTCCTTCATAGCGGGCGAACGGTGCGCGGCGTTGCAAGACGGCTGTGGTGGCTCAGGCGACCTCTGCCGGGTCGCGGCTGGGCTGGCGGGTTTCCGGCGCTTCACCCTGTGCCCGTGTGCCGCCGACTTCCGGTGGGATCGCGGGAGGCGTGGTGGCGCCATGTCCGGCCTTGGCCTCGGCCAGGATGCGGGCATAGCGGGCGACGGTGTTGGGGGTGACGTTGACCAGCGTTCCGGTCCCGCCGCCATTGGCGACGAGCTGGGCGACCTGGAACAGCGCGCGTCCCTTTTCCAGAACCTCTCCGGGCAGCATCCACAGGATGGAATCGATGTTGGAGGCCAGCCATCCCGGCTTTCCGCTGCGCGTCAGGCGGCGTTCGGCCGACCGGACCTGCGCGGTGTTGCGGATGGTGTAGAAGGGCGACCAGCCGTCCCAGTCGCCGGCGGTGAAGGGCAGCGCCACGAAGCCGTCGCCACCTCCGCCGTCCGTCACCACCGCCTCGGCGGCACCGAAACCGGACTTGGTCCACATGTAGTCGAAGCCGGCGGAGTGGACTGCGGCGGCGACCTCCGGCCGCAGCGGGCCGGGGCGGGCGCTGTCGTAGGGCCGCCACGCTTCGTAGAAGCGGTCGAGCCGGTAGCGGCGCAGCGCGTTCCCGATCAGGCGCCGGGCGTCCATCGCCGGTGCACCGGTCTGCGGTACCGTGCGCGGCGTGCCTTCCGGGGGCACCTCGACGCTGGCTGCGGGAGTTTCTGCCGGGCGGGGGCGCGGGGAGATGCGCAGCACTGGGCGGCCCTCCTCCCAATGCAGGCGCGGGGTGTGTCCGGGCACCAGGGGCGAGTCGACCAGCGGCCACCAGCCGCGCGGCATCAGGCCGGGCGGCAGCATGGTGGCGATCTCCGCACGGGCATCGCTCAACAGACGGGTCAGCTCGCCGCCCCGGTTTTCGAGGCCCGGCATCTCTCCCTCGGCGCAGACGCCGCGGCCGGTGCTGCCCAGCAGAAGCTCCACCCGGCCCAGGACGCCGCCGCGCTCCTCCGGCACCGACAGCAGGGCGAGGTCGGCGGGGCTGGACTGGGTCAGGCTGTCGACGGTGACCACCAGCCCGCAACGCAGGCCGGTCGCCGCCACCAGATCGAGAATGCGCGGGATGCAATGCAACTCGCGGATCATGCCGGACCACAGGACCAGCGTGGTCAGCACCCGCCCCTCCGCCGCCCAGCGGCGCAGGGTGGCGTCGTCGGGCTCGAAGTCGGTGAAGGGGCGTGGCGGCTCGGCGATGCGCAGCGGCACCGCGGCAGTGCTGGCGAAGGGCGGGTCGGGATCGACGATCTGCAAGCCGCGGCCGAGCCGACCCAGCGCGAAGAAGTCATGATCGTCGAACTGTCGGCCATAGACCGGATCGGCCCCGGCCTGGATCAGGTCGGCGGCGCGCTCGATCACGTCGGTCTGCGGCCGGCCATAGAGCGGCAGGAGCCGCTTGGCCGCCGCCAGCGGCAGCTGGGCGGCGATCAGGTCGGGGTCGCCCAGCAGGGTGCCGCGTCCCCAATCGGCATGGCGGCGGGCCAGCGCCACGCTGAAGCTGGCATAGCTCTCCCCCGCCACCTTGCCCTCGACCGCATCGAGGCCGCCGGGAAAGGCGCGGGCACGCACCGGGTCGACGCAGTAACCGGTGAAGCGGCGGGCGCCCAGCGCCTCCAGCCGTTGCCGCAGCCCGGCATCGGCACTGGCGTCGATGCCGAGGCAGGGCTCCGCCATCAGACGCGGATAGAGGAACGGCGCGGCGACGATGCCAAGCGGGGTCTGCGGCGCCATATCCAGCACCGCGACCTCCTGCGGAACCGGCTGGCCTAGCAGACGGAAGGCGGCGTCATACAGGGCGGCCGGATCGGTGCTGCGCAGGGCGCATTCGCCGCCCGCCTCCACCACCGGCCAAAGCGGAGAGGCGGGGTCGCCCAGCGCCACGACGCGGAAGCAGGTGGTCAGCCACAGCGCGTGGTCCAGATGCCGGCCGCCGGCCATCAGGCTGCCGGTGCCGGTCGCCTCGGTGCGGTTGCCGTCTTCCCAGCCGCCGAAATGGCGTCCGCTGCGGCGTCCGTCATAATAGAGGTCGAAGGTCCATCCGGCGCGTTCCGCCGCGGCGGCCAGCACCGGCGCCATGGCGACGCGGTGCGGATCGCCGCCATGGGCGAGGAAGAGGAGCAAGGGCGGTTTGGGGAGCGGTTTGGTCACGATGCGCGACCCTCCGTCCCGCCGCCGCGCCGGCACCACCACAAATGCCATTTCGCCACCCCCGGCGGGCCGAAATGATCGGTCTTCTGAAGGGTCAGGCCGGTGGCGGCGATGGCCTTGCGCATCTCCGGCGCCCAATGGTGGCGGACCAGCGCCTTCCATTCCGGCAGCACGCCATGGCAGCGCATGGTCGCCAGAAGCCGGTCGGGCCGCCAGCGGTAATAGCGGGGATAGGCGATCACCCACAGCGGGTTGGCGTTGGTGGTGTCGCAGACGATCCGGCCGCCGGGCTTGACCACCCGCTGCAACTCGCGGACGCCGGCTTCCAGATCCGGCAGGTGGCAGAGGAGATCCATGGCGATGACGAGGTCGAAGCTGTCGTCGGGGAAGGGCAGCTTGCGGGCGTCGGCCTGCTGGACGGTCAGGGCGGGGAAGCGCTCCTTCGCTTCCGCCAGCATCTCGTGGGAGATGTCGACCAGCGTCACGTCGTGACGGCCGGCGAAGGGGCCAGTGATGCGGCCGTAGCCGCCGCCGACATCGAGGATCCGCATCCGCGGCAGCCGCTCCAGCTCCGCCGCCACCGCGCGCCGCTTCTCGTCATAGATGCGGTAGAACGGGGTGGTCGGGTGGTCGGGACGGAAATGGCGGCGGTAGCCGTTGTTGTAGATGCCGGAGCCGGCGGCCTGGGTGCGTTCCGCCCTGGCATTTTTCAGCAGGGTGGCGACCTGGGCGGCGACGGTGTCGACGTCGAAGGTCTTCGCATGCTCCAGACCTGCCGCGGCGACCGCCTTCAGCCCCTCGCGGTCGGCCAGCCGGGCGATCAGCATGTCGCGCAGCGGTTCGGCTTCCCCCGGCGGGACCAGCCAGCCGGTGCGGCCATGCTCGATGATTTCCGGGAAGCCGCCGCAGTCGCTGGCGACCACCGGCACGCCCAGCGCCATCGCCTCCACCACCACAAAGCCGAAGCTCTCCCACAGGGAGGGGACGACCGCCATCTCGGCCCGCGCCACCACGGCCAGCGCGTCGTTGCGCGGCAGGGCGCCGGTGAAATGGACGCGGTCGGCGACCGGGGCGACATCGCGGCGGAACTGGTCGATGACGGCGGCGCTCGCCGCATCCTCGCCGCCGATCATCATCAGATGCAGGTCGGGGTTGGCGGCCAGAACGCCCGGAACGGCGCGGCCCAGCGTGGCGATGCCCTTGCGCCCCTCCAGCCTGCCGAAGAAGGCGATGAAGCGTTTCGGCAGAGGGATCGGCGGTTCGGCCGTCCGGTTCGCCGCCACCGCGGCGATGTCGATGCTGTTGGGGATGACCTGGATCAGCTCCGGCGCGATGCGCCAGTAATCGGCCACCCGCCGGGCGATGGCGCGGGTGGAGGCGTAGATCGCGGCACTGCGTTTGGTCTGGTCGCGCTCCAGCGCATTCAGCAGATGGGTGTGCGGAACCCAGGGCTGGGTGTTGGTGTCCATCACCAGCCCGGTCGGGGTCGCCAGCCGCGTCACCACCGGAATGGTGCTGAAGCGTGTCAGCCACCATGCGTCGGCATCGAACTCCGCCGCATGGACCACGTCGGGACCGAAGGCGCGGACAGCATCGGCCAGCCGGCGGTTGGTCCGGAAGCGGTCGATTACCGCATGCCTGTGCGGACCCGGATCGACGCGCTGCACCGTCACCCCGTCCTCGATGGTGGTGCCGGCCGGCAGGCCGCCGGCCTTCCATGGGGTCACCACCTGGACGGTATGGCCCAGCCGCGCCAGCGCGCGGGCCATCGTGTGGGTGTGCGTGGCGATACCGCCGAGCTTTTCGCCGGGTGGGTATTCGGGCGTCAAGAGCGACAGTCGCATTGCGGTTTCCTCGATTCCTAAAGAATGTCCGGTGGGTTCGGTCACTTGCCTGCGGGGCTGGCCGGGGTGGCGACCGGAGTAAGGGCCGGAGCGGCTGCCGCCGGGGCCGGCTTGTCGAACAGGCGCCGCGGCAAGGCTGCGAGCATCGCCGGGTCGGGAAGGAAGACGCGCCAGGGCAGTCCGGTCGCGTGGCGGTAGAGCGTCGCGGCGGTGGCGAACACCAGCGTGTAGGCGACGGTGGAGACGATGGCCGCCGCCAGGATCCCGCCGCTGCGCAGGAACAGCAGCAGCCCGCCCAGCGTGACCACCATGCCCAGCAGATTGGCCAGGGTGGCGGTGAAGGGCCGGTTCTCCGCGTAGAGCCCGTTCAGCAGGATCGACGCGGCGGCGTAGAGGATTGCGCCCGGCAGCAGCAGCCGCAGCGGCAGCGCGCTGTCGGCGAAGGACGGGCCATAGACCAGCCCGATGGCGATGTCGGCGAAGACGAACAGTCCGCCGCCCAGGAGCCCGCCGATGGCGAAGGTCGCCTGAAGGCTGTTCAGCACAAGCGCGCGCCCCGACTGTCCCCGCCGGGTGGCGGCGGGCATGACGACGGTGGCGAGCGCGCCGGACAGGCTGACGATCAGCCAGGACAGGCTGGTCGCCAGCGCATAGAGCCCGACCTGCGCCGCCGACAGGAAGGCCGGGATGATCAGCAGGTCCAGCCGTTGCGTGATGACGCCGCCCACCACGTCGCCGTGGGTGCGCAGGGCATACCAGACGGTCTGACGGCCGAGTGCCGGATCGGGCCGGCCGATGCCGTGCCGGCGGACCAGTAGAGCGGTCGCCACCACCAGCACCAGCGTGCTCATCGCCGCCTGGACGATGACGGCGGCCTCCACCGTGAAGCGGCCCGTGGCCCACAGCGCGGCATAGACGATGGCGACGCCGGCCGGCTGAAGAAAATTCAGCGCGTTGAAGCTGCGGAAATCCTGGTCGCCGAGGATCAGCCCCAGCATCAGTTCGGACAGCAGGGCCATGGCGATCATCGGCAGGTAGAGCCGCGCCAGCGCCAGCGTCTCCGCCGGCTGTGCCGCCAGCAGCGTCGGCAGAAGCAAGTAGCCGACGCCGATCGCCACCGCTGCGACCGGCAGCAGGATCAGGGTCCAGGTGCTCAAGAGGCGACCGCCGGCGGCATGGTCCCGCGACAGCGCATAGGTCACCGCCTTGCCGCAGCCCATGCCGAACAGCCAGCCCAGCAGCTGCACGGTGGTCAGGACCGCGGTCAGCGCCCCCCGGCCGTCCGGACCGATGGTGCGGGCAACCAGGATCCCCGTCAGCAGCCCCAGCGCCATCGTCGCGGCGGTGACGAGCACCGTCGCCACGCCTTGCCGGGCGAAGCTGTTCCGCTTTGCCGCCGCCGTTCGTCCGGTCAAACCCTTCAGCATCGCGCCGTCACCCCCGTTGATGGCCCTGAAATCCGCGCACTGCGTAACCTGCCGTTCTGGAACTCCTGTTTTGATTGCAGCCCCATTCCCAATTTGAAGCGGCTTTCACTTGCCTGCTTTTGCCGGCGAAAAATAGTTGGTCTTGCCAACATTGTCCGATGAATTCAAAAGTTATCGGGAAGAGGAACAATCGTAAAATGCGGCCGTTATTTGATCCGACGCGCATTTTTGTTGTGCGTTGCAAACAGGACGGTAGTGGGGTGTTGGTCCAGGGTCAACGCCGCTTTCGGAACTGTTCTTCCCACACACCAGGGGAGTATTTTTCTTTGAACATCCGTTGGTGGGGATTGTCGGACCTAGCGTATCTTTCGGGCATCGGTTATCGGCGACGCCCATTTTCCGGCATCGGGATTAGCCCGTTGCCGGGCCGGTCGCACACGGGAGGGGAGGGGGAGGCGCCGTTGCGCCCCGCCGCATGGCGTCGTCGGACCGCCGCCTGACGCCATTGATGGGTGTCTTCAGTCGGCCGCGGCCATCCGCGCGGCGGTGGAGCCGCGCACGATGCAGGTGCCGCCGAGAATGAGGCGGCGGCTGGGACGGTCCGGCGCCTCCAGCCGTTCGAACAGCAGGGCCATGGCGGACTGGCCGATGTCCTGCACCGGCTGTTCGATGACGGTCAGGCCGGGCCCGACCAGTTCCGTCCACGGTTCGTTGTCGAAGCCGGCAACCGCCAGTCCGTCCGGAATCGGCAGGCGCAGGCGGCGGGCCGCCTTGACCACGCCCATCAGGAACAGGCTGTTGCTGACGATGAAGGCCTCCGGCCGGTCGCGCTCCGCCATCCACGCCACCACCGCCTCTTCCGCCGCATCGGCATGAGGGGCGAGAAAGCGGGCCGCCGGGGCGAGGCCGCGGGCGGTCATGGCGGCGCGGTAGCCCTCATGACGCTCCTGGCCGGTGGTGCTGGTGTTGCCGAACAGGCCGGCGATGCGGCGATAGCCCTGGGCATGCAGATGCTCCACCAGCATCACCGCGGCACGCGGGTTGTCGAGGACCACGGCATCGTGACGGCCGGTCGGCGCGTTGCGGTCGATCAGCACGACGGGGAAATCGAGATCCAGCCCGTCCAGACGGTCGAGCGTCGCCCGGGTGGGGGCGAAGATCAGGCCGGTGATCCGCTCCTCCTGCATCAGGCGCAGGTACAGCTCCTCCCGTTCGGGATTCTCGTCGCTGTTGCACAGGATCACGCGCATGCCGGCGCGGTAGGCCGCATCCTCCACCGCGCGGCTGACGGCGGTGAAGAAGGGGTTGCGGATGTCGGACACCACCAGCCCGATGGTCTGCGAATGCTGCGAGCGCAGCCGCCGCGCCGACAGGTTGGGACGGTAGCCGGTGGCGCGCACCGCATCCTCCACCCGCCTGCGCAGGGTGTCGCTGACCGGACCGTTGCTCAGCACGCGTGACACGGTGGCGACCGACACGCCGGCAGCCAGGGCCACGTCCTTGATGCCGGCGGTTTTTCCCGAGACGCTCATGTCCAGACCGATCGTGTGGAGGGATGCCCCGATTGGGGAGGCGACCTTAGCCGCATGGGCCGAAGATGACCAGGGCGGGGTATTTTCTGAAAACGTTTCCAGTAGCCTCGGCAAAACATCCTTTATTTTTGTCCGCCTGACAAGCCGTTCATCCAGGAAAGTCCATATGCTGCAACGCAACAAGCGTTGACAGCCGGACTGTAATCGTTTTCACTTAGTTCAACAGCACAAACAAAAGCCCGCGGAGGATACGGTCGCCATGCTCACCGACACGCACCCCTTGAGCCTTCCCCCCGATCTGATCCGCCTCGGCGCCGCTCCGGCGGGCAAGGAGGCGGCGATCCGCGAGGCGGCGCAGCTGCTGATCGCCGCGGGCTGCATCGATCCCGCCTATGCCGACAGCATGATCCGGCGCGAAACGGTGGCGAACACCTTCCTCGGCCATGGCGTCGCCATCCCGCACGGCATGGTGGACGACCGCAATCTGGTCCGCCACAACGGGATCGCGATCCTGCAGGTGCCGGACGGCGTGGTGTGGAACGACGGGCAGACCGCCCGGCTCGTCGTCGCCATCGCCGCCCAGTCCGACGCCCACATCGCCATCCTGCGCCGCCTGACCCGCCTGATGCAGGACGAGGCGCGGCTGGCTGCCCTGTTCACCACCGGCGACCCCGCCGATCTCGTTGCCGCTCTGTCCGACGAGACCGCATCGCCGGTCCCCTCCGCCGCCGATGCCGGCGATCTTGCCGAGAATTTCGAGTGGGTGGTCGATTATCCGACCGGCCTGCATGCCCGCCCCGCTGCCGTCTGGGTCGAGAGCGCCCGTGCCGCGTCCGGCCGGGTCCGCGTCCGCCATGGCGAAGAGAGTGCCGACGGCAAGACGCTGGTGGCGCTGCTGCAACTGGGCCTCCGTCCTGGCGACCGCATCACCGTGTCCACCGACGGGCCCGATGCCCGCGCGGTGCTGAACCGGCTGCGCGCCACCATCACCGGCCTCAGCGCGCGGGAAAAGGCGGATGCCGCCGCCGCGGCGCGCAAGGCGAAGGCCGTGGTGCAGGGCTGGACTCCGCCGGCCACTGGCACGAATGGCGGTCGCGAGATGCCCGCGATTGCCGGCATCGGCGCCAGCCCGGGCCTGACCATCGGTCCTGTCCATGTGATGCCGAAGGCCGACCTGACCGTTCCCGACCGTCCGGCCCCACTGCTGGAGGGGGGCAACCGCCTGCACGAGGCGCTGAACCTGACGCGCCAGCAGCTGAAGGCGCTGGCCGACGACACCGCCCGCCGGCTGGGGCCGGCCGAGGCCGGCATCTTCGCTGCGCAGGCGGAGCTGCTGAGCGACACCGACGTCATCACGCTGGCCTGCCAGTTGATGGTCGAGGGGCATGGTCCCGGCTGGTCGTGGAACGAGGCGGTGGAGCGCAGCGCCGCCAGGCTCGCCGCCAACCCGAACCCGGTGCTGGCCGGCCGCGCCGCCGACTTGCGCGATGTCGGCCGCCGGGTGCTGACCCGCATCGATCCCGACCTGCGCGGCGGCTCGATCCGCGACCTGCCGGACACCCCCTGCATCCTGGTCGCCGACGATCTGTCGCCGTCCGACACCGCCGCCCTCGACATGGGACGCGTCATCGGTCTGGCGACGGCACAGGGCGGCCCGACCTCCCACACCGCCATCCTGGCGCGCACGCTTGGCCTGCCGGCGATGGTCGCCGGCGGCGCTGCGCTGACCGGGCTCGCCAACGGCACCACCGCCATCCTCGACGGCCAGTCCGGCCGCCTCTATCTGGACCCCTCCGAGGCCGACATCGCCGCCGCCCATGGCTGGATCGAGGAGCAGCGCATCAGGAAGACCCAGCAGGAGGAGCGGCGCAGCCTGCCCGCCCGCACCCGCGACGGCCACACGGTGGAGATCGGCGCCAACGTCAACCGGCCCGATCAGGTGGCGATGGCCCTGTCGCAGGGCGGCGAGGGCGTCGGCCTGATGCGCACCGAGTTCCTGTTCCTGGAGCGCGGCGATGCGCCGAGCGAGGAGGAGCAGTACGAGACCTACCGCGCCATGCTGGAGGCGCTGGACGGCCGTCCGCTGATCGTCCGCGCGCTGGACATCGGCGGCGACAAGCAGGTGCCGCATTTGCAACTGCCGCATGAGGAGAATCCCTTCCTCGGCGTGCGCGGCGCCCGCCTGCTGCTGCGCCATCCCGAACTGCTGGAGCCGCAGCTGCGCGCGCTCTACCGCGCCGCCAAGGGGGCGAAGCCCGGCGCGCTGCTGATCATGTTCCCGATGATCACCACGCTGCGCGAGGTCGAGACGCTGCGCGCCGTCTGCGACCGCATCCGGGCGGAACTGGACGCCCCGGCGGTGCCGCTGGGCATCATGGTCGAGGTGCCGGCCGCCGCCATCCAGGCCGACGTGCTGGCCCGCCATGTCGATTTCTTCTCCATCGGCACCAACGACCTGACGCAATACGCGCTGGCTATCGACCGCCAGCACCCCGAACTGGCGGCGGAGGCCGACAGTCTGCACCCGTCGGTGCTGCGCCTGATCCGCCTGACGGTGGAAGGGGCGGAAAAGCACGGCCGTTGGGTCGGCGTCTGCGGCGGCATCGCCGGCGACCCCTTCGGCGCCGCGTTGCTGGCCGGTCTCGGCGTGCGCGAGCTGTCGATGACCCCGCGCGACATCCCCGGCGTCAAGGACAAGCTGCGCGACAGCGACCTCGTCGGCCTGCGGGCACTGGCCCAGCGGGCGCTGGATTGCGAATCGTCCGACGAGGTGCGGGCGCTGGAGGGGGAAGCGTCATGAGCGGCCAGCTGAAGACGGCCCGGCCCGTCGTCACCGTCACGTTGAACCCGGCCATCGACCAGACCATCACGGTCGAGGCTTTGAAGCCCGGCAGCGTCCATCGCGCCAAGGCGGTGCGCCACAATGCCGGCGGCAAAGGCGTCAACGTCGCCAGCTGCCTTGCAGACTGGGGGACACCGGTGACCGCCACCGGCCTGCTCGGCACCGGCAACGCCGCGCCTTTCGAGGCTCTGTTCCAGGCCAAGGGCATCGCCGACGCCTTCATCCGGTTGCCGGGCGAAACGCGGGTCAACATCAAGATCGCCGACCTCGCGGCCAACGACACGACCGACATCAACCTGCCGGGCCTGAGCGCCGATGCGAGCGCCGTCGACCGTGTGCGGGAGACCGTGCTGGGGCTGGTGGAGCCGGGAACGCCGGTGCTTCTGGCCGGCAGCCTGCCGGAAGGCTTGCCTGCCGACTCCTACGCCGCCCTGACCGCCGATCTGGCGGTGGCCGGCGCCCGTGTCGTGCTGGACAGCAGCGGGGCGCCGCTGGCGGCGGCGCTGGCCTCCACCGGTGCGCTGCCCCATTGCATCAAGCCCAACCGGCACGAGTTGGAGGATTGGGCCGGCCGGCCGCTGCCGACGACCGCCGACCTGCTCGATGCGGCCCGCGATCTGCATCGCCGCGGCGTGTCGGTGGTGGTGGTGTCGCTGGGGGCGGACGGCGCGCTGTTCGTCGATGGCGCCCGCGCCCTGCACGGCCGGCTGCCGCCGGTCCAGGCGCTCAGCACCGTCGGGGCGGGCGACGCGATGGTGGCCGGGCTGATCGCCGCCTTTCAACAGGATGGCGGGCTGGAGGACGTCGCGCGGCTGTCGGTGGCCTTCGCCGCCGCCAAGCTCGGCTGCTTTGGCCCCAACCTACCCGATCCGGCGACGGTGCGGTCGCTCGCCGCCCAGGTGGCCCTGACCCCGATCGACTGAGATTTCCGACACTATCGGACTGAAATCAACGCAGTGACAGGCGCGGGCTCGAACCCGCCAGGAGGAAACAATGGCGACCCTGTTGGCCGTGATCGCGGCGGGCGATCTTACCACTCAGGCCGTTCTGGCGGCCGAGGCCCTGCGCAAGGCGGCGGCGAAGGCCGGCCACCGCATCCAGGTGGAGATTCGCACCAGCCTCGGCATCCAGTCTCCGCTCGACGCCGCCGCTTTGTCCACGGCCGACGGGCTGATCCTGATCGGCAGCGGCGATTTCGACGACGGGCGCTTCGCCGCGCTCAAGCGCAGCACCGCCTCGCTCGACGAGGTGCTGGGCAACCCCGCCGCCGTGCTGGAGAAGGCGTCCTCCTCCGCGTCTGCCGCTTCCGCGGCGGCCGGCCCGCGCCGGATCGTCGCCATCACCTCCTGCCCGACGGGCATCGCCCACACCTTCATGGCGGCCGAGGGCATCCAGCAGGCGGCGACCGCGCTGGGCCACAAGGTCCGGGTGGAAACCCAGGGCTCCGTCGGTGCGCGCGACACCCTGACCGACGAGGAGATCCGCGAGGCGGACGTCGTGCTGATCGCCGCCGATACCCAGATCGACCTGTCCCGCTTCGCCGGCAAGCGCGTGTTCCTCAGCGGCACCAAGCCCGCCATCAATGACGGCAAGGCCTTGGTCAACCGTGCCCTGGCCGAGGCGAAGACGCATGGCGCCGCCGGTGGCGCGACCCCGCTGGCCGATGCCGTCGCCGCCGGCAAGGCTGAGCGCTCGGCCCAGCGCACCGGCCCCTACAAGCATCTGATGACCGGCGTGTCCTTCATGCTGCCCTTCGTGGTGACGGGCGGCCTGCTGATCGCCCTGGCCTTCGCGCTGGGCGGCATCTACGTCTACGAGGAATCCAACGCCGGCACGCTGGGCTATGCCCTGTTCCAGATCGGCGCCAAGGGCGCCTTCGCCCTGATGGTGCCGGCGCTGGCCGGCTACATCGCCTATTCCATCGCCGACCGCCCCGGCATCGCTCCCGGCATGGTCGGCGGCATGCTGGCCGGCAGCATCGGTGCCGGCTTCCTCGGCGGCATCGTCGCCGGCTTCATCGCCGGATACGGCACCGCCTTCCTCAACCGGCACATCAAGCTGCACCGCAACCTGGAAGGGTTGAAGCCGGTATTGATCCTGCCGCTGCTGGGCTCGCTGCTGACCGGCCTGCTGATGATCTACGTCGTCGGCACCCCGGTCGCCGAGGCGCTGGCCTGGATGAGCGCCTGGCTGAAGGGCATGCAGGGCAGCAGCGCCATCCTGCTTGGCTTGCTGATCGGGGCGATGATGGCCTTCGACATGGGCGGTCCGGTCAACAAGGCGGCCTACGCCTTCTCCACCGGCCTGATCGCCTCCCAGGTCTACACTCCGATGGCCGCCGCCATGGCCGCCGGCATGGTGCCGCCGCTGGGTCTGGCGCTCGCCACCAAGCTGTTCGCCGACCGCTTCACCGCGGAGGAGCGCGAGGCCGGCAATGCCGCCGCGGTCCTGGGCATCGCCTTCATCACCGAGGGCGCCATTCCCTTCGCCGCCCGCGATCCGCTGCGCGTCATCCCGGCACTGATGCTCGGCGGTGCGCTGACCGGTGCGATGTCGATGGCGGTGGGTGCGGAGTTGAAGGTGCCCCATGGCGGCGTCTTCGTCCTGCCGATCCCCAACGCGGTGACGCATCTGCTCGGCTATGTGGTGGCCCTGGTGGTCGGCACGGTGGTGACCGCCGTCGCCCTGCGCATCCTGAAGAAGCCGGTCGCCGTCACTGCTGCGGCGCCGAAACCGGCGGTCCGGCAGGCCGGTGCGCACGCCTGACCCTTGTCCCTTTCCTCTCGGGCGTCCTCCCGAAACTGGCCCCTCTCCGCATCCGCGGGGAGGGGCTTTTCTTTTTCTATCTATCCGAAGAATCCGCGCCAGCTTTCGCGGCGCCGCCCGTGGGATCGGTCAAGACATCGCCCGGAGTGACCGATCCATGCTCGACGAAAAGCCCGATGTGATGCTGGGCAACATGCTGCTGCATGTGAATCTGCTGGCCCTTGGCACGCTGATGACCAAGATGATGGCGGAGATGTTCCGCAAGGACGAGGATCCGGCCGGCAAGGCGGATGAGTGGCTGCGCCTGTTCGAGGCGACCGCCGCGCAGATGACCTTCGCCAACGAGACGCCGGAATGGAGCGACCTGACGGCGCAGGAGTTCCGCGATGTGCTGATGCAGCATATCCACCGCGCCCGCGCCATGGCGCTGGGGGAGGACTGCGACCCGCGCGCCTATCTGCGCCATCACGGCTGACTGGACCCGTTATCGTCACCGGTACTCCTGCCGGCGCGCCAGCCCGTCCTTCAGGTGCCGGATCGCCGCATGCACCTTCGCCGGCACGTGCCGCTTCTGCGGATAGACCGCCCACACCGCCGTGTTGGGCGGCCGGTGGCGGTCCAGCAGGGACACCAGCCGTCCCTCCGCCACCGGATCGCGCACGTAGTAATCCGGCAATTGGCACAGCCCGAATCCACGCAGTGCCGCATCCAGCACCGAGAATCCGCTGTTGCAGCGCCAGCGGCCCCGCGGGCGGAACAGCCAGTCCTGGCCGTTGTCGTCGAACAGCCAGTGGTCGGAGGTGCCGGTCAGGCACTGGTGGGAGCCGAGGCTGGTCAGGCTGTCCGGACTGCCGTGGCGTTCCAGATAGGACGGGGCGGCGCACAGATGCATCACGCGGGGGGCGATGCGCGTCGCCACCAGACTCGATTCGCTGAGGCGGCCGAGCCGGATCGCCAGATCGTACCCCTCCTGCACCAGATCGAGCTGCCGGTTGGTCAGTTCCACCTCGATGCTCAGCTGCGGGTGGCGCTCCATCAGGTCGTTGATCAGCGGCATGACGAACTGCTCGCCATAGGCGGTGGCGCAGGTCATGCGCAGCACGCCCTTCACATCGCTGTCGCTGCCCCCCTGCAACGCACCCACCGCCAGGAAGGCGTCGTCGCGCTGCTCGGCCAGCCGCCGGCAGCGGGCGAGGAAGGCACGCCCGCTCTCGGTCAGGCTGACCTTGCGGGTGGTGCGGTAGAACAGCCGGGCCTGCAGCCGGTCCTCCAGCCGCGCCACGCTGCGGCTGACGTGGGAGGAGGAGACGCGCAGCCGCTCCGCCGCGCGGGAAAAGCTGCCGGTTTCGGCCACCGCCACGAATTCGTCGATGCCGTCCCAGCCGCTCACGGTCATTCTCCCAGGGCCATCCGGCCATTATCCCCATACAGCAAAAATCTATTCCCGAAATCGCCGTTCTGGCAATGACCGGTCGCGGTCTACACTGCGGAAATCAAATGCCAATCCTCATTGGCAAACCCGCCTGCGGGGCAAACCCGTTCTCGGGACCAATCCGACTTGGGGAAGGAAACCCACATGGTTCTGTCGCGCGCTGCCGTCGCCTGGGAAGCCAACCGTCCGCTGGAGATCGAAGAGGTCGAGGTCGCGGCCCCCAAGGCCGGCGAGGTGATGGTCCGCATCGTCGCCACCGGTGTCTGCCACACCGACGCCTACACCCTGTCGGGCAAGGATTCCGAAGGCGTGTTCCCCTGCATCCTCGGCCATGAGGGCGGCGGCGTGGTGGTGGAGGTCGGTCCGGGCGTCACGTCGGTGGCGGTCGGCGACCACGTCATCCCGCTCTACACGCCGGAATGCGGCAAGTGCAAATTCTGCCTGTCCGGCAAGACCAACCTGTGTCAGGCGATCCGCGCCACCCAGGGCAAGGGCCTGATGCCGGACGGCACCAGCCGCTTCTCGCTGAAGGGCAAGGAGATCGCCCACTACATGGGCACCTCGACCTTCTCCGAATACACGGTGCTGCCGGAGATCGCGCTTGCCAAGATCAACAAGGCGGCGCCGCTCGAGAAGGTCTGCCTGCTGGGCTGCGGCGTTACCACCGGCATGGGTGCGGTGATGAACACCGCGAAGGTGGAGCCGGGCTCGACCGTCGCCATCTTCGGCCTGGGCGGCATCGGCCTGTCGGCCATCATCGGCGCCACCATGGCGAAGGCAAGCCGCATCATCGGCATCGACGTCAACCCGTCGAAGTTCGAGATCGCCAAGCAGCTCGGCGCCACCGACGTCGTCAACCCGATGGATTTCGACCGCCCGATCCAGGAAGTGCTGGTCGAGATGACCGACGGCGGCGTCGATTACAGCTTCGAGTGCATCGGCAACGTCAAGGTGATGCGCGCCGCCCTGGAGTGCTGCCACAAGGGCTGGGGCGAGTCGGTCATCATCGGCGTCGCCGGCGCCGGCGAGGAGATCGCCACCCGTCCGTTCCAGCTGGTCACCGGCCGCGTCTGGCGCGGCTCCGCCTTCGGCGGCGTCAAGGGCCGGTCGGAACTGCCGGAGTATGTGGAGCGTTACCTGCGCGGCGAGTTCGAGCTGGATACCTTCATCACCCACACCATGGGTCTGGAGGACATCAACCACGCCTTCGACCTGATGCATGAGGGCAAGAGCATCCGCTCGGTCATCCTGTACAACCAGTGAGGTGACGGTGGCTCTTTCCCTCGCTCCCTTTGCCGGGACCGTGGGAGGGAGCCTTCCGGCCATCGTTTTTCAAAAGGCGTTTCCATGACCGATCCCCTCACCACCCTGTCGGAAACCCGCGTCTTCGGCGGCCGGTTGAAGCGGGTGCGGCACCAGTCCGCGGCGGTGGATTGCGAGATGACCTTCGCGATCTTCCTGCCGCCGCAGGTGGAGGCCGGCGCCGCGGTGCCGGTCTTCTATTGGCTGTCGGGACTGACCTGCACCGACGAGAACTTCACCCAGAAGGCCGGCGCCTTCCGCGTCGCGGCGGAGCTTGGCCTCGCCATCGTCGCCCCCGACGCCAGCCCGCGCGGGGAGGGGGTGCCCGGCGACCCCGACAATTCCTGGGATTTCGGGCTCGGCGCCGGATTCTACGTCGATGCGACCGAACAGCCCTGGGCGCGCCATTACCGGATGCACGATTATGTGACGCGGGAATTGCCGGCGCTGATCGAGGCGAATTACCCGGTCACCGACAGGCGGTCGGTCGCCGGCCATTCGATGGGCGGGCATGGCGCGCTGGTCTGCGCGCTGAAGCATCCGGGCTTTTACAAGGCGGTGTCGGCCTTCGCCCCTATCGTCAATCCGGCGGCGGTGCCCTGGGGCGAGAAGGCCTTCGGCCGCTATCTGGGGCCCGACCGCGACCGCTGGCTGGAGTGGGACGCATGCGCACTGATCGAGACGGCCAGCGAACGGCTGCCGATCCTGATCGACCAGGGCGACCGCGACGGCTTCCTGGAAGCACAGCTGAAGCCGGAGGCGCTTGTCGCTGCGGCGGAGGCGGTCGGTCACCCGGTGACTCTGCGGATGCAGCCGGGCTACGACCACAGCTACTTCTTCATCAGCACCTTCATCGAGGACCATCTGCGCCACCATGCAGCGGCGCTGCTGGGGTGAGTGCCGAGCGGGCAGGGGACTGAAAAGCCCCTGCTTCGACGCCTTCCCTCAGGCCACCCGCCGCGTCAGGTGGTTGTCCCATCGGAAGGCCGGTGCCTTGCGTTCCGGTCCCGCCTCGGCGCTCGCCGAGACCGGCTCGATCACGCCGAGTCCGCTGGTCGCCAGATAGCCGTCGCCGTTCGGTGCCAGACCGCAGCCGTCGGCCAGCGCGGTGGAGCCCAGCCATGCCCCGCTCGCCGCATCCCACAGCCCGATGATGCCGCCCATCGGCGAGCTGGCCGCCACGGTTCTGCCGTCCGACGCGACGCTGCCGATATAACCCTGCATGCGCGACAGCACATCTTCCGGCGTGTCGAACAGGCGGATCGTGCCGCCGCCGGGACGGTGGGCGCCGGTCAGCGGCTGGAGCATGCCGATGGGCCGCTCGTCCTGCACGCCGAAGGCGATCCCGCCATCGTCGAGCAGGGCGATGTGGCGCATGCCGAGGTTGGCGTGCTCTTCCGGCAGCCGCACCTTGTCGAGCAGCTTGCCCGTCGCCGCCTCGACATAGGTCAGCGAGCTGTTCATGCTGTCGAGGTTCAGCTTGGCCCGGCCGGTGTCGGGGTGGGTGATGACGCCGCCGTTGGCGACTGCCAGCGTCGTGCCGTCGCGCATCAGGATCAGTTCGTGCGGTCCCAGCCCATGGGTTGGGATGGCGCCGATGCGGCGGTAATTGTCGGTGGCGTCATAGACGCCGATGGCGCCCTCTTCGCGCGGCACGTCGTCCTCGGCGACGAAGAGGGTGCGTCCGTCGGCGGAATAGTCGCCATGGCCGGTGAAGCGGCGGTCGTCCGGCGCGCGCACCACCGGGCCGGGGGTGCCGTCTGCCAGCGACAAGGTCTGGAACCAGCGGCCGGGCCGGCGGGCGAAGACGGCGGCCTCCGCCATGCCGGGCCGGGGCATGATGCCGTGGGCGCGGCCGGGGGTGGCGGTGGTGAACAGCACCTTGCCGGTGCGGTCGAGCGCGGCGACGCCGAAGCTCGGCTCCGCCCCGGCGGTGGCATAGGCGTTGAGGTAGAGCGTGCCGGCTTCGGCGGCATGGGCCTTGCCCGTCAGCACGGCCAGCAGCCCGCCCGACAGGCCGGCGCCCGACAGCACACGTCCCCCGAAGACCCGCCCGGCCAGCAGGCTCAGGATGTTCCTGCGGTCGACCGCCATCGTCAGTCTCCGTCCAGTTCGTTGAAGCCCAGCGTGATGTCCAGCAGTGGGGCCAGCGTGCCCAGCATCTCAACCCGCGCCGCCTTGACCAGCCGCAGCGCGCTCTCGGTCTTCTTGCGGGTGGCAGGATCGGTCACCGCCTTGTTCAGCGGGCCGGGGACCGCCTCCACCGCGCTGATCGCGGCGGCGAAACTCTCATCGATGGCCTGCTTGGCGGTGGCGCCGTCGTCGTTGGCGGGCAGCAGCGAGACGAAGCCCGGACCGCCATGCTCGCCCATCAGCAGGGCGCGCAGCCCCTCCAGATTCAGCACGACATTGCGCAGCGACCGGCCGCTGCGCAGCGCCTCCACCACCGTCGGCTTGGCATCCTCGATGCTCGCGCCGAGCGGGGCCATCAGCTTCTGGTCGATCACCACCTGCATCGTGGTGATGGCGGAGGCATAGAGTGTGTTCACGGCTTCGGACGCGGTCGGTCCGAGCACGGTCGCCTGCCCGGCGGTGAGCGGCGCCTCCAGCTCCTTCCAGCCGTCGCGCGCATCGGTGGCGATGGCGGCGATGTTGCGGGCGGCGGCGGCGGCGAGTTTGGCGCGGTACAGCTTGGCATCGCTGCCGGTGAAGCCGTCGGCGGTGACGCCCTCGTCGAACAGCAGCCGCTCCAGCACGGTCAACCCCTGGACGGCCGCACTCTGGCGGGCCAGCGCGCCGGGCTCCAGCAGCTTGGGGTCATGGTCGCGCAGGATCTGGCCGATCTGGCGCTGGACCACGCCGGGCCGTTCCGGCCAGAACGACATGCGGTCGGCCCGCAGATTCATGGTCAGCGGACCGGGGCGCAGATGCTGCACGGCGGCCCAACCGTCGGTAACCTTGAAGTGGGCGGTGCGCGCCTCCTCAAGCCCGGCGGCGGTGGGGCCGGCGGCGAAGCGGTCGAGCGTATCGGCATAGGCGGTGGCCGCCGTCACCAGCGCATCGAAGCGGGGCAGGGCATGGGTGCGGACCATGCCGCCCAGGAAGGCGGCATCCTTGTCCGACTGGCGGGCGGCGAAGGCCGGCGTCCGCGGCAGCAGGGCCGCCACGGCGGCGGCGGCCGACATCAGTCCCAGCACTATGCGGCGTCGCATACGATCAATCCCTTCTGCCTTTGACGTGGAGCGAACCCCTGCCCTTCCTTTACAAACCCAGCACGTAACGCACCAGACGTTTCCGGTCCGCGCCCGGCAGAGACTTGAAGCGGTCCTTCGCCGCTTCCGCCTCGCCGCCATGCCACAGGATCGCTTCGGTGACACTGCGGGCGCGGCCGTCATGCAGAAGCGACAGCTGCCCATCCTTGTCCGCCAGCCGGTTCAGGCCCCACAGCGGCGTGGTGCGCCAGTCCGACCCGTTCGCCTCGCCCATCGGCAGCCGGTCGCCCAGCCCGGGGCCGAGGTCGTGGAGAAGCATATCGCTGTGCGGGAAGATGTCGCGGTTGGACAGGGACGGATGCCCGGCATCCTCCCCCGTGCGCCAGGACGGACGGTGGCAGGCGGCACAGCCGGTGTCGGCGAACAGAGTGGTGCCGGCCTTGTCCTTCGGCGCCTCCAGGCTGCCGTCGGGCGACAGGTCGCGCAGGTAGCCGTCGATCAGGCCGATGACGGTGCTGGGGATCTCGAGCCCCTCGAACTGCTTGGAATCGCCGTGCGGCGCATTGCGGCAGACGGTCTGTGCCGGGGTACAATCGCCCCAGGGCTCCGGGAAGGCCGGGGTCGACATGCCGATGTCGAGGTTGAAGGCCTCCGCATCCTGGTGGTCCAGGGTGGGGTGCATCGCCTTCCAGCCGAAGCGGCCGACCTGACGCTTGCCGTCCACCGTCACGTAATTCACCCGCCCGGCGACCGGACCGCCGGAGGCCGCCTGTCTGGCGGCCTCGGCTTCGATGGCGTCGGCCGGGATGCGGTCGAGCAGGCCCATGCCATGGACGCGCGGCGGCACGCGGGCGGACATCACCGTCGCTTCGGCCAGCGGGCCATAGCCGAGATCCTCGACCACCGGCGTCGGGTGGCGCAGCCGGATGGTCTCGCCGTCGGCGAAGCGGACCGTCTCCTCGCGGTAGGTGACGCGGGGGCGGCCTTCGACCAGTTGGCCCGGAATGGCGTTGGACTGGATCTGCCGGCCATAGACCGGATCGGCGTTCAGCTTGATCGCATAGCCGACGCCCTGGTCGTCCTTTACCGCCGGGTCGGGTGGACGCCCGCCGGCACCGCGCGGATGGCAGGTGGCGCAGGAGCGTGCGTTGTAAAGCGGGCCAAGACCGTCCGCAGCCTGCGTCGCGGTGGGCGCCGCCACCCACATGCGGCGGAACAGCGCCTCGCCGATGCGGTTGTCGAGGCTGTCGGCGGCCTGGGCGGCCGGAGCGGCGAGAAGCAGCGCAACGGCAAAGACGTTGCGGAAATTGGTAAAATCAGGCAACGCGGATGTATCCCATCATGCCGGTGTCCTGGTGTTCGATGATGTGGCAGTGGAACATCCAGTCGCCGGGATTGTCGGCCTTGATGGCGACGCGCAGCCGCTCCTTCGGCTCCAGCAGCACCGTGTCGGCGTGGTGGGGCACCACCTTGCGGGCATCGGAGGACAGCACCTTGAAGGTGTAGCCGTGGATGTGGATCGGGTGCAGGTGAGGCGTCAGGTTGGCCAGTTCGAAGATGTAGCTCCGGCCCTTCTCCAGCGTGACCAGCGGCGGCGGCAGGCGTTCATGCCCACCCTCCGGCCAGCTCTGCTGGTTGATCGCCCAGAAGGTCTTCGCCGACAGGCACAGCGCGTCGGCATAGGGCAGGCCGGGCAGAGCCGCCGCGTCGAAGCTCTGCGCCACCGCGGTGGCGGAGAAGGCCATCGGGATGATCGGCGCGTCCTTCAAATCCGGCTCCGGAATGGCGGAGGCAGGCAGGGCGCGCAGCTTGAAGCGCTTGTTGGGCAGGCTCGGTCCGACGGCGCGGAAGGTGGCGAGCGGCCGGGGTTCTGCCGAATAGACGTTGGTCAGTCGCAGGGTCTGGCCGGCCTTGGGCGGAGCGCGGAACAGCACGTCGATGCGCATGGCCGGCCCCATCGGCCAGCCGTCCAGCGGGCGGGGCGGCAGCGGGTTGCCGTCGACCGCGACGATCCAGGCCTCGGCCCCCTCCACCCGCAGATCGACCACGCGGGTGCTGTCGATGTTGTAGAGGCGGGCACGGATGTCGCCGTTGGCGGGGACCTCGATCACCGGCTCGATGGCGCCGTTGACGGTCGACACGCTGCCGAAGGTGCCGGCGCGGGAAGCACCGCGGTCGGTCATGAAGGTGCCGAACGTGCCGGTCTTGTCCAGCTGCCAGTCCTTGACCAGGCAGACGACGTCGGCATCGACCTTCGGCGCGTCCGGCTCCTCGACGATCAGCACGCCGGCAAGGCCGCGGCCCAGCAGTTCCACCGTGTTGCAGTGGGGATGGAAGAAGAAGGACCCGGCATCGGGCGGGGTGAATTCATAGACGTGGCGCTCGCCCGGCTTGGTCGGCGGCTGGGTCAAATAGGGCACGCCGTCTTCCAGGTTCGGCAGGCGGATGCCGTGCCAGTGGATCGAGGTGTGCTCGTCCAGCCCGTTCACCAGGGTGGCGCGCAGCCGCTGGCCCTTGCGCATGCGGATGATCGGGCCGGGAAAGCTGTCGGCATAGGTGATCAGCGGCGACAGCCCGGCCGGTTCCGGCAGGATGCGCAGCATCCGCTGCTTGGCGACCAGCTCGACCTCGACCAGATCGCCGGCGGCGGTGACCGGCGTCGGGCCGGCGAGACCGGCTTTCAGCGCACCGGCATCGGGGGCGGCAAGGCCGGTTCCGCCCAGCGCCGTCGCCGCGAAGGCGGCACCCCCGGCGCGCAGGAGGGTGCGGCGGGACAGGGCGGAGGCGGGGCGATGCGGCATGACGGCGGTCCAAAAAACTTCAGGCAGGAAAAGGCCGGCTCCGGTCCCTTCGCCATCCCCCGCCGGGTCGGCCCGGAAGGGAAGCTCGGGGGAAACGGTCCTGCGCGGGAGGGCGCGGGACCGGAGCCGGGCAGGCGTGCTTACTTGCCGACCTTCGACGGGTCGTCGAGGCTGTCGGAGCCCTTGACCTCGACCGAGACGCCGAGCGCGGCGACGGCGCCTTCCAGCGCCTTCTTCTGGGCGACGAGGCCGTCGATGCCGGCGGACACCAGCTTGTTGCCCTCGTCGTTGTCGGCGGCGATCATCTGGTCGTAGGCCATCTTGCCGCTGTCGGCGGTGTCCTTGATCGCCTGCATCGCCGTCATGGTGTTGGCCAGGGCGGTCTTGACCGCGGCGTCGGCGTCGGCGGACTTGGCGGCGACCAGCTGCGACAGCGAGGCACCCGAAACAATCTTGCCGTCGGTGCGCTTGTAGCTGCCGTTGTAGACGTTCACCATGCCGACTTCGTCGTAATAGTGCGAGTTGTGGGTGTTGTCGGAGAAGCAGTCATGCTCCTCTTCCGGATCGTGCAGCATGAGGCCGAGCTTCATGCGCTCGCCCGCCAGCTCGCCATAGCTTAGCGATCCCAGGCCGGTCAGCATGCGGCCGACGCCTTCGCTCTCCGGCGCCTTGGCGATGGAGGCGCGGGCCTTGCCCTTGGCGGCCCAATCGGCGGTCATTTCCGACAGATCGTCGACCAGCATCTGGGTGGCGACCTTCAGATACTGGACGCGGCGGTCGCAATGGCCGTTGGTGCAGTCCTTGCCCTTGCCGTAATCGGTGGCCTTGCGCTCACCCGCCCCCGGGCCGGTGCCGTGCAGATCCTGGCCCCACAGCAGGAATTCGATGGCGTGGTAGCCGGTGGCGACGTTCGCCTCGACCTTGCCGGCGCCGTGCAGCTTGTCGGTCAGCAGGTCCTTGGTGATCTTGGAGGCGTTGATGGTCTTGCCGCCGGCCGTGATCTTCGGGTTGGCGATGACGTTCGCCTTGGCGTACGGGTTGCTCTCGCCACCGGCATAGCCTTCGTCGACATAGTCGATCAGGCCCTCGTCCAGCGGCCAGGCGTTCACCTTGCCTTCCCATTCGTCGACGATCGGATTGCCGAAGCGGAAGGCTTCCGTCTGCATGTACGGAACGCGGGCGGCCTTCCAGGCGTCGCGCGCCTTCGCCAGATTGTCCTCGGTCGGATTGGCGACCAGGGCGTCCACCGCCTTCTTCAGCGCCTTGGCGCCGTTGGTGGCGTCCTCATAGGCGGCATGGGCGATGTCAGCGTAGTTCTTCGCCACGTCCTTGTAGGCCGGACCGGCAGCCTGGGCACCGTACGGCAGCAGGGCAACGACGGCTACGGCGGCAAAGCCGGCAGCGCGCTTCGACATGGAGGTCTCCTAGAACGTCGGTGGTCGGTAATGACAGCAAGTGCGACTTATTCTCAGCGAATAACGTCGCGAATCATTCTCACTGTCAAGCCCTATCCGCGTTGGGGGTACTCGGAAATGCGCAGGCTCCGCCGTGCCGCGTCGATATGTCCCGCCGCCCTGTCCCGCGGGCGGCGGGAGGTGGACGGTCCTCAGCCCTCTCCAAGCGCCTGCGACAAATCCTCATAGAGGTCGTCCGGCGACTCCAGCCCGACCGACAGACGCAGCAGGTCGCCCGGCACAGGCGAACTCGGCCCTTCGATGCTGGCGCGATGCTCGATCAGGCTCTCCACCCCGCCGAGCGAGGTGGCGCGGCGCCAGATTTCGACGCGGGCGGCGGTGTCGATGGCAGCCTGGGTGCCGCCCTTCACGCGGACGGACAGCATGCCGCCATAGCCGCCGCTCATCTGGCGCGATGCGATGCCGTGGCCGGGGAATCCGGGCAGGCCGGGATAGAGCACCTCGGCCACCCGAGGATGGGCGGACAGCCGCTCCGCCAGGGCCATGGCGGCGTCGCTCTGCCAGCGGACGCGGGCGAACAGGGTGCGCAGGCCACGCTGCAGCAGCCATGCCTCGAAACTGCCGAGGATACCGCCCTGCTGGGTCTGCACCGCCTTGATGCGGGCCCAGAACTCGTCCTTGCGGGCGGCGGTCAGGGTACCGGCGACGACGTCGGAATGGCCGTTGAGATACTTGGTCGCCGAATGCATGACGATGTCGGCGCCCAGTTCCAGCGGACGGGTCAGCACCGGGGTGGCGACCGTGCTGTCCACCGCCAGCCAGGCACCCGCCTCGTGCGCGAGTTCGGCCACCGCGGCGATGTCGGTGACGGTCCACAGCGGGTTGGCCGGGGTTTCCACCCACACCAGCCGCGTCTGGCCGGGGCGGAGTGCGGCGCGCACCGCATCGGTGTCGCTGGTATCGACCCCTTCGACCTTCAACCCCCAGCGTGTGGCGGGGCCATGGACCCAGTTGCGGAAGGCCCAGTACATCACGTCGGGCACAATCACATGGTCGCCGGGATCCAGCGCCTGGAACACTGCGGTCGCCGCCGCCATGCCGGAGGCGAACAGCAGCGTGTCGGTGCCCTTCTCCAGTTCGGTGATGGTCCTGGCCGGAATGTCGAAGGTCGGGTTGTCGGCGCGGGCATAGACCCGGCCGCGGCCATAGCCGTTGTCGGGATCCCGGACATAGGTGGTGGACGGGTGGATCGGCGGGATGACCGCGCCGCTGGCCGCATCCTCAAAGCCCAGGGCGCCGGCGGCGATGGTTTCGGGACGGTGGGGACGGTCGGTCATTGCCGGGGCACTCCGGGATCGGTCATGAAAGGGGGTATCAAGGATACGTCCGCCGGACGCCGGGACGCAATGGCGCCGCGCAACCGTCAGGCGTAGCGTGCGATCAGGCGGGCCAGCGGCGGCCCCGACAGCACCACCACGAAAAGCCGCAGGGTTTGCAGGGCCAGCACCAGCGGCAGATCCACCCCGCTGCCCAGCGCGATCACCACAACCGAATCGAGCCCTCCGGGGCTGGTGGCGAGGAAGGCGGTCAGCGGGTCGGTCGGGAGCAGCGTGACCAGCACCCAGGCCGACAGGCTGCACAGGGCGATCATCAGCCCGGTCGACAACAGCATCTGCGGCACGGCACGCAGGGCGTGGCTCAGCACCTCGCGGGTGAAGCGTAGGCCGATGCTCCAGCCGATGACGGTGTAGGTGACGGTCAGCAACGCATGCGGCAGTTGCAGAGTCACGCCCGCACCGGTCTGGACCAGCGCGCCCAGCACCATCGGCACCAGAAGGGCACCGGAGGGAATGCGGAAACGGTGGCCGATCCAGCCGCCCGCCGCGGCGACCAGCAGCGTCGCCGCCAGCCCGCGCAGGTCCAGCGCCTCCGCCGGGGCCACCGGGATGGTGGAACCCTGCGAACCGGCGGTCAGCGCATGCGTCACCAGCGAGGCGCTGAGCACCACCAGCACGACGCGCAGATATTGCATCACCGCGACCAGCCGGACATCCGCGCCATAGTCGCCGGCCATGGCGACCATGGCGGAGGCCGCACCCGGCGACACGCCCCAGGCAGCGGTGGTGCCGGGCAGGCTGCCGTAGCGGACGAACAGCCAGCCGACGATGCCGCTGACCAGCACCGTCAGCCCGACGGTTCCCAGCATCAGCGGCCAGTTCCGGGCGATGGACAGCAGGATCGACGAGGTAACGGCATGGGCGACGAGGCAGCCGATGATCGCCTGCGCCATGGTGAAGCCCGAGCCCGGAACGCGGATGCTGGCGCCGCCGACGCCCAGCGCGATGGCGCCGATCATCGGCCCGATCAGCCAGGCCGCCGGCAGTCCGACCGCATCGAGACCCAGCGTCGCCGCCGCGGACAGGGCGAGCAGCCCCGCCCATTGCGCGACCGTCCGCGGGCGGAGCCACGATCCGTCGCCATTCCCGGGGCCGTTCCTGCCGCCATCCCTTGCGCTGACCACGAACCCATACCTGTACGAATGATTTGCGACCGCCCCATGCTGCCCGCCGCCCTCCCGCCCGTCCAGCAGGCGAGGGGGCGCGGCAGCCATGCGCGGCGGATCGGCGGACCCAGATCGGCGGATCAGCGGGCGGCGCGGATGCTGGTCAGGAAATCGCCGACGCCCCGGTTCAACTCGTCCGCCTGCCGGTGCAGCAGTCCGGCGGCGGCCAGCACCTCCTGCGCGATGCCGCCGGTCTCCGACGAGGACCGCGTGACCTCGCCGATGGAACCGGTGACCCGGCGGGTGCCGACCGCGACCTCCTGCACGTTCCGGGTGATCTCCTGCGTCGCGGCGGTCTGCTGTTCCACCGTCGCGGCGACCGTGGTGACGATCTCGTTGATGTGGACGATGGTGCGGCCCACGGCATGGATCGCGTCGGCGGCCTGGCCGGCGGCATTCTGCATGCCGGCGATCTGGCTGGAGATGTCCTCCGTCGCCTTGGCGGTCTGGTTGGCGAGGCTCTTCACCTCGCTGGCGACGACAGCGAAGCCCTTGCCCGCCTCTCCCGCCCGTGCCGCCTCGATGGTGGCGTTGAGCGCCAGCAGGTTGGTCTGGCTGGCGATGTTGTTGATCAGGTTGACCACGTCGCCGATGCGTTGGGCCGCTTCCACCAGACCGCTGACGGTTCCCTTGGTCCGTTCCGCCTCACCGACGGCGGAGGTGGAGATGCGGGAGGATTCGTTGACGTGGCGGCTGATGTCGGTGATGGAACTGGCAAGCTGTTCGGTCGCCGCGGCCACCGTCTGCATGCTGGACGAGGCGAATTCCGTCTCCGACGCGACATCGGCGGAGCGGCGGCTGGTGCTGGTGGCGATCTGCGACATGCGCTGGGCATGGGCCTGCATCTGGTTGGAGGCGGCGACCGTCCCCTCCACGATGCTCTTCACGCTGTCTTCGAAGGTGCCGGCGAGCCGGTCGAGGGTGGCGCGCTTGCTCTCCTCCTCCGCCACCCGATAAGTCTCCAGCAGCAGTTCGATGTCGAACCACGCGATCTTGTTCAGCGTCTCCAGCTGAGCCGTCCGGTTGCGGCGGGCCGCGGCGCCGAACAGGCCTGCTCTCAGCCCCTCGTCGCCACCGGTGAGGCCGAGTTCGCGGGCGATGTTGGAACTGACGATGTAATGGCAGATCGACACCGCATAAGCCGGGACGCCGTTCTTATAGAAAAGAGTCGCAAGCCGTTTCGCGGAGTTGGCGAAACCGGCATCGATCCGACCGGATACGGCCCGCATCCAATGATTCAGGCGGGCGGCATGCACGTCGGGACGTTGCAGCGCCGCCTGAATCTCTGGCCATGCATCGAAATGCCGATGCCACTCGGTCAGCAGCGCGGGAAGGCGCTGCTCCGCGAACTCCCGGTTGCCCCTTAACCGGTCCAGATCGTTCTGGGTGATCGAGAAAGTGGAAAGTCTCTTCGCCTGCACATCTGTCAGTTCGACGGTCATCTTCTGGACGATCCTCGGTTCCAAGGCCACACATGGATCGTTCTACGTCAGGAATGCTCTTCTGGATCGCACATCGACGGCAACTCACTACCCCATTTTCATCATACCCAGATATGTATAAGAAGGAGAGCAGTGGCCGGTCATACAACGCTGGCGGCAGGTCGGCCGGCGCACTTTGGGCCTATGGTCGACCGTGCCCCGACGGCGGAGTCACCCGATATCAGGACGCGGGCGCAGGCCGTTCAGCAGCAGGGCGATGGACTGGCGTGAGATCTCCGTCGGGTCCAGATCGCCGTCCGGGCGGTACCAGCGGGCAACCCAGCTGAGCGCGCCCGACAGCGTGAAGGCGGCGATCTTCGGATCGCAGGGGACGATGCTGCCCTCGGCGATGCCGCGTTCGATCAGGCTGCGGAATTTCAGGTCGATGCGGCGCTTCAGGCCGCGCAGGGTACGGCGGCTGTCCTTGGTCAGCGGTTCCTCGCCGACCCGGATCACGCACATGCCGAAATCCATCGTGACGATGTCGACATAGGTGGTCATCACCGCCACCAGTTCGTCATAGGCGCTGCCGCCATGGCCGGTCACGTCGTTCGAGGCGCTGTCGAGCATTTCCAGCCCGATCCGCACGCACTCGAACAGGATCTCCTCCTTGTTCTTCACATAATAATAGATCGTCGGCTTGGTCACGTTCAGCCGCCGGGCGATGTCGTCCAGCGAGGTGGCGTGATAGCCAAGCTCGTTGAAGGCCTGCGCCGCCGTCCGCAGCACGGCGATCCGCTTTTCCTCCCGTTCGCTGCGGCGGTCGGCGGCGGTCTTCCATGGCGAGTCCGACATGCGGTGCTGGCTCCCTTCGCTCATTCTTCCGGCCTATCGCTTTCCCATTTGGCTGTGCCCATGTCCAGGCCGGGAAACAGTCAGTTCGTTTAGCAAACTTGTTTCGGAGTCTACTTTCAAGTAACTTAGGTTCCATACAGTAAAGAAAATGCCGGCCGAGCCCGTGACCGGGGTGTGCGGCGACGGCGCCAGAACCTTGCAGAACCGGGAGGACACGCATGCCCATGGACGTTGCCAAGGACGCCATCGCCGCGGCGCGCGGCACCAGCATCGGCGGGGCTCTGGCACGGGCGGCGCGGCGCTATGGCGACCGCATCGCCTTGCGCTACGACGGCCGGGACTGGAGCTTCGCCGGCCTGCATGTGGCTGCGAAGCGGGTGGCCCGGCGGCTCCACGACATGGGTCTGCGGCCGGGTGACCGGGTGGCCGCCTTCGGGCGCAATTCCGACGCCTATGTCGTGGCCTGGCTCGGCTGCGCGGTCGGCGGCTTCATCCATGTGCCGGTCAACTACGCCCTGACAGGTGAGGAGCTGTCCTACATCCTGACGCAGTCGGGGGCGCGGATGGTGCTGCACGACGCCGATCTGGCCGGCACCCTGGCCGATGCCGGGAAAGCGGCGCGGATGGAGTTGATCGGGACCCTGGCCGCCGGTGCCGCCGGTGCCGGTTATCTGGACGTGCTGGCCATCGCACAGGACCGGGGCACCCCGGCGGACATCGACGTGGCGGTGGATGCCGATACGGTGGTCCAGCTTCTCTACACCTCCGGCACCACCGCGGCGCCGAAGGGCGCGATGATGACCCATGGCGGCCTGCTGGCGGAGTATGAGAGCGCCATCCACGATTGCCGCTTCGCCGAGAGCGACCGGGCGTTGGCGGCGCTGCCGCTCTACCATTCGGCGCAGATGCATGTCTTCCTGATGCCGCAACTGATGGTCGGTGCCACCACCCTGCTGATCCAGGCTCCGGCCCTGAAGCAATGCCTGGAACTGATCGAGGCGCACCGCATCACCTCCTTCTTCGCGCCGCCCACGGTGTGGGTCGGGCTGCTGCGCCATGCGGATTTCGACGCGCACGATCTGGGGTCGCTGGAGAAACTGTATTACGGCGCCTCGATCATGCCGGTTCCGGTGTTGCAGGAGCTTCGCCGCCGCCTACCCAACGCCAAGCCCTTCAACTGTTACGGCCAGAGCGAGATCGGCCCGCTCGCCACCGTGCTGGCCCCGGAAGAGCATGAGGAGCGCCCCGCCTCCGCCGGCCGCCCGGTGCTGAATGTCGAGACGCGGGTCGTCGATCTGGGGATGAACGATCTGGCTCCGGGCAGCCATGGCGAGATCGTCCACCGCTCCCCCCAGCTGATGGTCGGTTATTGGGGCAAGCCGCGCGAGACGGAGGAGGCCTTCCAGGGCGGGTGGTTCCATTCCGGCGACGTCGGCTATCTCGACGAGGCCGGCTATCTCCACATCGTCGACCGCATCAAGGACGTCATCAACACCGGCGGCGTGGTGGTCGCCAGCCGCGAGGTGGAGGAGGCGATCTACACACATCCCGCCGTCGCCGAGGTCGCGGTTGTCGCGCTGCCCGACCCGAAATGGATCGAGGCGGTGACCGCCTTCGTCGTGCTGCGCACCGGCCAGAGCGTCGATGCCGAGGGGGTGATCGCCCATTGCCGCGGTCATCTGGCGCCCTTCAAGCTGCCCAAGCAGGTGCATTTCGTCGACAGCCTGCCGCGCAACACCGCCGGCAAGCTGCTGAAGAGGGAGCTTCGCCGGGCCTACAGCGAGACCGCGGCATGAGTGCGGAAACATGAGCCTATACGAACCGCCGCTGCACGCCGTCCGCTTCCTCGTCAACGAGCCACTGTGAAGATCGCGACCCGAGCGGTGGGGCGTCTAGGGGTAGCCGCCCCTCACGCCGCGGAGACGATCAGCAGGGCCGCGACCAGCGCCACCGCATCCTCCAGCAGGGCGGCGGGGCGGTCGCGGCCAAAGGCGGCGGCCATGCGCATGCGGGCGGCATAGCCGACCAGTGTGCCCACCACGGCGCCGATGCCGCCGGCCACCAGCCCGCCGATCCAGAATCCGGCATTCGCCCCGATGGCCGCACCGGCGATGGCGCCGCCGGCAATGCGGCTGGCAAAGGGGAAAGGCAGTTTGCGGCTGGGAGTGGTCGGCAGCTTGTCGACGATCAACTCCGCCACCGCCATGGCGGTGAAGACCCAGGGCGACACCGGATGCCCGAGGAAGAACAGCCAGCTTCCCGAAACGTCGAGCCAGCCGCCATAAGCGGCCCAGCTGACGGCGGCCGGAGCGATCAGGGTGCGGGAGCCGGCGACGGCGCCGATCAGAAAAGCAAGGGCCAGGGCAAGCATCCGGTCATCCGTGTTTCGTTGGGGTCAAAGTCAGGTGAGGGCCACAGTCAGGTGAGAGCCATGGTCATCCGGTGGAACGTCCGCGCACCGCCTGCACCAGCCGCAGCAGCGCCCTGCCGCGGGTGCCGGGCCCGCCATGGAGCAGGCGCAGCGCCGCCAGCATCAGCGCCTCGTCACCGGCCCGCGGCTGATCGAAATGGGGGCGGAGCCGCCCCTTGCGGACCGAGACGGTTTTCACCTGCGTCATCTCCAGCAGTCCCTCGGCGCCACGGGTGACGCCCCAGCCGCTGGCATGCCGCCCGCCGAAGGGCAGGCGCGGGTCGGCGGTCGGCACGATGAGGTCGTTGATCGTCACGGTTCCGGCGTCGATCCGTCCGGCCAACTCCCGGGCCTGCGCCTCCGGCCCGAACACGGATGCCCCCAGCGCATAGGGGCTGCCAGCCGCAACCGTCAGCGCCTCCTCCATGTCCCGCACCGGCACCAGCGACAGCAGCGGGGCGAAGATCTCTGCGCGCAGCAGCGCCATGTCGGGCCTCGCGTCGGCGAGGATCAGCGGCGCCATCGCCGGACTGTCCTCCCCCGGCAAAGCGCCCAGCGCACGGGCTCCGCCCGCCACCGCTTCCCAGGCAAGGGCGACGAGCCGGCGTCCGGTCGGCGGGGATACCGGCACAGCCGAAATCGCGCCGACATGGCGGAGGAGAGCGGCCTCCAGGCCCGCCGCCATGCCGTGCGGGACGAACACCCGCCGCGGCGCGATGCAGGTGGCGGAGCCGTTGAGCCGAAGGCCGAAAGCCAGGGCGCGGGCGACCTGTTCCGGATCCGCACCCGGCAGGACGAAGACGGCGTCGTTGCCCGACAGCTCCATCGTCGAAGGCACCAGATGCCGGGCCAGCTTCTCCGCCACCGCCCGTCCGGTATCGGCCGATCCGGTCAGCACCAGCTTGTCGATGCCTTCCTTGATGGCCTCATCCACCGCGGCGGCGGATTCGTCCAGCACCCGGAACAGCCCGGGCGGCAGTCCGGCTTCTTCCAGCCAGGCTCCAAGCAGGATCATCGGCGCGCTGCATCCCGGCGCCGGCTTGACCAGAACCCGATTTCCGGCCGCCAGAGCCTGGATCGCCTGAACGCCCGGCAGCAGCAACGGGTAATTGGACGGACCGACGATCAACACGGTGCCGACCGGCTCCCGCCGCACCTCCGCCTCGACCCCGAACAGCCAGACCGGACGGCCACGCCGGCCCAGCCGCTTCGGCGCCAGCAGCCTGGACGCTTCCCGTTCCAGAAACCGGCAGGCCTCCGCCAGCGGCAGGATTTCGGCACTGACGCTCTCGGCAGGGGTTCGGGCCGGGCGGGTTTTCAACGCTTCGACGAGGTCTTCCGCACCGGCGGCGATCCGGTGGCGGAGTCCACGAATGGTGGAAAGGCGTAGAGAAATATCTCGTTCGGACCATGCCTTAAAGCCGACCGCCTCCCGAGTGATCGCTTTTCTTATCCAAGGAGATAAGACGTCAGGAGAGGGGTTGCTGTTGCGATCCATTTTCGACCCGGCTTCGTAGAGATCACGACTGAATTTTGCAGCGCAGGAGCGTTTGGCAAGCGGATGGAACGACAAGTCGTGATCATCGGCGCGGGACCGGGCGGATTGGCATCCGCAATGCTCCTGGCGCTCACCGGAGCGAAGGTGACGGTGCTGGAACGGCAGGACCGCATCGGCGGCAGGTCGGCGGGCTTCTCGCTCGACGGCTACCGGTTCGACAGCGGACCCACCTTCTTCCTCTATCCCCGCATTCTGGAGGAAATCTTCGAGGCCTGCGGACGACGGCTGTCCGACGACGTCGACCTGATCCGCCTCGACCCGCTTTACCGGCTGGTGTTCGAGAGCGGCGGGGAACTGCGCGTCCATGCCCAGATGAAGGCGCTGATGGCGGAGATCGCCAAGCTCAGCCCGGGCGACGCCGACGGGCTCCCGCGCTTCCTGGCCGACAACCGGGCGAAGATGGAGCGTTTCCGCCCGGTGCTGGAATCCGATTTCTCCAGCCCCTGGGCGCTCGCCTCGCTGCCGATGCTGAAGGCCCTGGGCAGGCTGGCGCCGCACCGCTCGGTGGACCGCGACCTGTCCCGCTATTTCCAGGATCCGCGCATCCGCCTCGCCTTCTCGTTCCAGAGCAAATATCTGGGCATGTCGCCCTTCCGCTGCCCCAGCCTGTTCACCATCCTGTCCTTCCTGGAGCATGAGCACGGCATCTTCCATCCCCGCGGCGGAACGGAATCGGTGATGGAGGCAATGCGCCGGGTGGCGGAAAGCCTGGGCGTCACCGTCCGGCTGAACGAGACGGTTCGCCATATCAAGTTCCAGGGCCGACGCGCCGTCGGTGTGCGGACGGACGCCGGCGACTATCCGGCCGACGCGCTGGTCATCAATGCCGACTTCGCCCGCGCCATGACCACGCTGGTTCCCGATGATCTGCGCCGGCGTTGGAGCGACGCCCGCATCGCCACCAAGAAATTCTCCTGCTCCACCTTCATGATGTATCTGGGCATCGAAGACAAAGTGGACGGGCTGGACCACCACACCGTCTATCTGGCGGAGGATTACGCGCGCAACCTCGCGGAGATCGAGGAATGCCGGGAGTTGCCGCGCCGGCCGTCGATCTATGTGCAGAACGCCTGCGTCACCGATCCCGATCTGGCGCCGCCGGGTGGCAGCACGCTCTATATCCTGGTGCCGGTCGGTCACCAGCGCGGCCACATCGACTGGAAGGCGGAGGCGCCGCATTACCGCCGGCTGGTGCTCGATCGGCTGGCCGGCTTCGGGCTGACCGATCTGGAGCGCCGCATCCGGGTGGAGCGGGTGGTGACGCCGGCCGACTGGGACAGCCAGTTCGCCGTGCACCGTGGCGCCACCTTCAACCTGGCGCACAGCCTGGACCAGATGCTTCACCGCCGTCCACGCAACCGGTTCGAGGATCTGGACGGCGTCTATCTGGTGGGCGGCGGCACCCATCCCGGCAGCGGCCTGCCGGTCATTTTCGAAGGCGCACGCATCACGGCGCGGCTGTTGGCCCAGGAACTGGGCCTGCCGACGCCCTGGCGCACAAAGACCATGGGTTTGTCCGGCATGCTGAGGCAGGCCGTTGCAGGGGGAATGGCATGACGGATCGGATCGCGGTGATCGGCGGGGGCCTGGGTGGACTGGCGGCGGCCGTGGTGCTGGCGGCGCGCGGGCACAAGGTGACCCTGCTGGAAAAGAACGCCTGGGTCGGCGGCAAGGCGGCCGTGCTGGAGGAAGGCGGATTCCGCTTCGACATGGGGCCGACAATCCTGACTGTGCCGCGCGTCCTGCGCCGCATCCTGGAGGAGGCCGGTTGCGATCTGGACCAGGAGCTGGACATGGTCCGGCTGGAGCCGCAATGGCGCTGCTTCTTCGACGACGGCACGGTGCTGGACCTGTCGGAGAATGTCGGGACCATGGCGACGGAACTGGACAGGCTGGCGCCCGGCCGCGGGGCGGGGGAGGGCTATCGCCGCTTCCAGGCGATGTCGGAACGGCTGCACGGCATCTCCGAACGCTTCTTCTTCTGGAAGTCGGTGGAGGATCTCGGCGACACGCTGAACTTCCGCAACAGCTTCAACGCCAGCACCCTGTCGGACGTGCTGGCGCTCCGCATGGGCAGCACGGTTGCCGGCACCATCCGCGGCCATGTGCCGGATGCGCGGGCGGCGCAGATGCTGGACCATTTCACCCAGTATGTCGGTTCCTCGCCCTACGGCTCTCCGGCGGTGCTGTGCGCCATCGCCCACATGCAGACCAATGACGGCGTCTGGTATCCGATGGGCGGCACCCGTGCCGTGCCAACGGCGCTGGAGCGGGTGGCGAGGCGGCTGGGCGTGGAAATCCGCACCAACACCGGCGTCCGCCGTCTACAGGTGGAACGCGGCCGGGTGGTGGCGGTCGAGACGGACGGCGGCGGACGCATCCCGGTTTCGGCCGCCGTGTCGAACATGGATTCGGTGCGCACCTATCAGGAACTGGTCGGCGGACCGCCGGCCAAGCGCTTCGCCAAGCGCCGCAGCTACGAGCCGGCCTGTTCCGGCGTGGTGTTCTATCTGGGGCTGGACCGCGCCTACGATCATCTGCTGCACCATGACTTCGTCTTCTCGCGCGATCCGGAGGAGGAATTCGACTGGATCTATCGCCAGGGCGAGCCGGCGCCCGACCCGACCTGCTACATCGCCGCTCCGGCCCGCACCGAGCCGGGCGTCGCCCCGGCGGGCGGCGAGGCGCTGTATGTGCTGGTCCACACCCCCTATCTGCGCGAGCGTCACGACTGGAACCGCATGCTGCCGGCCTACCGCCGCGTGGTGTTCGACAAGCTGAAGCGCACCGCCGGCATGCCCGATCTGGAGGACCGCATCCGGGTCGAGCATGTGCTGACCCCGCAGGACATCAACGACCGCTACAATGTGCTGAACGGCGCCATCTATGGCTTGGCGAGCCATGGCCGCTTCATGGGCGCCTTCAAGCCCGGCAACCGCTCCCGCGATGTCGAGGGCCTGTATCTGGCCGGTGGAGCCGCCCATCCTGGACCGGGCATGCCTATGGTGCTGATGTCGGGTTGGATCGCCGCCGACAGCCTCGACCAGGACATGCGCGATGGCGTCCACGGTGATGCCGGGGCAGGCTCCGCGCGCGCCGTGGCCTGACAGAAGGCGGCGGGAGGATGACGGACGATCCGGTTGCGTTACGGTCCCGGCTGCTCTGCTGGTTCTTCGGCGGGGTCATGACCCGGCGGCTGCGGCGCGGCTTCCATGCGGTGCGGCTGGCCCGGCCGGGCTGGCCGGCCCTGCCGCCGGGCCGTCCGGTCATCGTCTATCTCAACCACCCATCCTGGTGGGATCCGGCACTGCTGATCGTGATGGGAACCACCCGCTTCCGCGGCCGGCCGGGCTATGGGCCGATCGATGCGGAGATGCTGCGCCGCTACCGCTTCATGCGCCGCATCGGTCTGTTCGGGCTGGAGCCCGGCCGCGCCGGGGCCGTCTCCTTCCTGCGCAACGCCGAACATATCCTGGGCGACCCGCGCGCCATGCTGTGGATCACGGCGGAGGGCGCCTTCACCGACCCGCGCCGCCGCCCGGTGACGTTGCGGCCGGGCATCGCCCATCTGGTCCGCCGCATGCCCACCGCCCTGGTGGTGCCGCTCGCGGTCGAATACCCGTTCTGGGACGAGCGCACGCCGGAGGCACTGATGCGGTTCGGCCAACCCTTCGAAGCCGCCGCTTTTGCCGGTCTGCCGGTGCAGGACATCGCGGCGGAGCTGGAAGGGCGGCTGGAGGCGGTGATGGACCAGTTGGCGCTCGATGCGCAAGGCCGCGACCCGGCGCGGTTCCTGACGCTGATCGAGGGAACGGTCGGCGTCGGCGGCATTTACGACCTGTGGCGCCGGCTGCGCGCCCTGGCCGGCGGACAGGGCTTCTCTCCGGCCCATGGCGGCCGGGAGGACGGCGGCCGGCAAGGGAGCAGCCGGCACGGACCGGCGCGGCAGCCGGAGATGCAGCAGGAAATCGAGGGGCCATGAGCGTCGTCGTCCTGATCGCCGCGCTGTCGCTGATCCTGGCCCTGTTGCCGCTGGGGCAGGGGATCGTGAACCTGTTCCTCTACCGCCGTCCGACCGCCGAACCGCCGCCGGGGACCGCCGTCAGCATCCTGATTCCCGCCCGCAACGAGGAGGCCGGCATCGCCGCCGCCGTCGACGCCGCCCTGCTCAGCCGCGGTGTCGATGTCGAGGTGGTTGTGCTGGATGACCACTCCACCGACCGCACGGCGGAGATCGTCCAGGCCATCGCCGCCCGCGACCCGCGCGTCCGTCTGGAGAGCGCGCCGCCGCTGCCGCCGGGCTGGTCGGGCAAGCAACATGCCTGTCAGATGCTCGCCGGTCTGGCACGGTACCCGGTGCTGCTGTTCCAGGACGCCGATGTGCGGCTGTCGCCGACGGCGGCCCGCCGGGTCGGCGGCGCTCTGCTGTCGGGGGAATGCGGTCTGGTCAGCGGCTTCCCGCGCGAGGAGACCCGGACGCTGGCGGAAGCCCTGGTGATTCCGCTGATCCATTTCCTGTTGCTCGGCTTTCTGCCGATGGCGGCGATGCGGTGCTCGACCGATCCGCGCTTCGGTGCCGCCTGCGGCCAGCTGATCGCGGTTCGGCGCGACGCCTATCTGAAGGCCGGCGGCCATGCGGCCATCGCGACGTCGCTGCATGACGGGGTGACGCTGCCGCGCGCCTTCCGCCGGGCAGGGCAGGGCACCGACCTGTTCGACGCCACCGGCTTTGCCCGCTGCCGGATGTATCGCGGCTGGCGCGAGGTGTGGTCCGGCTTTTCCAAGAACGCGACGGAGGGGATGGCGACCCCGGCCGCCCTGCCGATCTGGACCCTGCTGCTGTTCGGCGGCCATGTGCTGCCCTGGCTTCTGCTTGGCTGGGCGGCACTCCATCCGCTGCCCATTTCGGCGGTCGTGCCGGCGGGACTGGCGGCGGCGGCCGGACCGGTCTTCCGCCTGCTGCTGGCCGTCCGCTTCCGCCAGAGCGTCGTCGGCGCCCTGTTGCACCCGGTCGGCGTGCTGATCATGTTGGCGATCCAATGGACGGCGCTGCTGCGCGCCCGCCATGGCAAGCCGTCGGAATGGCGCGGCAGGGCCTATCCGGCTGGGCCGGGGCAAGGCACGCCATGATCGTCCTGGCTGCGCCGCCACGCCGGCGCAGGCTTCCGCCGGGGTTACTGACCAGTCAGGCTTCGCCGCGCTCCTCGCGCTTGGCCTGCTGCCACATGGCCTCCATCTCGTCCAGCGTGGCGTCCTGCGGCTTGCGCCCCTCGGCGGACAGCAGCGCCTCGATCCGGTGGAAGCGGCGTTCGAACTTGGCGTTGGTGCCGCGGAGCGCCGTTTCCGGCTCCACCTTCATCCGGCGGGCGAGGTTGACCAGCGCGAACAGCAGGTCGCCCAGCTCGTCCGCCACCCGCTCCTGCGCCGAACCGGCGTCCATCTCGGCCCGCAGCTCCTGGACCTCCTCCTCGATCTTGTCGAGGATGTCGCGGGCGTCGGTCCAATCGAAGCCGACGCGTGCGGCGCGGTTCTGCAGCTTCAGCGCCCGGGTCAGCGCCGGCAGCCCGGCGATGACGCCCTCCAGCGCCGACGGCGCCCGACCTTCCTCTGCGGCCTTGGCCGCCCGCTCGGCCGCCTTGTGGTCCTCCCAGCGCGAGGTCTGCTGGTCCGACGACTTCACCTCTTCCGGTCCGAAGACGTGGGGATGACGGCGGATCATCTTGTCGGTGATGACCCCGGCGACCTCGTCGAAATCGAACAGCCCCTCTTCGCGCGCCATCTGGCTGTAATAGACGACCTGGAACAGCAGGTCGCCCAGCTCCTCGCGCAGGGCGGCCTTGTCGTCCTTCTCGATGGCGTCGGCGACCTCATAGGCTTCTTCGATCGTGTGCGGCGCGATGGTGCGGTAGGTCTGCTCCAGATCCCACGGGCATCCGCCGTCGGGATTCCGCAGCCGCGCCATCACGTCGAGCAGCCGGTCGATGTTGCGGGTCATGTCTTGCGGTCTCCGATTGCGGGGAGGTGAAAGTCCGCGACGATAGCCGAGCGGAGCGGGCGGTGGAAGCGGCGAGGGTGAAGCCGTGGGTGTAGACGGGGCAACCTAGGCGGAGCCGCCGCCGGCCGCATCGACCGACGCCATAACCGGACGCCCATGCAGACCGACCTGCCCGCGTCCATTGCGCTTGGCGGCATACAATGCCTGGTCGGCATAGCGCAGGACCGTGTCGAAATCCGTGTCGTCGACCGGCCACAGCGCCATCCCGATGCTGCACCCGATGCCGATCTCCGCTTGCTCCAGCCTCATCGGAGCCGACAGCGAGGCGATGATGCGGGCCGCGACCTCCTGTGGCGTCAGCCAGTCGGCCTGCGCAAGCGCCAGACAGACAACAAACTCGTCGCCACCGAGCCGGATGACCTCGTCGCCGTCACGCACGCAGTTGAGCAGCCGGCGCCCGACCTCCGCCAGCACGGCATCGCCGACATGGTGCCCATGGCGGTCGTTCACCGGCTTGAAGCCATCCAGGTCGATGCAGAGCGCCGCCACCGTCGGGCGCCTGCCGGGCGGCAGGTCGGCCAACTCCCGGATCCTGGCTTCGAGGTAGCGGCGATTCCCCAGTGCGGTGAGTTGATCCTTGTAAGCGAAGCCGTGCAGGGTGGCGCCCATGTCGTGGATCGCCTGTGCGGCGTTGCCCATCTCCCGCGTCCGGAATCCGGCTGCGGCACTCTTCGAGACGGAATCGATCCGCCCCGCCGACAGGTCGGTGGCGGATCGCTGAAGATCGCGCAGCCCGCGCAGGACAAGGATGTCGAGCAGGAACCAGACGCCGGCAACGATCGTCGCGACGACGCCGGCCAGGATCGCGATGCCCCACATGATCTTGCCGTTCACTTCGTCGAGGACGAGATCGCGCGGCACCCCGACAGCGATCCGCCCGCCGGTATCCTCCAGCTTCGCAAAGCCGATGATCCGCGGCTGGTCTTCGAAACCGGGACGCTCGACGATTCCGCGGTCGGCCTGGAAGATCGCGCGGGTGACCGGATGGTCGGCCATATGCCTGCCGATCAAGGCGCTCGGCCCCGGTTCGCGCGCCAGGATGGTTCCCCGGGCATCGAACAGGGTCACCGTGGTGCCGGGAGCCTCCGCGGCCTCCCTCGTCAGGTCGCCGAGCCATTTCAGATCCAGTCCCGTCAGCAGAACCGCCCTGACGGTTTCATCTTCGTCGAGCATGGGCAGGGCGGTTGCCAGAAGAGGCTTGCCGGATGCGCGTCCGACCCGGAAATTGCTGGTGCTGAATGACTTCGTGGCCAGCGCCCGCATGAAATAATCCTGATCCGCCACTGTCGTCACCGGGCTGCTGCCAAGCCCCGTCCGGCAGAGGATCCGGCCGTCAGGGGCGGCGACGGCAAAGCCAGTGCTCCAGGGCTGGAACGCCATGGCCCGGCGCAGGGGCGGGCCGCAATCTTCGGACCGGTCCCCCCGGACTTCGGGAATCAAAGCCAGCGTCTGCAAGGTCTCGCGAACCCGCGCGATGGCATCGGCCTGCTGGGACGCGCCTTGTTCGGCAAGCGTCAGAACACGTTGACGGGCATGTTCGATATCGGCGTTCCATTGCTGCAAGTAGAGCGACAGAACAAGACCAACCAATGGCAAGAATGCAGTGACGATGAAAATTTCGAGTCGGACACGCAGACCCATACCGCCCCAGATATTCATTATGGATTTTCTTATAGACCCAATGAACATGTCATTTCCAGAACGGCAGGAGTATTTCGATGAACGAGGTTCAGAACACCATAGGTAAGCGGTTGAGCAAAACGACTGGAGTTACAGTTGCGCCGAAGCGTCCGCAATCCTAAGGGACGCACCGGCACCCTCCACAGAGCCGGCTGGAGAGACCGTATGCCTTCGGGATTTCGGAAATGCCAGTTCTTCCTGTTAAATCTGCTTATGCTCGATGCAACCCGGCCATGCTGTCGAGACTTTGGCCGGTCATTGACATCCATTCGTTGCGATGGACAGCAATTTTAACTTTGTGCGCGTATGAAACACATAATCTGCATTATGGAAATTATGTCGATGGGCCGGGCGATCTGTTGCGGGCGGCTCCCGGCGGTTGTCCCGTCACCCGTTTAAAGGCGCGGCTGAAAGCCGCCTGCGAGCCGTAGCCCAAGCGGTAGGCCGCGGTCTCTATCGGCATGTTCTCGCGCCCGATCCATTGCGCGGCGAGCCGCATCCGCAGTTCGGTGACATACTGGAGCGGCGTCATGCCGGTAACCGCCAGAAAGCGTTCGGCGAAGACGGACCGCGAACTACCCATTTCGGCGGCCAGTTGGGCGACCGTCCAATCGCGTCCGGGATCGCGGTGAAGCGCGGCGATGACACGCCCCAGCCTGGGATCGCGCAGCGCCTCCACCCAGCCGCGGGCGTCGCCGCAGCCGCATTCCACCCAGCCGCGCACGATGAAGGCCGACACGACGTCGGCCAGCCGCGCCAGAATCCCGGCGAAGCCGGCGCGTTCGGTCCGCGCCTCCCTTTCCATCGCCTCCAGCATCGGAAGGATTTCCGGATAGCGGTCGAGCAGGGTGCCGACCAGCATCACCTCCGGCATGAGGCCGATCAGCGGGTGCATGGCGCCAAGGTCGAATTCCATGCAGCCGCTGAAGATCACCGTGTCCTTGCTACGGCAGGTGTCAGCCGGACAGGACTTGATGCTGCCGACCGTTTCACACAGCGCCGCCTCGTCGAACCCGCCCAGATCCAACCCCTGCCCGTCGGCATCGGAGACCAGATCGTGGGCGCCGCCCCGCGGCAGCAGGACCGCGTCGCCGGCGTGCAGTTCATGCAACATCCCCGTCCTGCCGCGCAGGATGGCGGTGCCGCAGGCCACGAAATGGAACTGCGCCCTGCCCTCGTCCCGGCCGAAGCGGATGCCGAACGGCGGAGCGAACTGCAACCGGCGGTACCTGACCCCGTATAGCCGCATGCCGAGCAACAGCTCGCTGACGGCATCACGCGGCGAAGGCGCGGAGGGTTGTCTGGCGGTGGATAGGGGCATATCCAGACTTTCGATCAAAAACTACGGACGGTATGGCATGGATCGTCCGGCCCTTCAAGCATAGCCTGCAACGCAGCAAAAACACCTTCGAACGAGGGGAAAGAGACATGAGTGATGTGACGAAGCCGGCCTGGGGCGCGGTTTTCGCGATGTCCATGGGTGTGTTCGGACTGGTGGGAGCGGAGTTCCTGCCAGCCAGCCTGTTGACGCCAATGGCGGCCGATCTCGGCGTTTCGGAAGGGCTGGCTGGACAGGCGGTGACGGCCACCGCGGTCGTTGCGCTGGTGACCAGCCTGCTGATCGCCACGGCGACCCGCAGGGTCGACCGGCGGACCGTGCTGCTGGCATTTTCCGTGCTGCTGATCGCCTCCAATCTGGCGGTCGCCTTCGCGCCGAATCTGCCGGTCCTCCTGGTCGGGCGCGTGCTGCTGGGCATAGCGATCGGCGGTTTCTGGACCATGGCCGCGGCGACGGCGATGCGGCTCGTTCCGCCCGATCTGGTGCCCCGCGCCCTGTCGATCATCTTCAGCGGCGTGTCGGCGGCAACGGTGTTCGCGGCTCCGCTCGGCAGCTATGTCGGCGGGTTGATCGGCTGGCGGCCTGTCTTCCTGCTTGGCGCCGTCCTTGGGCTCCTTGCCCTGGCGGCACAGGCGGCGACGCTTCCGCGCATGGCGCCGAGCGGCGATGCGCGGTTGCGCACCCTGCTCGACGTGCTGACGCGGCCGGGCGTCGGCATCGGCATGCTGGCCGTGGTGCTGGTCTTCACCGGGCATTTCGCCTTCTTCACCTACATCAGGCCGTTCCTCGAAACGGTGACCAGCGTCGGGCTCGACGGCGTATCCGGCATTCTCCTGGGCTTCGGACTCGCCAACTTCGTCGGAACCGCGCTGGGCGGCATGCTTCTGGAGCGCAACATGCGCCTGACGCTGGTCGTCATGCCGTTGCTGATGGCGCTGCTCGGGCTGGGGCTGGCAAGCATGGGCGGCACGCCGGCCATCGACACGGTGCTGGTGACACTGTGGGGTCTTGCCTTCGGGGCGGTTCCGGTGGCGTGGTCGACCTGGATCACCCGTGCCGTGCCCGACGAGGCGGAGAGCGCCGGCGGCCTGATCGTCGCCGCGGTGCAACTCGCCATCGCCACGGGCGCCGCGGCGGGGGGAGCCATCTTCGGTGTCAGTGGCGTGACCGGGGTTTTCACCATGGCCGGAGCGGTGTTGCTGATCGCCGTCCTGACCATCCTGCTCGGCGTCCGCACCCGGATGGTCGAGACCGCCTGAACATCGCGTCCCCACCTGATACGCGTGGAGGGAAGCTGTCTTCCGGCCCGTCGGTCGCCACGCAGGCGACCGACGGGCCGTCGTGTTTTTGCACCGCGGCAATCCAGCCATGCGGCGAACGGGGCCTCAGGACGACGCCAACCCCTTGCTGAATTTAGGTAGCAAACCTATTAAATAGGAATGCTACAAGATAAGGCTCTGCGCCTTCCTCCGAATTTTGGCCTGCACCTGTTCCGCGCCTCCCATCTGTGGCGGCGCGCGGCGAACAAGGTGCTGGCGGACAGCGGCTTTTCCGCATCGGCCATCACGCCGCTGATGCTGCTGGCTGAACTCGGCGACGGGTTGCGCCAGCGCGAGCTGGCGGAGGAGATGGGCGTCGAAGGCCCGTCTCTCGTGCGTGTTCTCGACGGGCTTGAAAGTGCTGGATTGCTGGAGCGGCGCGAGGATCCCTGCGACCGCCGGGCGAAGACCCTGCACATGAGCGATGCCGGCCGGCACCTGCTGTTGCAGGTGAACGAGGCGCTGAACGACGTCCGCCAGCGCCTGATGGCGGAAGCGGCGGAGGCCGATGTCGAGGCCTGCTATCGCGTGCTTTCCATCATCGAAGCCAACGCCAAGCGTGAACAGACCTGATCGTGCCGTGTTCTCCGGGGATGCGCGCCATGGCCGGTTCCGGCTACGGCGACCTCCGGTCGCATCGGTGCGGTGATTGAGGAACCAAGATTGTGACACTCTTTCCTTCCTTCCGGATGGTGGTCCGGATCGCCGTGACCCTGTTGGTGACTGTGGCGGCGGCCGGCGGCGGGCTGTGGCTGTGGGATTATTACATGAACGAGCCCTGGACCCGTGACGGCCGTGTCCGTGCCGACATCGTCCAGGTCTCCCCCGACGTCGCCGGTCTGGTGACCGACGTGCGCGTGACCGACAACCAGCTGGTCCATAAGGGCGACCTGCTGTTCGTCGTCGATCCCGGCCGCTACAAGCTGGCGGTGGAACAGGCCCAGGCCAACCTCGACAGCGCCAAGGCGGAACTGGCCTACCGCACCGCCGAAGCCCGCCGGTACGAGCAGCTGGGCACCAACGTCGTCTCCACCGCCCAGAAGCAGGAGGTGGCGTCGGCCATGTCCAAGGCCGCCGCCGCCGCCAAGCAGACCGAGGCGGCGCTGGATCTCGCCCGTTTCAACCTGGAGCGGACGGAGGTCAAGGCGACGGTCGACGGCTATGTCACCAACCTCCAGATGAAGGCCGGCAACTATGTCGCCGCCGGTCAGGCGGTGGTGGCGCTGATCGACAGCCATTCCTTTTATGTCATGGGCTATTTCGAGGAAACCAAGCTGCCGCGCATCCATGTCGGCGCGCCGGTCTCCGTCCGCATCATGGGGGCGGGCGCCGATCTGCGCGGCCGGGTCGACAGCATCACCCGCGCCATCGTCGACCGCGACCGTGCGGAGGGCACCGGGCTGGTCGCCAACGTCAACCCGACCTTCAACTGGGTCCGGCTGGCCCAGCGCATCCCCGTGCGCATCGCGCTGGACGAGGTGCCGGACGGCCTGCAGCTGGTCGCCGGCCGCACCGCGACTGTGTCGGTGATCGGGTCTCCCGACAGCACGCCGAAGGTTGCCCAACTGCCGGCCGGGCAGTGAGCGCACGGCCATGCCAAAAGCATCCTCCTGGGCCCCTTCCCTGAACGAGCTGGTCTTCTCGCTGAAGTCTTTCGCCGCCTCCATGCTGGCGCTCTACATCGCCTTCGGCATGGGGTTGCCGCGGCCCTTCTGGGCGATGCTGACCGCCTATGTGGTGTCGAGCCCGCTGTCGGGAACCGTGCGGTCGAAGGCGGTGTACCGTGTCGCCGGCACGGTCGTCGGCTGCATCGCCGCCATCGTCCTGACGGTAGAACTGGTCAATGCGCCGGAACTGCTGTCGCTGGCGGTCGGGCTGTGGGTCGGCGGCTGCCTTTTCATCTCGCTGCTGGATCGCACGCCGCGCAGCTATGCCTTCATGCTGGCCGGCTACACCGCCGGCCTGATCGTCTTCCCCGGCGTCGCCAATCCGGAGGCGATCTTCGACACCGGGCTGGCCCGGGTCGAGGAGATCATCCTCGGCATCGTCTGCGCCACCGTCATCCACAGCGTCATCCTGCCGCGCGGCATGGGGCCGGTCCTGCTCGGCAAGCTCGATGCCTCGCTGCGCGACGCGGAACGCTGGACGCTCGACGCGCTGGAGCAGGTCGCCACCGACGCGCGGCTGCGCGACCGCCACAAGATGGCGACCGATCTAACCGAATTGCGGGTGATGACCACCCACCTGCCCTACGACACCTCCGACCTGCGCTGGATGACCCGGCCGATGCGGGCCTTGCAGGACCGCATGGTCTATCTGCTGCCGGTGCTGACCGCCGTGCATGACCGGCTGGGCGCGTTGCGCCGCCCGGATGGCGCGATGCCGCCGGATCTGGCGCCGGTGGTGGCCGCGGTCCGCGATTGGATCGCCGCCGGTGCCGCCGCCGATCCGGCGGACGCCGCCCGGCTGATCGACCGGCTCGACCGGCTGGAAGCGGCGGACTCCTCGCAGGCGACCGACGGCTGGGAGGCCGCGACCCGCTTCAGCTTCATCCGCCGCCTGCGGTCGCTTGTGGAAATCCACCGCGATTGCCGGGACCTGCGGGCACATCTGGCGACGGGCGATCAGGCCCTGCCCGACCATCTCGATCCGCTGGCCCGCAAGCGCTCGCGCGGCGTCTTTCATCTGGATTACGGGATGGCGGCATGGTCGGCCGCCGCCGCCCTGCTGGGCATCACCAGCGTCTGCGCCTTCTGGATCCTGACCGGCTGGTCGTCCGGATCGGCGGCGGCGATGATGGTCGCGGTCTTCACCTGCTTCTTCGCGTCCTTCGACGATCCGGTGCCGGGCATCCGCCTGTTCCTGGTCTATACGATGGCCTCGCTGCCGCTGTCCGCCTTCTATCTGCTGGTGGTCCTGCCGTCCTTCGACAGCTTTCCGATGCTGGTGCTCTGTCTGGCGCCGACGCTGGTGACTCTGGGCATCTTCGTTGCGCGCCCGGCGACGATGGGCAAGGCGATGGCGCTGATCTTCGGCGTCGGCGGCTCGCTCAGCCTGCTTGACACCGGCAACGGCGATTTCGCCTCCTTCCTGAACAGCAGCACCGGACAGATCGTCGGCATCGTCGGCGCCATGCTGGTCACCCGCATGTGCCGGTCGGTCGGTGCGGCGTGGAGCGCCCGGCGCCTGCTGCACATTGGTTGGCGCGAGATTGCCGACATGGCGCGGACGCGCGGGGTGCCGGCCAATGACGGCTTCGAAAGCCGCATGCTGGACCGTGTCGGCCTGCTGTCCGCCCGGCTGGCGCAGGCCGGCGGGTCGGTGGACGTGGACGCCATCGATGCGGTGCGCGACCTGCGGGTCGGGTTGAACATCGTCGAGCTTCAGCGGGCGCGCCCGGTGCTGAGCCGCACAGGCGGAGCGGCGCTGGACCGGCTTCTGCGTGGCATCGCCGTCCATTTCCGCGCCCTGTCGGCCAAACGGCCCGACCCGGCGCCGGCCGAGCTGCTGGGCAGCATGGACGAACTTCTGTCCGCCATAAGCACCGCCCCGCCCTGCCCCGAACGCGACCGGGCCGTGGTGGCGCTCGCCTCGCTGCGGCGCAGCCTGTTCCCGGGCGCGGCCCTGCAACCGCCGCCTCTGGCCAACGAGGAGATCCCTCCAACGGTGCATCAGGAAAGGGCACGCGCATGATCGGTGAAATCGATGTCTACGGCCTGTTCCTGCCGCCGCTGCTGATCATGGCCGTGGTCGCCTGGGCGGTGTCGGCGCTGCTGCGGCGGGGACTGCGCGCCGTCGGCGCCTATGGCTGGGTGTGGCACGCGCCGCTGTTCGACTTCGCGCTCTATGTGCTGGTGCTGAGCGGGCTTGCCGGCTTGTGGTCGGTCTGGTCGGCCTGACCCGTTCCGGCTGAAATCGTCCACACCGCGAGCCGTCCGGCATGCTAGTCTTGCCGCCATGACCGCCCCCCTGTCGCAGCCCTTCTCCATCCCCGGCATCACGTCCGATGCCGACGCCGAGAGCGCCTGGATCGACGTGATCCGGAAGATGGACGAGACCTACGCCAATCTGGTGACGCAACAGGTGGAGCTGGAGCGCAAGAACGCGGAGCTGGAGGAGGCACAGGCCTTCATCGCCAGCGTTCTCGGCTCCATGACCGACGTCCTGATCGCCTGCGACCGCGATGGCCGGATCGAGCAGACCAACCCGGCGGCCGAACGGGCGTTGGGTTGCGCCGGGCGCGACCTGACGGGACGGCCGCTGCGCGATTTCCTCGACCCGGCTTTCCATCCCGCGTTCGCCCGGCTGTGCAGTGCCGCCCTTCAGCGCGAGGAGGTCAGCGATGTCGAGCTGTCGCTGCGCGGCCCCACCGGCCCCTTCCCGGTCGCGGTCAACAGCACGGTTCGCTACGACCAGCGCGGCCATGCCATCGGGATGGTTCTGGTCGGCCGGCCCATCGGGGAATTGCGCCGCGCCTACCGCGACCTTGCCGCCGCCCATGAAGGGCTGAAACAGACCCAGCAGCAGCTGGTCCATTCGGAAAAGATGGCCTCGCTCGGCCGGCTGGTGGCGGGTGTGGCGCATGAGCTGAACAACCCGATCTCCTTCGTCTATGGCAACGCCCATGCCATGCGCCGCTATGTCGACCGGATGACCGCCTATCTAGACCGCGTGCATGACGGCGCCGCGGCGGCCGAACTGGCGGGCCTGCGCAAGGACCTGCGCATCGACCGCGCCCGTGCCGATGCGGCGGCGACGCTGGACGGCATGCTGGAGGGGACAGAGCGGGTGCGCGACATCGTGGCGGAGCTTCGCCGCTTCTCGTCGGAACAGAAGCACGCCTCGGAACGCTTTGATCTGACAGGGCTTTTGCGTTCCGCGGTCACCTGGGTCGCCAAGGCTCAGATGCCCGACCTGACCGTGGTCTTCGATCTGCCCGACACGCTGGACATTGCCGGCCATCCCGGCCATCTGCATCAGGTCGCGATGAATCTGGTCCAGAACGCCATCGACGCCATGGCCGGTGCGGCGGTCAAGCGGCTGGAACTGCATGGGCGGGAGAAGGCTGGGACGGTCATCGTCACCTTCCGCGACACCGGCCACGGCATTCCCGAGGCGATCTTGGCCCGCCTCTTCGATCCCTTCTTCACCACCAAGCCTGTCGGCAAGGGCACCGGCCTCGGCCTGTCGATCAGCTACCAGCTGGTGCACGACCATGGCGGCGCGCTGTCCGCCGCCAATCATCCGGACGGCGGGGCGCAGTTCACCCTGACCCTGCCGGCCGCCGGTCAGCGTGAAGGAGCCGGACGATGAGAGAACGCCCGCTATCGGTGCTGTGGCTCCAGTCGGGCGGTTGCGGCGGCTGCACCATGTCGCTGCTCTGCGCCGAATCCCCGGATTTGCTGATGCTGCTGGAGACCGCCGGCATCCGCCTGCTTTGGCACCCCAGCCTGTCGGAAGAGACTGGGGCGGAGGCGGTCGAGCTGTTCGAACGCATCCTGTCGGAGGCCGAGCCGCTGGACGTGCTGTGCGTCGAGGGATCGTTGCTGCGCGGACCGAACGGCACCGGGCGCTTCCATGTTCTGGCCGGGACCGGCCGGCCGACCATCGATTGGGCGCGCGATCTGGCGGCCGTCGCCGGCACCGTGGTCGCCGTCGGCACCTGCGCGGCCTTCGGCGGCATCACAGCGGGCGGCGAGAACATCGCCGATGCCTGCGGCCTTCAGTATGAGGGCACGCAGCGCGGCGGCGCCTTGGGTGCGGAGTTCCGCGCACGGGGCGGCCTGCCGGTGGTCAATGTCGCGGGGTGCCCGACCCATCCGAACTGGGTGACCGAGACGCTGATGCTGCTGGCCGAAAACGCGCTTGCCGCCTGCGATCTCGACCTCTACCAGCGTCCGCGCTTCTATGCCGACCATCTGGTCCACCATGGCTGTCCGCGCAACGAGTATTACGAATACAAGGCCAGTGCCGAAAAGCCATCCGATCTCGGTTGCCTGATGGAGCATATGGGCTGCCTCGGCACCCAGGCGCATGCCGACTGCAACACCCGCCTGTGGAATGGCGAAGGCTCCTGCACCCGTGGCGGCTATGCCTGCATCAACTGCACGGCACCGGGGTTCGAGGAGCCCGGTCATCCGTTCCAACAGACGCCGAAATTCGCCGGCATTCCCATCGGCCTGCCCACCGACATGCCGAAGGCGTGGTTCGTCGCGCTGGCCTCCCTCGCCAAGGCGGCGACGCCGGAACGGGTGCGCCGGAACGCCGCCGCCGATCGCATCGTCGTCGCCCCCACCGTCCGTCCCATCCGGAAAGGCTGATCCGGTGAGCGAAGCCCCAAACCGCCGCCTGATCGTAGGCCCGTTCAACCGCGTGGAAGGCGATCTTGAAGTCCGACTTGAGATAACCGGCACAAGTGTTTCTGCTGCCTACGTAAATTCTCCATTGTTCCGCGGATTCGAGCGCATTCTGGAGGGGCGCGACCCGATGGATGCGCTGGTGGTGGCGCCGCGGATCTGCGGCATCTGCTCCGTCTCGCAGAGCCATGCGGCGGCGCTGGCGCTGGCCGGAGTCATGGGGCTGGAGGTGCCGCGCAACGGACTGCTCGCGACCAACCTGATGACGGCGACCGAGAATGTCGCCGACCATCTGACCCATTTCCACCTGTTCTTCATGCCCGACTTCGCCCGCCCTGCCTACCGGGGCCGACCGTGGTTCGAGAGGGCGGAGGCGCGGTTCAAGGCTGCCCGGGGCATTGCCGTGCGCAGTGCCACTGCGGCACGGGCGGAACTGTTCCATGTGCTGGGCATCCTGGGCGGCAAGTGGCCGCATACCCTGACGCTTCAGCCCGGCGGCGTCACCCGTGCGGTCGATGCGCGCGACCGGGTGCGGTTGCTCGCCACCGTCCGCAGTTTCCGCCGCTTCCTGGAGGACAGCCTGTTCGGCGCGCCGCTCGACCGGGTGCTGGCCCTCGCGGGACCGGAGGATCTGGAGCGCTGGCGCGTTTCCGGTCCGGCCGGTGACTTCCGCCTGTTCCTGGAGATCGCCGACGATCTGGAGCTTGCTGCGCTCGGCCGTGCCTATGGCCGGTTCCTCAGCCACGGCGCCTATGCCACCCCGGAGGGCGGACATCTCTATCGCCGCGGCACCTTTGCCGACGGTCAGGACGGCCCCTTCGATCCGGAGCGGGTGATGGAGCATCACCGGTTCAGCCGCATGGCCGGACAGGACCGCCCGCATCCTCCCTTCTCCGGTTCGACCGTTCCGGATGGCATGGACGAGACCGGCTACAGTTGGTGCAAGGCGCCGCGGTTGGACGGCCTGCCCTATGAGACCGGCGCCATTGCCCGGCAACTGGTGGACGGCCATCCGTTGATCCGGGCGCTGGCTGCACAGGATGGCGGTTCGGTGCGCAGCCGAGTGATCGCCCGCTTGCTGGAACTGGCCCGCACCACCGATGCGATGGAAGGCTGGCTGCGTGCCATCGAACCGTCCGCCCCCTGGTGTGCGGCTTCGGAAATGCCGGACAGCGCGCAGGCGGTTGGGCTGACGGAGGCCGCGCGCGGAGCATTGGGGCATTGGCTGCGGGTTGAACGCGGAAAGATCGCCGGTTACCAGATCATCGCTCCGACCACTTGGAATTTTTCACCGCGCGACTTGGACGGAGTGCCCGGACCTCTGGAGCAGGCTCTTGTCGGAGCCCCAGTAGAGGAAGAAGAGCGCACACCAATTTCTGTTCAACAGATCGTAAGATCTTTCGATCCATGCATGGTATGTACGGTTCACTGATTATTTTTATTTACAGAAATTTAGATATCATGAATTGATAGAAATAAACATTGTAAATTTACTTACGAAATGATGAAGGCGGCGTAGGACATTACACTGACGAACATCAGCAGAGAGACCATCGGGGCCATTTTCAATCTCCATCGGACTGGGTGGTTCATTCCTTTCCAAAGGATCTACGCCTCGTCCGCGTTGGGATAAATGCCCCGTTCCCGGATTCATCGTTCGGGGTTTTCGAACAATGGATGGCGTCTGCCGCCCCCCTGTTGACGGCGGGCCAACGCTCCGTCGTCCGCTACGACTCCTGTTCGCCGAAGCCCGCGAAATCATGAAAAAGAAAGAATCCTCCGCCCCAAAGACGGCATCGCTGGAGAGTACAGGTTTTCACCTATGCCGATCACCTCAGATTTTTAGAGGATTTCCTTCAGCATATGTTGGAACGCTAAATCGGATAACGAATAAAGCGGACTTTGATCAGAAATAAAATCTGCCTCTTTACGCCATCGATATTATAGATCCATAGTTTTTAAGAGTTAGATTTAAAAATTGCCATCGATCAAAGGCCTCGCTCCCGTGATTCGACAAAAGGGGATGCTGCCATGACTGACCAGACATTCGCCGATCCGGCCTCATCGGTTGAAGAGACATCCGCGATCCCCGAACAGACGAAGGCGCGCCTGCGGCACATTCTGGCTGGAGGGCAGCGTCACTCGGCCGGTGCGATTCAACTGATCGGACTGGGCACCCTGCGCGCCCGGTTGGGCAAGCGCTGGGACATCGTCAAGGAGCGCATCTACGAGCAGACCGAACGGCTGTTCGACCGCCATCTGCCCCCCTCCGATGTCTGGCTGCGGGCCGACGACGCGAATTATCTGGTGGTTTTCGCGACGCTCGACCGGCAGGCCGCCGAACTGATCTGCGGCAGGATCGTGTCGGAACTGCATCGGCTGATGCTGGGAAACAGCGACACGAGCCAGATAACCGTGCGCAGCATCGTGACCGAACTCGATGGCAACATCGCCGTCGAAGCGATGCAACTCGATCAGTTGATTGCGAGGGCCGCCCAGCAGGGCGCCGCTTCTTCGCAAAACGAAGCGGCCGATGCCGGCGATACCCGGACGGCTCCAGCGGCCGGTGCGCACGAGGGCGGCAGTTTCCACCCGACCATCTGCTATCGCCCGGTATTCGACACATCCCACAAGGTGCTGTCCACCTATGTGTGCCACGCCGATGAGGAAACCAAACGGATCCTGAATGCCCTGTCGACCGATGATGCGCGAAGCGAGGATTACAGGTTCAGAACCGATATGGAACTCCTGAGCCAGTCGATAGAAATCTATGAGGAGCTGTACAAAAACAGCTTCCGCTATATCCAGAATCTTACAGTGAGCTTATCGACCCTCTCGATTGGCCGGCATCGGCGGGAATATCTCGCTCGCTGCCATTCGATCCCGTCGCATCTCATACCCTTCATCGTGTTCGTCATAGAGGGGGTTCCCACCGGTGTCCCCTACAGCCGAATTTCCGAAATCACGACGACCCTGAAGCCATACTCGCGTGCCGTCCTTGTCCTACTCGACGACGGAGTGCCAAATCTCGCGGCCTTCGCCCAGGCGGGCGTCCGCGGCATGGGGATAACGGTTCAGGCCGGCGAACCGGATGCTCGGGCAACCAATCGCCTCCATAGCTTTGGAACCCATGTGCGGCGCCATGGCATGATCTTCTTCGTCGATGGCATCAGGTCGGCAGCCATGCTGCGCATCGCCGAGGACGCCGGAGCGTCCTATGTGGCGGGACCGCTGATCGGCCGGGACACCGACGTGCCCGGGCATATGAAACGCATGACCGAACGGGAACTGATCCAGAAATCCGCCAAAACCGCCCGTCACCGCTGACCGGCAAGCTTCCAGCCATACTGGCAAGTTGGTTGCCGGTTTCCACGCATGCTGTAATGTTGATGTCCACAATCGCTGCTATATCGAGCGATGGTCGTCGAAATAAGCAATCCAATCAATGGCCTGACCCAGCCACCGATCCTGGCATGGAACTTGTACGAACGATGGTTAAGCGGCAGGACGCCGCATCATTGGACGGATGCCGGGGCACAAATGGAGTTGGCTGGAAACGAGGGCGGTCGCGGAACGGCGCGAATCCTGGTGCTGGGCATCGGCAACATCCTGTGGGCCGACGAGGGATTCGGTGTCCGCACGGTGGAGCGTCTGGCCGCCGATTGGCGCTTCCCCGACACCGTCACCGTGATGGATGGCGGAACCCAGGGCCTGTATCTGCTGCCGCATCTGGAATGCGCGGACGCGCTGATCGTGGTCGATGCCATCGACTATGGGCTGCCGCCCGGCACCAGCCGCGTCTTCCGTGGCGATGACGTGCCGGCATTCCTTGGCGCCAAGAAGATGAGCCTGCATCAGACCGGCTTTCAGGAGGTGCTCGCCAGCGCCATGTTACTGGGCCGCTGCCCGCAAACGCTGATCCTGGTCGGCGTTCAGCCGGAATGCCTGGAGGATTACGGCGGTGGCCTGACCGACACCGTCGCCGCCCAGGTCGCCCCGACCATCGAGATCATCCTCACGCTTCTGCGCGACGGGTTCGGCGTGGCGGGCACGCGCCGCGATGCCGCCGCCGACCTCGCCGCCCCGGCCATCGCCCGCGATGCCTATGAGGGCGGACGCCCGAGTGCCGATGAAGCGTGCCGAATCGGCGATCCCCGCATCCTCGCGGCGCTGTCCGCCGGCCAGGCCTGAAACCGGGAGCGCCCAGAGCATGTGCATCGGCATTCCCCTGCGCCTGACCGGCGTCGACGGCGTGGTCGGCCGCGTTGAGGATGGGTCGGCCGTCGACCTGTCATTGGTTCCGGAGGCCGCCGCCGGCGACTGGGTGCTCGGCTTCCTCGGCGCGGCGCGCCGTATGCTGGACCCGGACGAAGCCGCCCAGATCCTCGATGCGCTGGCGGCAATGGCCGCGGCATTGGATGGGGAAACCCTCGACGGCGCCTTCGCCGACCTGACCGGCCGCGAACCGACCCTTCCCCCCCACCTGGAGGCGGCCCGCGCCGCCGGCCTGACGGAGGCCTGACGCCATGACCGACCTCGCCCCCTCTCCCGCCAAGCAGCGCCTGCCCCTGCCGCCGCTGGTCGATCTGCTGACCGATGTGCACGGCTATCTGCGGCTCGACCATGCCGACGACCGGCCATGGCTGGACGATCCGGCCAAAAGCTGGGTGGTCTTCCTGCCCGGCCACGGCAAGGGCAATGCGGAGACCGCCGACGTGGCCGTCATTCTGCCGGAACTGGTCCGTGCGCTGCACCCGCGCCTGTCTCCGGCGGTGGCGGGCGAGGCAGCGGAGCGCGCGCTCCTGGCCCTGGCCGGCATGATGAGCCTGCCGTCGCTGGTCTTCCTGCGCGGCGACCGGCTGCTGGGCAGCATCCCGCGCGTGCGTGATTGGGACGATTATCTGCAGCGGATCGGCGAGATCCTGGAAGGCTCTTTGGAAGGCGGTGCGGCATGAGTTCCCTGTTCGGCATGACCCATCCGCCGGTCGGCTTCGGCCCCGGCAGCCAGCCCGACGCCAGCGAGGAAGGGCTGGAATATTTGCCGATGCCCTCCGGCATGCGCGTCTATGAACCGCACCTGCCGGAGGTCGCCGACCCCGCCAGCGCGGCGGCGGCCCGCGAGGTGCTCGTCCGCATCCAAGGGGCGCTTGCCGACTGGTCGCCCGGCGAGGAAATCCGCATTCCGGTCGACGATCTCGAGGCTCCCGTCCTGGCCCTGGTCGACGAAGCGCTGGGCGAGGGCGAGGTCGCGGTCAAGGTGGAACGGGCCGGCGACCGGCTGGAGATTCAGGAAGCGTCTCTCGCCGGCGTCTGGCGCGTGCGCGCCTTCGGCGACGGGCCGACGCGCGAAAGCCTGCTGGTCGGGGCCTTCCCGCGGGTGGCGCTGAACCGCGCCTTCACCGCCACGGCATCGGTCGTGACCGGCCCGGCACCTGCCGGCTTGATGCCAACCGGCCTGATGAATGGCCAGCCGATCCTGACCGAGCTGCTGGACCGCAGCGCCGCCTGGCGCCGCGGCGACGGCCCCCATGCGGTGAATTTCAGCCTGTTGCCGCACACGCCGGAGGATCTGGTCTTCGTCGAACAGCGTTTGGGCGTCGGCGCCACCACCATCCTGTCGCGCGGGTACGGCAATTGCCGCGTCACCGCCACGGCGACGCCGAATGTCTGGTGGGTGCGCTATTACAATTCGGTCGACACGCTGATCCTCGACACGGTGGAGATCGTCGACGTGCCGGCGGTGGTCTGCGCCGCGGTGGAGGACATCGCCGACAGCGCCGAACGGTTGGCCGAGATCCTCGATGCGCTGGCGACCGACCTGGAGCGGGTGCGATGAGCGCCGCCGCTTCCCGCTTCGAGGGCTCCTATCTCGGCGACGCCAGCCGCATCGGCGCGGCGACGCGGATGGAATGCAAGATCTGCTGGCATGTCTATGACCCGGCGGCGGGGTGCGAGCAGTGGCAGGTGCCGCCCGGCACAGCCTTCGCCGCCCTGCCCAACCATTGGCGCTGCCCGGTCTGCGACGGCGCCCGCGACCAGTTCATGGCGCTGGACGGCGAACCGGCGGCCACGGAAACCGTCGCCTTGCCGGCCGCCGTTGCGCCGGTGACCGGCCCTGCCCTGCCGACCGAGGCCATCGCGCGGCTGGAAGCGGTCTTCCGCGAAATTCACACCGCGCAGATGCGCGGCATGCCCATCGTCAACGACGCGCTTGCGGTGAAGGCCGTCGGCTTCCGCCGCCATGGCGAGCGTTGGCTCGGTGCTCTGGTGACCCCCTGGTTCCTCAACCTCGTCCTGCTGCCGGGCGAGGGGGACGACTGGTCGGGGCTGGTGCCGGGGGCGAAGGAACTGATCGAGTTTCCGTCCGGCTGGTACGAGTTCGTCCATTCCAACCGCAAGGGCATCGGCGCCTACAAGGCCTGTTCGCTCTTCTCGCCGATGTTCGAGTTCGCCTCGATGCTCCCCGCGACGGAAACAGCCTCGGCGGCTCTGGTCTCCCTCTTCGATCCCTCCATCCGCGAAGACGGCGCCCAGACCGCCGAGATCCGCCGCCGGCGCGAGGAGGAACTTGCGCCCCCGCCCGAACCCGCTCCGGTCCAGGCCGAGCCGGTGCGCCCGTCGCGCCGGGCGCTGCTGGGGATGGGGACCGGAGACACTGCGGATGCATGAGATGGCGCTCTGCGAAAGCCTGCTCCAGGCGATGGAGGAGGCCGGTCGGACGAATGGATTCAGCCGCGTGACCAAGGTCCGGCTGGAGATCGGCCGCTTCGCCGGGGTGGAGGTGGAGGCGCTGCGCTTCGGCTTCGACGTGGTGACGCGGGGATCGCTGGCCGACGGGGCGGAGCTGGTGGTGCTGGAAGTGCCGGGCCGCGGCTGGTGTTTCGACTGCAACGACACGGTGGATCTGGACGACCGGCTGTCGTCCTGCCCACACTGTGCCGGCAGCCGGCTGCATCCCAACGGCGGCACCGAAATGACGATCAAGGATCTTGAGGTTGAGTGAGGCGAGGTCGAGAGAGGCAGGCCCGATGAGGAAGGACCCCGCGCGATGACCGATCCCGCCCGCCCCGGCATTTTGGTGGTGGATGACGAGCCGCGCTCCGTCGAGGTCATCGCCCGCCTTCTGGACGAGGAGTTCGAGGTCTTCACCGCCCTGTCGGCGGCGGAGGGCCTGCGCCTGCTGGAAACCGAATGGATCCAGGTCGTCTTCTCCGACCAGCGGATGCCGGAGGTCAGCGGCGTAGAGTTCCTGACCCAGGTCCGCGAGCGCTGGCCCGACGTGGTGCGCATCGTGATCACCGGCTACATCGACCCCGAGGACATCATCGGCGCCATCAACACCGCCGGCATCCACCAGTTCATCACCAAGCCCTGGCACCCCGACCATCTGCTGCTGACCGCCCGCAACGCTGCGAAGCTCTACCGGCTCCAACGCGAGCATGACCGTCTGACCAGCGAGCTGAAGCTGCTGCCGCCGCTGGCCGAGACGCGGGTGGCGACCAGACGCGAGCGGGTCCGGCAGTCCTACCGTTTCGACGGGCTGATCCGTGCCGAGGGCAGCCCGGTTGACGAGGTCTGCCGGCAGGCCGAGCGGGTTTCGGGCTTCAACGTCCCGGTTCTGGTGCTGGGGGAGACGGGCACCGGCAAGGAGCTGCTGGCCCGCGCCATCCATTACGGCAGCCCGCGCTCCGACCAGCCCTTCTACTGCGAGAATTGCGGCGCCATCCCGGACGAGCTGCTGGAAAGCGAACTGTTCGGCCACAAGAAGGGCGCCTTCACCGGCGCCCACAGCAACCGCGTCGGCCTGCTGGAGCAGGCGGACGGCGGCACCATCTTCCTCGACGAGATCGGCGACATCAGCCCGGCCTTCCAGGTCCGGCTTCTGCGCTTCCTGCAGGAGGGCGAGATCCGGCCGGTCGGGTCCAACGAGACCCGGCGGGTCGATGTCCGCGTCGTCGCCGCCACCCACCGCGACCTGACCGCCGAGGTGAAGGCCGGCCGCTTCCGCGAGGATCTCTATTACCGGCTCAGCACCATGACGCTGACCATGCCGCCCCTGCGCGACCGGCCGGACGACATTCCGGTCCTGGCCCGCCATATCCTGGATCGGCTGTCGACCGCCCACGGCAAGCCGGTGAGCGGCTTCGCCGCCGACACGCTGGCCTGCCTGGAATCCTATGGCTGGCCCGGCAATGTGCGCGAGTTGCAGAACGAGATCATGCGCATGCTGGTGCTGTGCGAGGGCGACACTCTGGATGCCGATCTGCTGTCCGACCAGGTGCTGCGCGGCGCGGCGCTGAATGCCCGCCCGGCCTCGCCGGAGGACGGGCCGCTGCCGCCGCTCGACCTGATCGGCCAGGGCGGGCCGCTGAAGTCGCGGATCGAGCGGGTGGAGGCCGGCATCCTGATGGAAACGCTGGTCCGCTGCCGCTGGAACAAGAGCAAGGCCGCCGACGAGCTGGGCCTGTCGCGCATGGGCCTGCGCGCCAAGCTGGAACGCTACGGCATTGAGCGCGGGCCGGCACAGCGGCACTGAGCATTTCAATTGCCCTTTCCCGGGACGGGAGAGGGCACATTCCCGGATCACCCAAAACCACAAGAACCCCGAGGAGCCGTTCGATATGTCGAAAATCACCCGCCTCGCCGCCGTCTCCGCGGCCATAGCGCTTGCCGCCACCCCGGCGCTGGCCCATCCCGGCCATCTCGCCGGGGCCGGCTTCCTCGATGGTGCCGCGCATCCGCTGGGCGGGCTCGACCACCTGATCGCTATGGTCACGGTCGGCGTCTACGGCGCCACCATCGGCGGCCGTGCCGTTCTGGCGGTGCCGGGGGCCTTCCTGGCCGCCATGCTGGCCGGCGGGCTGTTCGCACTGGCGGGCGGAGAACTGCCGCTGGTCGAGCCGGCCATCTATGCCTCCACCGTCGTGCTGGCGCTGCTGTGCGTCATGCCGATGTCGCGCAACAGCCTGATCGGCGTCGTCTTCGCCGCCGGCTTCGGCCTGTTCCACGGCTTCGCCCATGGGGCGGAGATGCCGGCCGACGCCGCAGCGCTCGGCTATGCCGCCGGCTTCCTCGCCAGCACCGCCGGGCTGCATGCGGCCGGCGTGGCAATCGGCTGGGCGCTCCACCGCCTGATCGGCCGGCCGGAAGGGGATGGCCGGACGGCCTGACCGCCACCGGCAACGGACTTTCCACCCCGGCCGCCGTTTCGGCCGGGGAGTTGCCAGCGACGACGGTCCCTACAGCCTTGTGACCGTTGGTTTGCCAAATGTTCGTACTACGGCACGATTGTTGCCTATGCCCGCGGGAGAAGCGCACCGGACCCTCGCACGCCGGTGCTGCCCGACGGGAGAAAACAAACCGATGGCAACGCTGGAAACCTTCTACGAGGTGATGCGGCGGCAGGGGATCACACGCCGTTCGTTCCTGAAATACTGCTCGCTGACCGCCGCGGCCCTGGGGCTGGGGCCGGAACTGGTACCGCAGATCGTCCACGCCATGGAAACCAAGCCGCGCACACCGGTGCTGTGGCTGCACGGGCTGGAATGCACCTGCTGTTCCGAATCCTTCATCCGCTCGGCGCACCCGCTGGTGAAGGACGTGGTGCTGTCGATGATCTCGCTGGACTACGACGACACGCTGATGGCGTCTGCCGGCCACCATGCCGAGGCGATCCTCGACGAGGTGATGGAGAAGTATAAAGGCAATTACATCCTGGCGGTGGAAGGCAATCCGCCGCTGAACCAGGACGGCATGTCCTGCATCATCGGCGGCAAGCCCTTCACCGACCAGCTGCGCAAGGTCGCCAAGGACGCCAAGGCGATCATCTCCTGGGGCTCCTGCGCCTCCTTCGGCTGCGTCCAGGCGGCACGCCCGAACCCGACCCGCGCCACCCCGGTGCATGAGGTCATCACCGACAAGCCGATCATCAAGGTTCCCGGCTGCCCGCCGATCGCCGAGGTGATGACCGGCGTCATCACCTACATGCTGACCTTCGACCGCATCCCGGAGCTGGACCGCCAGGGCCGGCCGAAGATGTTCTACAGCCAGCGCATCCACGACAAATGCTATCGCCGGCCGCATTTCGACGCCGGCCAGTTCGTCGAATCCTTCGACGACGAGGGCGCGCGCAAGGGCTATTGCCTCTACAAGGTCGGCTGCAAGGGCCCGACCACCTACAACGCCTGTTCCACCGTGCGCTGGAACGAGGGCACCAGCTTCCCCATCCAGTCCGGCCACGGCTGCATCGGCTGCTCGGAGGACGGCTTCTGGGACAAGGGGTCCTGGTACGCCCGCCAGTCCGACATCCTCCAGTTCGGGATCGAGGCCAACGCCGACCAGATCGGCACCACCGCCGCCATCGGCGTCGGCAGCATCATCGCCGCCCACGCGGCGGTCAGCGCCCTGAAGCGCGCACAGCACAAGGGAGACGTCTGACCATGGGCATCGTCCAGACCCCGAACGGGTTCTCGCTCGACAACGGCGGCAAGCGCATCGTCGTCGATCCGGTCACCCGCATCGAAGGGCACATGCGCTGCGAGGTGAATGTCGACAGCGACAACATCATCCGCAACGCCGTCTCCACCGGCACCATGTGGCGCGGCCTTGAGGTGATCCTGAAGGGCCGCGACCCGCGCGACGCCTGGGCCTTCGTCGAGCGCATCTGCGGCGTCTGCACCGGCTGCCACGCGCTGACCTCGGTCCGCGCGGTGGAGGATGCGCTCCAGATCCGCATCCCGAAGAACGCCCACCTGATCCGCGAGATCATGGCGAAGACGCTGCAGATCCACGATCACATCGTCCATTTCTATCACCTGCACGCGCTGGACTGGGTCAACCCGGTCAACGCGCTGAAGGCCGACCCGCAGGCGACCTCGGCATTGCAGCAGGCGGTGTCGCCGCGCCATGCCAAGTCCAGCCCCGGCTATTTCCGCGACGTCCAGACCCGACTGAAGAAGTTCGTGGAGAGCGGCCAGCTCGGCATCTTCAAGAACGGCTATTGGGACAACCCGGCCTACAAGCTGTCGCCGGAAGCCGACCTGATGGCGGTGACCCATTACCTGGAGGCGCTCGACCTCCAGAAGGACATCGTCAAGATCCACACCATCCTGGGCGGCAAGAACCCGCACCCGAACTACATGGTCGGCGGCGTTCCCTGCGCCATCAACATGGACGGCACCGGGTCGTCGGGCGCGCCGCTGAACATGGAGCGGCTGAACTTCATCCGCGCCCGCATCCAGGAAGCCACCGCCTTCGTCGAGAACGTCTATCTGCCGGACGTGCTGGCCATTGCCAGCTTCTACAAGGACTGGCTCTATGGCGGCGGCCTGTCAGCCACCAACGTCATGGACTATGGCGATTACGAGAAGGTGCCGTACGACCATTCGACCTGCCAGTTGCCGGGCGGCGTCATCCTGAACGGCAACTGGAACGAGGTCCATCCCATCGACCCGCGCGACCCGGCGCAGGTGCAGGAGTTCGTCGCCCACAGCTGGTACCATTACGAGGACGAGAGCAAGGGCCTGCACCCGTGGGACGGCGTGACCGAAGCCAAGTTCGAGCTCGGCGCCAACACCAAGGGTACCCGCACCGACATCAAGGAACTGGACGAGGCCGCCAAATATTCCTGGATCAAGGCCCCGCGCTGGCGCGGCCATGCGGTGGAGGTCGGTCCCCTGCCCCGCTACATCCTGGCCTATGCCCAGGGCGTCGGTTACGTGAAGGACCAGATCACCGAATCGCTGGGCGTCTTCAACACGTTGGCCGGCACGAACTTCACGCCGCAGCAGGCGCTGCCGACCACCATCGGCCGCACGCTGGCCCGCGCGCTGGAATGCCAGTACTGCTGCACCATGATGATGGACGACTGGAACGCCCTGATCGCCAACATCAAGGCCGGCGACACCGCGACCGCCAATGTCGAGAAGTGGGATCCGAAGACTTGGCCGAAGGAGGCCAAGGGCGTCGGCACCGTCGCGGCGCCGCGCGGCGGGCTCGGCCACTGGATCAAGATCAAGGACGGCAAGATCGACAATTACCAGTGCGTCGTCCCGACGACCTGGAACGGCAGCCCGCGCGATCCCAAGGGCAACATCGGTGCCTTCGAGGCTTCGCTGCTGAACACGCCGATGGCCCGCCCGGACGAGCCGGTGGAGATCCTGCGCACCCTGCACAGCTTCGACCCGTGCCTTGCCTGCTCCACCCACGTCATGGCGCCCGACGGCGCCGAACTGGCCCGCGTCACCGTGCGCTGACCGGCAACCGAGGAGGATTTAAGTCATGGCTCCTCTCGACGACGCGAAGCCGGTCGCGACACCGGACGAGGAAGGGACGGCCGCTCCGGCGGCCGGCCGCTTCCTGAAGGCGATCTATGTGTACGAGGTGCCGGTGCGGATCTGGCACTGGGTCAACGCGCTGGCGATCGTGGTTCTGTCGGTCACCGGCTACCTGATCGCCAATCCGCTGCCGACCATGCCGGGCGAGGCCAGCGCCAATTTCCTGATGGGATACATCCGCTTCGTCCATTTCGCTGCGGCCTACATCTTCGCCATCGGCTTCATCGGCCGGCTCTATTGGGCCCTCGTCGGCAACCACCATGCCAAGCAGCTGTTCCGCTTTCCCTTCTGGGACCGCCATTGGTGGGGGGAGCTGTTCCTGGAAGCCCGCTGGTATCTGTTCCTGGAGCGCAAGCCGAAGCTGTATGTCGGCCATAACCCGCTGGCGCAATTCTCGATGTTCTGGGCCATCGCGGTCGGCAGCCTCTTCATGATCGTCACCGGCTTCGCGCTCTACAGCGAGGGGGCGGGCCAGGGCAGCTGGCAGGACACGCTGTTCGGCTGGGTCATCCCGCTATTCGGCCAAAGCATGGACGTCCACACCTGGCACCATCTCGGCATGTGGGCGATCCTGCTGTTCGTGATCGTCCACGTCTATGCCGCGGTGCGCGAGGACATCATGTCCCGCCAGTCGATCATCTCCACCATGATCAGCGGCGTGCGCACCTTCAAGGACGCAGAAGCCCCGGCGGACGAGGAGCATGAGCGTCCGGTGAAGAAGGCGGCGCGGGCGGGCTGAGCCTGTCCCCGTCGGCACGCTGCACCGGTTGAAGATGCCGCTGTTCGGCTACAGGGCGAAGGATGCCGCCCATGCCTGACCGAGGCTGAGCCCGCCGTCGTTGGCGGGGGCCAGCCTCGGCAGCAGCGCCTCCACCCCGGCGGAACGGAAGCCGGCCATCAGTTCCTCCGCCAGCAGCGCGTTCATCAGGCAGCCGCCGGACAGCACCACCCGACCCATGCCATGGGCACGCAGCACCGGCAGCGTCCAGTCCACCAGAGCCGCCGCCAGCGTGCCGTGGAACAGCTCGGCCCCCTCCACCGCATCGGCGACGGTCAGCAGCCGTTCCAACAGGGGGGTGAGGTCCAGTTCGCTTCCGTCGATCCGCCACGCGCCCTCGGCAACGCGGATCTGACGCACGAGGGATTCCAGCGCCATCGGCGCCTCTCCCTCGAACCCAGCCACCGCGCGGATGCCCAGCAGGCCACAGGCGGCATCGAACCAGCGCCCGCAGGAGCTGGTGAGCGGCGCATTGATGCCGTGCTCGATCATCCGCCGGACACCCTCGGCCGGTCCATGCGCGGTGAATCGGGAGGCGATCTCATCGGCGCGTCCCATCCGGGCCAGGGCCGCAGCGGCCATGCGCCAGGGCTGGCGGGCCGCCACGTCGCCGCCGGGCTGGGCGAGCGGCGCAAGGCTGCCGAGACGCTCGGACCGCAGCCCATCGACCAGCAGCATCTCGCCGCCCCAGGACCCGCCATCCTCTCCCAGGCCGAAGCCGTCCAACGCCAGCCCTATTGCCGGCCCCTCGACCCGGTGTTCGGCCATCACAGCGGCGACATGGGCGTGGTGATGCTGGACCGGCACCGTCGGCAGGCCGCTCATTTCGGCAAAGCGGGTGGAGTGGAAATCGGGATGCCGGTCATGGGCGACCGCAACCGGCTCGACCCCCAGGATGTGCAGCAGATGGGCGACCGTTTCCTCCAGGAATCTCAGCGTCGCGGCGTTGTCGAGATCGCCGATGTGCTGGGACAGGAAAGCCTCGTCGCCGCGGGTGACGCAGACCGTCGTTTTCAGATGGCCGCCCACCGCCAGCACCGGCGCCACCGGATGGGCCAGCCGGATCGGCTCCGGCACATGGCCGCGGCCGCGGCGCAGGAAGGCGGGGGCGCCGGCCAGCCTGCGCACGACGCTGTCGTCGGCGCGGATGACGATGTCGCGGTCATGGTCGACGATCAGGTCGGCGATGCCGGCCAGCCTCTCCCGCGCCTCCGCATTGCCGATGGCCAACGGTTCGCCGCCGGGATTGGCGGAGGTCATCACCAGCGTCAGATCCTGCGGCAGGTCCAGCCAGCCGGTGCCGCCCGGCCGCCCGGCCGCTTCGTGGAACAGCAGGTAATGCAGCGGGGTATAGGGCAGCATGACCCCCAGCCAGGCCAGACCGGGAGCGATCTCGGGTGCCAGTTCGGGCCCATCGTCCCGCCGCCGCAGCAGAACGATGGGACGCGCCACCCCCTCCAGCAACGCCCGCTCGCCGGCGTCCATCCGGACATGCCGGGTGGCGGATTCGGTGTTGGCGACCATCAGGGCGAAGGGCTTGCCGTTGCGCTGCTTGACCCGCCGCAGCCGCTCCACCGCATCGGCCCGCGTGGCGTCACAGGCGAGGTGGAAGCCGCCCAGCCCCTTGATGGCAACGATCATGCCGGCACGGAGCGCGGCGACGATGTCTTCCGGCGGATGCGACAGGCAGGGGCCGCAAACCGGACAGGCCGTCGGTTGGGCGTGGAAGCGGCGGTTCGCCGGGTCCTCGTACTCGGCCAGACAATCCGGGCAGAGCGGAAAGCCGGCCATCGCCGTCTGCGGCCGGTCATAGGGGAGTTGCCGCGTGATGGTGTAGCGCGGGCCGCAATGGGTGCAGTTCAGGAAGGCATAGCGATGGCGGCGGTCGGCCGGGTCGAACAGTTCGGCCAGACATGCCGGGCAAACTGTTGCGTCAGGTCCGATGCCGGTCGCGACGGCGCCTGCGGACAGGCTGTGGCGGATTGCGAAGGAGTCCTCGCCGGACACAGGCGGAACAGCGTCGAACTCGACGGCATCGATCCGGGCCAGCGGTGGCGCCTCGGCCGACAGGGCTGCCCGGAACGCGCCAACGCCGTTGCCCTGTACCTCGATCAGCACGCCCTGCGGGTCGTTCAGCACCCAGCCGGTCAGGCTGAAACGCCCGGCGAGCGCATGGACATGCGGGCGGAACCCCACCCCCTGCACTCGCCCGCGCACACGGATCCTCAGCCGTTCGTCTTCATGTGACATGAGAGCCTGTCGAATGATCGTCGGCTGCGCCGACCCCCGATATCCTAACCATCTCCCCAAAAGGAAGAAGGGATTTCGCAACCATCCGGCACGGCGCCGGTTGACAGGGGGACATGCGGAACCGGAACGAAGATGCCGCCATGAGCGCAAGCAAGCACGAGAAGACCGACAGGCCGACCGATGCCGACCTGAAGAACAACCCGCAGATCGGCGGGTCGAAGGGCGCCCGCGCCGCCGGCATGACGCCGGACGACCTGGATCTGGCCCAGGGCGAGAGCACCTTCGAAGGCGATGTGGAAAACCAGACCAACGACAAGGGCGGCGTCGACAAGCCCTTCCGCGACGGCCCGCCGCTGCGGCCCCGTCAGGCCTGACGGTCGAGATCATCGGACGATGAAGGCGGCGCTCCACCAGGGCGCCGCCTTTTTCGTATCCGTGCCGGACAGCCATGCGAGGCGCTGCACGGCATGGGGTTGCCAAGCCCTGCGACATTCTGTTACGCCTGCCTTCATGCTGCATCGCGTCACGCCGCCCTGACGGCCTGCCCCACGCATTGACCTGAAGCCCGACCGCCCGATCAACCGGACGGCCGCCGCTTCGCAGCGACCCCAATTTCCGACGTTCATTCCCGATCATCGTCGACGGTAGCCCACCGTCCGGCCTTTGCCGGTGCGCCCTGCCGCCGTCCCGCCTTGAGCTTGCGAGACCCATGACCATCGATTTGCAACGGCTCCGCCAGGAGTGGTTCGGCAACACGCGCGGCGATCTGCTGTCCGGGCTCGTCGTCGCCCTTGCCCTGATTCCGGAAGCCATCGCCTTTTCCATCATCGCCGGGGTCGATCCGAAGATCGGCCTCTACGCCTCCTTCGCCATCGCCATGACAATCGCCATCGTCGGCGGCCGGCCCGGCATGATCTCCGCTGCTACGGCCGCAACCGCCGTGCTGATGGTCACGCTGGTCAAGGAGCACGGCCTTCAATATCTGCTGGCCGCCACCGTGCTGGCCGGTCTGCTGCAGGTTGGCGCCGGCTTCCTGCGGCTGGGGGCGCTGATGCGCTTCGTGTCGAAATCGGTGATGACCGGCTTCGTCAACGCGCTCGCCATCCTGATCTTCCTGGCCCAGCTGCCGGAACTGGTGGGGGTGCCGGCCGTCACCTATGCGCTGGTCGCCGCCGGGCTGGTGATCATCTATCTGCTGCCGCGGCTGACCAGGGCGGTCCCGTCGGCGCTGGTCAGCATCCTGGTGCTGACCGCAGTCACCATCGGCTTCGGGATCGACGTCCGCACGGTCGGCGACATGGGGGAATTGCCCAGCACCCCGCCCGTCTTCCTGCTTCCCGACATTCCGCTGACCCTGGAGACGCTGCGGACCATCCTGCCCTATTCCGCCGGCATCGCCGTGGTCGGGCTTCTGGAATCGCTGATGACCGCGGCCATCGTCGACGACATGACCGAGACCGGCAGCGACAAGAACCGCGAATGCGTCGGCCAGGGCATCGCCAACATGGTGTCCGGCTTCCTCGGCGGCATGGCCGGCTGCGCGATGATCGGGCAATCGGTGATCAATGTGAAGTCGGGCGGGCGGGGCCGGCTGTCGACCTTCTGCGCCGGCCTGTTCCTGCTGTTCCTGATCGTCGTGCTGGGCGACTGGGTGAAGCGCATTCCGATGGCAGCATTGGTGGCGGTGATGATCATGGTGTCGGTCGGCACCTTCAGCTGGCAATCCCTGAAAAGCCTGGTGACGCATCCGGGCAGTTCCAGCGCCGTGATGCTGGCGACGATCGCCGGCGTGGTCTTCACCCACAACCTCGCCATCGGCGTGCTGATCGGCGTTCTGCTGTCCGGCATTTTCTTCGCCGGCAAGGTCGCCCGGATGTTCCGCGTCACCTCCACCCTGTCGGAGGATGGCCGCACCCGCACCTATCGGGTCGAGGGACAGCTTTTCTTTGCCTCCGCCGACGATTTTTCCGCGGCCTTCGATGTGCGGGAGGCTCTGGACATGGCGGTGATCGATGTTTCCGGCGCCCATATCTGGGACATTTCCAGCGTCGCGGCTCTCGACGGCGTCGTGCTGAAGTTCCGCCGCGCCGGGACCGAGGTGCGGCTTGCCGGCCTGAACGCCGCCAGTGAAACCATCGTCGACCGGCTGGCGATCCATGACAAGCCGGAAGCCGGGGATCGCGCTCCGGCGCACTGATCGACGCCACGCCTCGAAAGGCTAGCGCCTTTTGCGGGAGCAGACGGGGCGCAACGGCAGGACCAGCTTTTTGTTGGCTGTGGGGCCTGGGCGGACGATGCTGGATTGCGCGTCGACCGGAAGCGCATCCCGCGCCCGACCGACGGCAGCATGCAGGAGGCAGGATGTCACCCGATCCGCAGCTGTTGGCGGTCGCCACGGCGTTGCCGCCCCACCGCTTCGAACAGGAAGAGACTCTGGCCGTCGCGCGGACGGTGTTCGCCCACCGGCTGCGCGACTTCGACCGGCTGGCCCCCGTCTTCGCCAACACCGGCATCCGCAGCCGCCATGCCGCCTGCCCGCTGTCCTGGTATCTTGAGCCCCATGGCTGGGCAGAGCGCGCTGCCGTCTTCGAGCGGGTGGCGCTGGAATTGCTGGAAGAGGCGGCCGGCAAAGCGCTGAGCGCGGCGGGGCTGCGCCCCGGCGATGTCGATGCCATCGTCTGCGCCACCACCACCGGCATCGCCACACCAAGCCTGGAGGCGCTGCTGCTCGACCGCATGGGATTCCGCCCAGACACCTTGCGGTTGCCGGTGTTCGGGCTGGGCTGCGCCGGCGGGGCGCTGGGGCTGGCGCGGGCAGGCATGATGGCACGGGCGATGCCGGGCCGCACCGTGCTGTTCCTGGTGGTCGAGCTGTGCACCCTGTCCCATCGGCCGGAAGAGGCGTCCGCCACCAATGTGGTGGCAAGCGCGCTGTTCGCCGACGGTGCCGCCGCCGCCCTGTTGCGGAGCCCCGTGGCAGGCGACGACACATCCGGACCGCGCCTCGTCGACAGTGCCGAGCACACCTGGCCCGGCACCCGGCGGATCATGGGGTGGCGGATCGAGGATGAGGGCTTCGGCGTCGTCTTCAGCCAGGACATTCCCCGCCTGATCCGCGAACGGCTGGCCCCGGTGGTGGACGGCTTCCTGACCGGGCGCGGCATGACCTGTGCCGATCTGGGCGGCGTGATCTGCCACCCCGGAGGTGCCAAGGTGCTGCACGCATTGACCGAGGTGCTGGCGCCCGCCACCGCGGGCATGGACGAGTCCTGGGCCGTGCTGGGCGACTGCGGCAACATGTCGGCGGCCAGCGTGATGTTCGTTCTGGAACGGCGGTTGCGGAGCGGAGCAGCCGGACCGCATCTGATGCTGGCGCTCGGTCCCGGCTTCACCGCCGGCCTCACCCTGCTGGACCTCTGAGGATTGAAGGGGTGACGATGGACGCATTCGGCTGGCCGCAGATCATCCTGGCCGCGGTCGCGGCGCAACGTCTGCTGGAACTGGCGGTCGCCCGCTGCAACACTGCCCGCCTGCTGGCCGACGGTGCGCGGGAGGTCGGAGCCGGGCATTACCCTCTGTTCGTCGCACTGCATGCCGGATGGCTGCTGGCGCTGTTTCTGGCAGTCCCGGCCGACGCGCCGGTGAATGGCTGGCTGTTGGCGCTGTTCCTGCTGCTCCAGGCCGGGCGGGTTTGGGTGATCGCGACGCTCGGCCGCTTCTGGACGACGCGGATCATCACGCTGGACAGCGCGCCGCTGGTCCGCCGCGGCCCCTTCCGCTGGGTCCGGCATCCCAACTACCTCGTGGTGGCCGGGGAGTTTGCGGTGCTGCCGCTGGTCTTCGGCGAGCTGTGGATCGCGATCGCGGCAAGCCTGCTGAACATTCCGCTGACCGTCCATCGCATCCGGGTGGAAGAACGGGCCCTGAGAGGACGCGACGGAACCGCAAGCGGTGCCGGGGGTTGGACAGGATGGAGCAGCCGGCGCACCCCGCCGGCGGCCTGACGCCCAGATTCCTGAGACAGGACCCTCGCCATGCAACCGACCAACGGCGTTCAGAAGTCCCCCGTCATCTGCATCACCGGCGCTTCCGCCGGGGTCGGCCGCGCAACGGCGCTGGCCTTCGCCGCCTATCGCAAAGCCTCCATCGGCCTGATCGCCAGATCGTCCGATGCGCTGGAGGAGGTGAAGGCCGAAGTCGAACGGCTGGGCGGCCGGGCGCTGGTCATGCCGCTGGACGTTGCCGACCCCGACGCGCTGGAGGCCGCCGCCGACCAAGTGGAAAACACCTTCGGCCCCATCGACGTCTGGATCAATGTGGCGATGGTCACCGTCTTCGGACCCGTCCACGCCGTGACGCCGGAAGAGCTGAAGCGGGTGACCGAGGTGACCTATCTCGGCTCCGCCTATGGCATTCAGACGGCCCTGCGGCGGATGCGGCTGCGGGACGGCGGCACGATCCTGCAGGTGGGTTCGGCGCTGGCCTACCGGTCGATTCCGCTGCAATCCGCCTATTGCGCGGCGAAACATGCGATCACCGGCTTCATCGACAGCCTGCACTCCGAATTGATCCATGAGCGCAGCGGGATCGGGCTGACCACCGTGCATCTGCCAGCGGTCAATACCCCGCAATTCGACTGGGCGCGCAGCCACATGCCGCGCCGGACCCGGCCGATGGGGACCATCTTCCAGCCGGAGGATATCGCCCGTGCGATCCTGCACGCCGCCGAAAATCCCCGTCGCGAATATTGGCTGGGCGGATCGGCGATGCAGGCGATCCTCGGCAATTTCCTGGCGCCGGGCTTTGCCGACCGTTACCTCGCCGACACCGCGGTGGAGGGCCAGATGACGCAGGAGCGGGAAATCCCCGGCCGGCCCGACAACCTCTACCACCCAGTCGACGGTCTGCACCGCACCCGCGGGCGCTTCGGACTGCCGCACAACAGCCTGCGCCTGACGGCACCCAGCGGCGCCGCAAGGGGTCTGGCGATGGCCGCCGGGCTGATCCTGGCGGGCGGGCTGGGCTTCATGATGAGCCGGGCAACCCACCGGTAAATGTCACAACGGAGCGGTCAAGGTCAGGACTTGCGACCCCCGCCGAGCCGCCTATATAGGGTGTCGCACGTCAACAACTGAAAGGAGGTGATCTCGTGTCTCATTGTCCGTCTCACTCGTCGTCGAGCGCCAAGGCCGAGGTCTCTTTCTTCGCGGAAGGGATTTCGGTCCGCTAAGGACTGCGCCGTGGTGTCGACGACACACGGATTGACAATGGAAGGGCTGCCGGAAACGGCTGCCCTTCTTTGTTTTTGGATACACAAAGCCCCTTCCCTTGCGGGAAGGGGCTTTGCTTCAATCCATAGACAAGATCAGTGCTGCATCTCGCCTAGCTGCTTGCGGCTGTCGCCGGTCTTGTCGTGGATGATGCTGTCGTCGGGCTTGCCCTCGACTTCCAGAATGCCGATCAGGCCCTTGGTGGCACGGCTCAGCGCGTGGTCGACCAGGGCATATTTGCCGGGGTAGTCGACCTTGAATTCCACCATGGTGGCGCCGCCGGGGGCGACGGTGACGGTCTGGATGCCCTTGGCCGGCTCGCTTTCCAGTCCACCCAGATTGTAGACCTTGTCGAAGATCTCGCCGATGACGTGGAAGGAGGAGGTCAGGTTCGGACCGCCGACGCCGAAGAACAGGCGAACCGTCTCGCCGACCTTGGCCTTCAGCGGCTTGTCCTTGGTCAGGGCGCCGACGGTGCCGTTGAACACCAGATAGCTCGGACGCTCGTTGACGAGACCGTCATAGTCGTCCTCGGCATTCGCCAGGTTCTTGGCCTTGGTGGCGTAGATTTCCTGCTGCATCACGTAGAATTCGTGATCGACCGGGGCCAAGCCGGCTTCCGGTTCCACCACGATCAGGCCGTACATGCCCTTGGAGATGTGGTGGGCGACCATCGGCGTGGCGCAGTGATAGACATAGACGCCGGGGGTCAGGGCCTTGAAGCTGAAGGCCTTGGTCTGGCCGGGCTCCACCTGGGTAATCTGGCCGCCGCCGAGGAAGCCGGTCGCGGCATGGAAGTCGACGGAATGGTTCATCGTCGATTCCGGCGCGTTGGAGATCGAAACATCCACCGTATCGCCGACCCGCACCCGCACCATCGGACCCGGCACCGTGTTGTTGAAGGTCCAGTAGGTGTAGGTGGTGCCATCGTCCAGCTTGGATTCGACCTCGGTCGTCATCAGAGAGACCTTGTGGGTCTTCGGCGCCCGCTTGCCGGCCTTTTCCGGAGCCGGCACGGAAGCGGGGTCCTGGACGACGCTGACCGTCGGCTGCTTGACCTTCGGGTCGGCATAGAGCGTGTCGGCGGCCGAGGCGGCGCCGATACCGGACAGGATCATCAGGGCGGCGGCGCTGACGGTGACGAGAGAGAGCTTGGTCTTCATGGCGTCATCTCGGTTGAATGTTTCTTGTGAGGGAATATTCCCCCTGCCTCCAAGACCGATGCTTGACCGCCGTCAAGTGGAACTTCTAAACGCTATTTTGTCGCATGCTCCTTTTTATTTCCACACTAAGTATAATGACTTTTGGTGTCACGATTTAGGACGGAAGGAAACGCAGATCTCGGGATCGGTCTCGATCCGGCCGGCACCAATCAAATCCAGGCAATAGGGGATCGCGGGAAACACCGCGTCCAGGCAATCATGGATGGCTGACGGCTTGCCCGGCAGATTGACGATCAGGCTGCTCCCGCGAATACCGGCGGTCTGGCGCGACAGAATCGCGGTGGGCACCACACGGAGGCTGACCGACCGCATCAGTTCGCCGAAGCCCGGCATCATCTTGTCGCAGACACGCTCCGTCGCTTCCGGCGTCACGTCGCGCGGCGCCGGGCCGGTGCCGCCGGTGGTCACCACCAGACCGCAGCCGGCGACGTCGCACAGCTCGACCAGGGTGGAGGCGATCAGGTCCAACTCGTCCGGGATCACTCGCGCCTCCGCCACCCAGGAAGAGGAGATGATGCGCGACAGCTCCTCATTGATCGCCGGGCCGCCCTTGTCCTCATAGATGCCGCGGCTGGCGCGGTCGGAGATGGTGACGATACCGATCTTCACGGGGCCGATCTTCACCGGTGCGGTCATGTCTGAAGGTCCTTTTCGGTCAGGCGGCGCAGGCGACCTGTCGGTAGAGCGCCGGCAATGCCTTGGTCAGGTGGGAAACCTGCGGGAATATGGCATAGGCGCCGCGTCCGAACAGATACGGGATATAGTCGCGGGCCTGCGCATCGACGGTGATGGCGAAAACCGCCAGCCCGTCGCGCCGTGCCTCGCGGATCGCCTGCCGCGTGTCCTCGATGCCGTAACGGCCCTCGTAATGATCGACGTCGTTCGGCTTGCCGTCGGTCAGCAGAACCAGCAGCCGGTGCCGGTTCGGCCGGTCGGCAAGCTGGGAGGTCACGTGACGGATCGCCGCCCCCATGCGGGTGTAATAGCCGGGCTTCAGCGCACCGATCCGGCGGGTGACGGTGGGGCCCAGCGGTTCCTCGAAGCCTTTCAGCGTCTGGACCCGCACCCAGTTGCGCCGCCGCGATGTAAAGGAATAGAGCGCGTGGTCGTCGCCACAGGCGGTCAACCCATGGCTCAGCGCCAGCAGCGCCTCCTTCTCGACATCCAGGACCCGCCGCCCCTCGATCCAGCCGTCGGTGGACAGCGAGCCGTCGACCAGCACCGCCACCGCGAGATCGCGGGCGGCGCTGCGCACCCGCTGGTGCACGCGGTCGCTGCCGCAACCGCCGGCCTGGAGATCGGCCCGGCTGCGCACCAGGGCGGCCAGATCCAGCTCGTCGCCATCGGCTTGGCCGGTGAACAGCATGCGGCGCGGGCGCAGCGCCTCGAACTGGCGGCGCACCTGACGGATGCGGCGCAGGGCGGCGGCATCGGGCTGCCAGGACTCGCCGTCGGCCGGTGCGGTTTCGGCGATCACCCGGCAGTGGTTGGGCAGATGGGCCTGCCGGCCATGATCCCATTCCGGATAGGTCAGGGTCGCCGCCAGCGGCGTGTCGTCGACCACCGGCGCTCCAAGGTCGAGGTCGAGCTTCAGCGTGGTCGATGCCTTGCGCTGGTGGGCGCCGACGGCGATCTCGTCCAGATCGTCGGCGGCCTTGCGGGCATTCTCCGCATCGTCGTCATCGACCGCACGCGGGATGTTCAGCGCCTCGGCAAGGCTCAGCATCTTTTCGAAGCGGTTGAGGATCAGCGGGTCGTTGCGCTGGATCTGGTCGGTTTGCCGGCGGGTCGCGGTCCGGCGGCGCTGGTCGCCCTCGGCCGCCTGTCCGCCTTCGCCGGGGCTTTCGACGGCGGCGGAAGCGACACGGCCGATGCTTGGCGACACCAGCCCCCACAGCGGTACCGGCAGCATGCGGGCATAACCGTAAGGGGCGGTGAAATCCGACAGCGGAACGCCGGGCGCCAGCATGCGTGCGCCGTCGCTGGTGACGGCACCGGCGCCGAGCAGCGCCAGGACGGCGCGCTCGACATCGGCCTCGACCGGCGGCGGGCGGCGGGCGGGGCGGATGGCGGCGACGGCGCGGGCCAGTTCCGCATGCATGCGGGACAGGCCGGGCCAGCGCGTCAGAACCCGCGCTGTGGTGGCGGCGGCGCTGCGGAGCGCCTGCACATCGGCCTGCAACGGGTCGGCGGGGGCCGGCTCGCCCTCGGCATGGGCGAAGAAGGCTGCCAGCCATTCATACAGCCGCTCGTTCAGGGCGGGGTCGGGGAACAGGTCGATGGCGGTGGGCAACTGGAGCACATTGCCGTCCAGTGCCGCCCGCTCCACCCGCTCTTCCCCCAGCCCGATGCGGCCGAGCAGCGACAGCCGGTGCCCCGACACCGAAGCGCTTCCGGCGGCAAGCCGCACGCCACGGTCGCCGCCCAGCGCCCGGAAAAACACCGCCAGCCGTGGACGCATCGTCTCCAGCGTGACGGCTGCGTCGGGATGGTGCGGATAGCTCGACCGCCCGCCGATCAGGCGGTGCCACAGACGGCCGACGGTCTCTTCCGGTTCGAAGAACTCCAGCATGGCGATTGCCCTCCGCCCTTTCCGATCAGCCCAGCGTGACCTCGGCGACGCGCAGCAGGGCGGCGCGGATGTCCGGGTCGTCGGTCAGCGGCTCGATCAGGGCGGCACGGATGGCGCGCTCGGGCTTCATGCCGGAGCGGATCAGCGTGGCGCAGTAGATCAGCAGGCGGGTCGAAACGCCCTCCTCCAAATCCTGGCCCTTCAGGGTACGCAGGGCGTTGGCGAGGCGGACCAGCGGAGCGACGCGGTTTTCGGGCAGGCCGCTTTCGGTCGCAACGATGGGAATCTCGCGCTCCGGCGGCGGGAAATCGAACTCGACGGCCAGGAAGCGCTGGCGGGTGCTGGGCTTCAGCGCCTTCAGCACATTCTGGTAGCCGGGGTTGTAGGACACCACCAGCATGAAGCCCGGCGGCGCTTCCAGCGTTTCGCCGGTGCGGTCCAGCGGCAGGATGCGGCGGTCGTCGGTCAGCGGGTGCAGCACGACGGTGACGTCCTTGCGTGCCTCCACCACCTCGTCGAGATAGCAGATGGCGCCCTCGCGCACGGCACGGGTCAGCGGCCCGTCCGCCCAGACGGTGTCCCCGCCCTTCAGCAGATAGCGGCCGGTCAGGTCGGCGGCGGTCAAATCGTCATGGCAGGACACGGTGTAGAGCGGCCTGCCGAGCTTTGCTGCCATGTGGGCGACGAAGCGGGTCTTGCCGCAGCCGGTCGGCCCCTTCAGCAGAAGCGGCAGGCGGTGAGTGTAGGCATGCTCGAACAGCGTGCACTCGTCGGCGGTCGGCTGATAGAACGGCAGGGACGGCAGGATGGGGACGGCGCTGTCGGGCATCGCGAGGAAACTCCGTAAAAGAGACGGCCCCTGCGCCGACCGGACATCCGGTGGGTCGCAGGGGCCGGAGGGAACGTCACTCGGCCGGCTGGTAGCTGGACGGGATCGAGGCGGGCCGCTCCTCGCGGGCCGGGCCGAAGACGGCGTAGAGGTAGAGCGCGACGCCCACCGCCACGGCGAAACCGGCACCCAGCCGCATCCAGTAGAACAGCGCGATCTGCTCCTGGACTTCCATGTAGCTCATGCCCAGGACCCGCTGCAGATGGGTCTGCACGACGCCGGCCACGGTCAGGGCAAAGGTCATGAAGGCCATGCCGCCGCTCATCAGCCAGAAGCTCCACATGTTGAGGATCTGGTTGTAGGGCTGCTTGCCGCGCAGGTAGGGCATGGCGTAGGTGATGATGGCGAGGTTGATCATCGCATAGGCGCCGTAGAAGGCGAGGTGCCCGTGCGCCGCGGTGACCTGGGTGCCGTGGGTGTAGTAGTTGATCGGGGCCAGCGTGTGCAGGAAGCCCCACAGCCCGGCGCCGAAGAAGGCGAAGACCGCGCAGCCCAGCGACCACAGCATCGCCGCCTTGTTCGGGTGACGGCGGCCGCTCTTCCACACCATCATGAAGGCGAAGACGACCATGGTGAAGAATGGAGCGACTTCCAGCGTGGAGAACAGCGAGCCGATCCACTGCCAGTAGCCGGGCGTGCCGATCCAGTAATAATGGTGGCCGGTGCCGAGGATGCCGCTGAACAGGGCGAGACCGACCATGGCGTAAAGCCACTTCTCGACGACCTCACGGTCGACGCCGGTCATCTTGATCATCAGGAAGGCGAGGATGGAGGCCAGGACCAGTTCCCACACGCCCTCGACCCACAGATGGACGACGTACCACCAGTACATCTTGTCCAGCGACAGGTTCGCCGGGTTGTAGAAGGAGAACAGGAAGAAGACCGCGATGCCCCACATGCCCACCAGCAGGATGTTGGTGATGACCGTGCGGCGGCCCTTCATCACCGTCATCGTGATGTTGTAGAGGAACATCAGCGCGACGACGACGATGGCGGCCTTGATCCACAGCGGTTGTTCTAGGAACTCCCGCCCTTCATGGATGCGGAAGACATAGCCGACGACCGCCGCCAGCGCGCCGAAGACGAACAGGCCGAGCTGGATCAGCGCCAGCTTCGGACTGTACAGCTCGGTCTCCGCCTCCTCGGGCACGAGATAGTAGGCGGCGCCGAAGAAGCCGATCAGCAGCCAGACGATCAGCGAGTTGGTGTGGATCATCCGGATGATGTTGAAGGGCAGAAGCTCCGACAACGTGTTGGGCAGGACATAGACGGTACCGGCCAGGAGACCCACCAGGATCTGCACACCGAACAGCCCCATGGCGGCCGCGAAGTAATAGAGGGCGACTTTTTGCGATTCGTACTTCATGACGGAAATCTCCTCAGCCCGACAGCTTGGGCGGCCAGTTCTGGGTGTTGATCCGGCTGGTCCATTCCAGGAACGCGGCAAGGTCCTCGACCTCGCTCTCGGTCAGGTGGAACTGCGGCATCTGGCGCCGGCCTTCGATTCCGGACGGCTGTGCCGCCATCCAGCCCTTCAGCGCCATCACGGCGCCCTCGGGGTCCTTGTCGCCGCCGTAGCGCAGCCAGACATTGCCCAGCTCGGGGGCGAAGTAGGCGCCCTCGCCCAGCAGCGTGTGGCAGTTGATGCAGGCGTTCTTCTCCCACACATGCTTGCCGCGCACGACCGCTTCGGACAGCGTCTTCTTATCGGTGCTGGTATTGACGATGTAGTTGTGGCTGAGCGCGGTCAACGCGACGAAGGTCGCGAAGAAGAACAGCGATCCGCCATAGAAGATGTTTCGCGCGGCCGCCTTGGTGAAGCGTTCGGTCATCGCTCGGGATCCCTGGAAATCTCGATCTGTCGGTCGAGAGGGGGTCGGTTCGGAAGGGCGTTGGGTGTGCGAAGCCGGGGCGGGATGCCGGGCGTCGCAGCATCCTACCGCCACGGGTCGGGCGAATAATTGACCGTGGCGGAAGGGCATTCCTTGACCGCGGTCAAGCCGGTCCGCGGATCGCCGCCTTATCATTCGCGTACATGATGACAAGCTTTGGATAGTGGAAATGGCCGACGTTGAGATGACGGGTCTGGAGATCGGCGGTGCGGAAACCGCGGATCCGATGGAGCGGGGAAGCGGCCTTGCCGCCCTGCCCGGCAACCTGATGATGTGGATCCTGATCTTCAGCGAACTGGCTGTGTTCGGCGTCGCCTTCCTGGGCTTCGCCGTCGCCCGCGTGCTGGATCCGGCGATTTTTGCCGCCGGTCAGGCCCATTTGAACGGAACCGCCGGCGCGCTGAACACCATGGTTCTGGTGACCAGCGGCTATCTGGCCGCCAAGGGGGTTGCCGCCGGGCGGCGCGGTGCCGTGCCGCAGGCCCGCCGGGCGATGCTGCTGGCGGCGGCCGTCGGGTCGGTGTTCCTGGCGGTGAAGGCGGTGGAGTATTCGGCGACGCTGGGCGCCGGGCTGACCATCGACACCGACAGCTTCTTCACCCTCTATTTCCTGCTGACCGGATTCCACGCCCTGCATGTGGTGCTGGGGATCGTCATCCTGCTGCTGGTCGGCCGCTCCGGCCCCGACACGCTGGTAGAGAATCTGGAGACGGGAGCGGCCTTCTGGCACATGGTCGATCTGGTCTGGGTGATCCTCTATCCGCTCGTCTATCTGATCCGCTGAGAGGACAGGCCATGACATTTCTCAAGAAGATCGACCGGCTGACGCTGTCCTGGCTGATCCTGATGGGGCTGACCGCCGTCACCCTGCTGTTCGCGCGCCATGGCGATGCGGGCGGCAGCGTCGGCATCGCCGGGGCGGCGCTGCTGCTGGCGCTGGCGGTGACGAAGGGTCGGGAAATCCTGCTGCATTATCTGGAGTTGGACCATGCCGGTCCGGGCTGGCGGTTTCTGATGACAGGATGGCTGGTCCTGCTGTGCGGAGCCATCCTGCTGATCACCGCCGCCGGCGCCCTGGGCTGGGTCGGCCCGCACTGAAAAGACCGGAGGAAGCCGCCATGACCGAAGCTAAGCTCGGCCTGATCCTGACCAGCATCGCCGTCATCACCATGGCGGTGGCGCTCTACCGCCAGCGCGCGTTGGGACGCAATGGACTGGTGACGGTGATCGCCGCCACCGCCGCCGTGTTCGCCGCGATGTTCTTTACCCAATAATCGGAACCCGCCCGCCATCGGCCGCGCTGGACCAGACGATCCGTATGCGTAAGATCGCCGGTTCGGATCAACATCGGGCGAACGCGGCGGAAACCATGCGGCTTGAGGATTTGGGACAGCGCATCTGCATCCTGGGACCGTCCAACAGCGGCAAATCCACCCTTGCATCGGCCATCGGACGCAAGTGCGGCCTGACGGTCATTCACCTCGACCAGCTTTACCATCGGCCCGGCACCGATTGGGAACCCCGCCCCAGGGAAGAGTTCGTCCTCCTGCACGATGACGCCATCGGCGGCGACCGGTGGGTGATGGATGGAAACTACTCCGTCTGTATGCAGCAGCGTTTCGCGCGAGCGACCGGATTGATCATGCTGGACATCGCCATGCCGGCCAGCCTGCTGCGGTATTTCCGCCGAACCTGGTTCGAACGGGAACGGCTTGGCGCGCTGGATGGCGGGCGCGACAGCGTCAAATGGGACATGATCCATCACATCGCCGTCGTCACTCCGCGGAACCGAAGCCGCAATGCCGCCCGGTTCGATCAGGCCGACCTGCCGAAAATTCGCCTGCCCTCCATCCGCGCGATCAAGGACTGCTACCGGCTATGGGGTCTGGAGAGATAGCCCGGCTTCTCTCCGCCCCGGCGGAATGCGCTAAAAGTCAAGCAACGCCGCGACCAGATCGGACTCCGGATCGGCCAGATCGTCGATGACGTCAAAGTGATGCCGCCCCGCGGCCAGCCGCAACCCGGTCGCCGCTCCCAGCCCAAGCCAGATGTTGGCAAGCAACTCCGTCTGGCGGACGAACTCCGGCCGCTCGGCCGCCCCGACCCAGCAGGTGATGCCGATACCGGGCTGCGGGCGCAGCAGCGCCGGGCTTTCCGCCACGGCCTCCGCCTCGTCCAGGCGCAGCGTGGCGTTCATGCGGGTGTTCAGCAGCGGGCGCAGGTCGTGCAGCCCGCTGATGGAGACGACATTCTCCACCCGCGCCCGGACATCGTCCGACAGCGGGGCGTCCGCGCAGACGAGGCGGCTGACCAGATGGCCGCCGGCGGAATGGCCGGTCAGGCGCAGCGGCCCGGCCTCCGCCCCCGCGATGACCTCCACCGCCCGCGCCATCTGCCGGGTGATGCCGGCGATCCGTGTCTCGGGACACAGCGTGTAGCTGGGCATGGCGACCGCCCACCCTTGGGCGAGGGGCCCGGCAGCCAGATGCGACCAGCGCGCCTTGTCGAAGGCCATCCAATAGCCGCCATGGACGAAGACCAAGGTGCCCTTGGCGGTCCCCTCCGGCCGGAACAGGTCGTAGCGTTCCCGCTCCCCCTCGCCATAGGGCAGGTCAAGCTCCGCCCGTCCGGCAACCCCGAGTTCGGTCCGGAAGGCCGCGGCCCGCTCCGCCCAGCGTGCGGGGTAGGCGTCGCCGCCGGGGATGTGGGCGCCGTTGCTGTAGGCGTCGTCCCAATCCGCGATCCTGCGCAGTTCCGTCACAGCACCGTCCTCACCCGCCAGAGTTCCGGGAAAAGCTCCACCGCCAGCATGTTGCGCAGGTAGGACACGCCACCGGTCCCGCCGGTGCCGCGCTTGAAGCCGATCACCCGTTCCACCGTCGTGACATGGTTGAAGCGCCAGCGCCGGAAGTAATCCTCGAAATCGACCAGCTTCTCGGCAAGCTCGTAGAGCGGCCAATGGGCTTCGGGCGATTGATAGACGATCCGCCATGCCTCGGTCACGCCGTCATGGGGCTGGTGGGTCTGCGACACGTCGCGTTCCAGCACGTCGGCCGGAACCGGAATGCCGTTGCGGGCGAGCAGGCGCAGCGCCTCGTCATACAGGCTGGGTCGCGACAGCTCCTGTTCCAGCAGGGCATGGATGTCCGGCCGGTGGGCATGGGGGCGCAGCATCGCCGGATTGCGGTTGCCCAGCAGGAACTCGATCTCCCGGTACTGGTAGGACTGGAAGCCGGAGGACTGGCCGAGATCGTCGCGGAACCGGGTGTATTCGCTGGGCGTCATCGTCCGCAGCACGTCCCAGGCCGAGTTCAGCTGCTCGAAGATGCGGGCGACGCGGGTCAGCATCTTGAAGGCGGGCGACAGCCGGTCCTCGCGGATCGCCTCGCGGGCGGCGCGGATTTCATAGATGGCCAGCCGCATCCACAGCTCCGACGTCTGGTGCTGGACGATGAACAGCATCTCGTCATGGGCCGTAGAGCGTGGAGTCTGCGCACCGAGGATGCGGTCCAGCTGTAGATAATCGCCATAGGACATCCGCCCGTCGAAAGCCATCTCGGCACCCTCCGCCGCCGGATCGTAGGGCTTCTTCGTATCCTGCCCGCTCATGTCACCATCGCCTTCCTGTGGTAGTCTGGCCGGTCCCAAAGCCCGCCATCCATCACCTGTTTGAGCACATCGACGGCGCCGCGCACCTCGGCCTCGCCGATATAGAGCGGCGTGAAGCCGAAGCGCAGCACATCCGGCGCCCGGAAGTCGCCGATCACGCCGCGGTCGATCAGCGCCTGCATGATGGCGTAGCCCTGGCTATGGCGGAACGACACCTGGCTGCCGCGCCGGTTACCATCGCGCGGGGAGACAAGCTCCAGCATCGGGCACTGCGCCTCGACCAGTTCGATGAACAGGTCGCACAGCGCGATGGAGGTGCGGCGGATGTCGGTCATCTCGACCTCGTCCCACACATCCAGCGCTGCGTCGAGGGCCGCCAGCGCGATCACCGGCGGTGTGCCGACGCGCATGCGCTCCACCCCCGCACCGGGACGGTAGGAGGGATCGAAGGCGAAGGGCGCCTCATGACCCATCCAGCCGGACAGGGCCGGCCGCGCCGTCGCCGTATGCTGCGGCGCGACATAGATGAAGGCCGGGGCCCCCGGTCCGCCATTCAGGTATTTGTAGGTGCAGCCGACCGCGAAGTCGGCCCCGGCACCGGCCAGATCGACCGGCAGTGCACCGGCGGAATGGGCAAGGTCCCACACCGTCACCACCCCCACCGCATGGGCCTTGGCGGTCAGCGCCGCCATGTCGTGCAACCGGCCGGTCCGGTAATCGACCTGGGTCAGCATCAACGCGGCGACATCCTCGCCGATTGCCGCCTCCACCTCGTCCGGCGCCACCACCCTCAGGACATGGCCGCGGCCCAGCGTCTCGATCAGCCCTTCCGCCATGTAGAGGTCGGTGGGGAAGTTGCCGCTGTCGGACAGGATCACCCGGCGGTCGGGCCGCATCGCCAGTGCCGCGGCCAGCGCCTGATAGACCTTGATCGACAGGGTATCGCCAACCACCACGCTGCCGGACGGCGCGCCGATCAGCCGGGCGATGCGGTCACCGACCTTGCCGGGCTGCACCATCCAGCCGGCGCTGTTCCAGCCGCGGATCAGCTGGCCGCCCCATTCCTGGGCAAGGGTGCGGGCCACCCGCTCCTCCACCCCGATGGGCAGCGGTCCCAGCGAGTTGCCGTCGAGATAGATCACGCCGTCGGGAATGCGGAAACGGGCACGGGTCTTCTGAAAATCGGTCATCGATCTGCCTGCTCCTTCCCCGGCAAAGGATGCCCGGCAATCGCTGCCATTGCAAATTGTTGCGATGTTTAAGCGTATCAGACGATATGAATTCATCATTGTCCCGGAGGCCGCGAAAGTGGAGGATCGCACCGGCCGGACCAGCCGGCTGTCACCCCTGCCTTCCCCATCACCAAGGACCGGACGAACCGCCATGTTCAACGCGCTTTCCCGCCAGCCCGACGATGCCCTGCTCGCCCTGATCGGGCTGTACAAGCAGGATCCGCGGCCGGGCAAGGTCGATCTCGGCGTCGGGGTCTACCGGGACGAGGAAGGGCGCACCCCGGTCTTCCGCGCGGTGAAAGCGGCTGAACGGCTGCTGCTCGACGGGCAGGACAGCAAGGCCTATCTGGGGCTGGAAGGTGACGCCGGCTATCTGGAGCGGCTGTGGTCGCTGGTCGGCGGGGCCGCCGGAACCAAGGTCGCCACGGCCGGCGTGCAGACCCCCGGCGGGTCGGGCGCGCTGCGGCTGGCGGCCGACCTCGTCCTGCGCGGCGGGTCGAAGCGGGTGCTGGTCGGCCAGCCGACCTGGCCCAACCATGTCGGCATCTTCGCCGCCGCCGGCCTCGAGGTCGTCAGCCATCCCTTCTTCGACACCGCCGGCCAGACCGTGCTGTTCGACCGCATGATCGCGGCGTTCGAGGCGGCGCAGCCCGGCGACGTCGCCCTGCTGCACGGCAGCTGCCACAACCCGACCGGCGCTCTGCTGTCGCTCGACCAGTGGAAGGAACTGGCGACGGTGCTGGAGGCGCGCGGCGTCCTGCCTCTGGTCGACCTTGCCTACCAGGGTTTCGGCCGCGGTCTGGACGAGGATGCCGAGGGGCTGCGCCACCTGATCGGCGTCGTGCCGGAAACGCTGGTCGCCGTGTCCTCGTCCAAGTCCTTCGGCCTCTACCGCGAGCGCACCGGCGCCATCTTCGCCGTCGCTGCGGCACCGGCCGCCGCCGATCTCGCCAAGTCCAACCTGATGGCGCTGGCCCGCACCAGCTATTCGATGCCGCCCGACCATGGCGCCGCCGTCGTCCGCACCATCCTCAGCGACGCCGCCCTGACCGCCGACTGGATTGCGGAACTGGACGTCATGCGCGCCCGCATCGCCGGCATCCGCCGCAAGCTGGCCGCCGGTCTGGCCGGCGCCTTCCCCGCCCTGGCCGCGGTGGCGGAGCAGGAGGGCATGTTCTCGCTGCTGCCGCTGACCGAGGCGGAGGTGCTGCGCCTGCGCGCCGACCATGCCATCTACATGCCGACCTCCGGCCGCATCAACATCGCCGGCCTGAAGACGGCCGAGGTGGACGATGTGGTGGCGAAGTTCGCCGCTCTCCGCTGAGCCCTGTGGTTTGATCCGGGGACAGACGACGATGGCCGCGACCCTCCAGGCTCCGCCCGCTGCGGCGGAGCGTCACCAGCTCTATGAAGACGCGCTCGCCATGCTGATGGGCACGCTGTTCATCGCGCTGGGCATGCTGATCTATTCCAAGACGATGCTGCTGACCGGCAGCACCGCCGGGCTGGCGCTGCTGCTGAGCTATGTCACCAAGGTCCAGTTCGGCATCCTTTTCTTCGCGATCAACCTGCCCTTCTACTGGCTGGCCTGGAAGCGGCTGGGCTGGAAATTCACCGCCCGCACCTTCATCGCCGTGGCGCTGGTGACGCTGTTCTCACGCCTGACAGATCAGTGGGTGGGCTTCACCCATCTGGACCCGGTCTATGCCACCGTGGTGGGCAGCGGCCTGTGCGGCACCGGCCTCTTGATGCTGTTCCGCCACCGCACCGGTCTGGGCGGCGTCAACATCCTGGCGATCTATCTGCAGGAGACCTACGGCATCCGCGCCGGCTATTTCCAGCTGGGCGTCGATTTCGCGATCCTGGCCGGCGCCTTCTTCGTCCTGGCGCCGGACCGGCTTCTGCTGTCGGTGCTGGGGGCGACCATCGTCAACGTCACGCTGGCGATCAACCACAAGCCGGGGCGCTATCTCGGCATCAGCTGAGGGGCGACCGCTGCGGGCGCCGGTCAGCGCCCGCAGCAGGCCTTGTGCTTTTTCCCCGAGCCGCAGGGGCAGGGATCGTTGCGGCCGACCTTCACCACGCGGCGCGGCTGATCCTTCGGGTTCAGGACGCTGTCGACATAGAACCAGCGGCCGTCGACGCGGCGGAAGCGTGACCGCTCATGCAAAGGCCACTCCTCGCCATCGCGGTGGAAGGTCAGGAAGAACTCGACCGTCCCATCATCGCCGGTCTCCTCCGCCTTCATGACGGTCAGCGGACCCCAGTCGCATTCGTCCGCCACCCGCTCCACATCGGCACGGCTGAAGGTGGCGCGGGTTTCCGGCACGCAGCTCCGCTCGATATGGTCGATGTCGCGGCGAACGAAGGCGGTGTAGCGCGACCGCATCAGCGCTTCCGCGCTGGGGGCGGGGTCCCCCGCCAGGATGGGGCCACAGCAGCGGTCGAAGGCCAGACCGGAACCGCAGGGGCAGACGGACATCACGAAACGGCTCCTTCCATGAGCATCGAGAAACGGCCTGCGGCACAGTGCCCGGCAAAACTTAACGCCGTCTCAACATTTCCCGCCGGATTCTGGGGCGGAGGCTGGATTCCCGCAGGGGGAACCAGGTCTCGATCCGTGCGCGGCGCGGCCGGCAATAGTGACGCCTGGTATCGGCATCGTCCAGATCGGCCTGCCCTGCGCCCTGGATATGCTGCAAACGGATTATGGCGATGAGCGCGCAGACAGAGACGTTGCTGACAGGAAAGTTGCGGACGGGCATGACGATGACGGCAAAGGGCGAGCGGCGGCGTCTCAGCCTGCTTTTCAGAACAGTGCCCGACCGCCATTCCGACGTGGCGGCGATGCGCCTGCCCACCCCCGGCACGGTTCTGCTGCGTCTGGCCGGCATCGCCCTGTTCCTGGCGCTCGCAGTCGGCGGTGTCGCCTTTCTGGTCGAAGTCGAGATTGCCGATAACCGGGTGGTCGAACTGGCGCGGGAAGAATCGGCGGCTTTTCTCACCGAAACCCGCACGTCGCTGGCCGCCGGTGCAGCCGATTCCGATCTGGAGGCATCGCTGCAACATTTCATGGCCAGCCGCAACGGACTGCGCCTGAACCATGGTGACGGCCGCTTCATCGTCGCGGAGCTTTACACCCCGGAACAGCGGAAGACGGCCGAATACATCGCGTCCGGGGCGGAATGGGCGGAACAGCGGATGTCCGCCACCCGGCATGGCTTCCCCACCGACGGGGATTCCATTTACGACCGCTTCACGATGGACGGACAGATCTTCATCCAGACGATGGAGCCACTGCTCGATTCCGACGGTCGGCTGCTCGGTTATTTCGAAAGCGTTTTCCAGCTTTCATCCCGCCGGTCCCATGAGATCCTGCGCGACACCGCCACCATCGTCGCCGTTTCCTCGCTGTCGGTTCTTGTGACCGCGCTCGTCCTCCTGCCGATCTTCGGCTCCTACAACCGGGGCATCCTGCGGCTGTCGCGCGGCCTGCTCGACGCCAACATCGGCATGCTGAGCGCACTGGGCAGCGCCATCGCCAAGCGCGACAGCGACACCAACGCCCACAATTACCGGGTGACGGTCCTCGCCATCCGTCTGGCCGAGGCGCTGGGGGTGGAGGACGCGGCGATCCGCAAGCTGGTGAAGGGCGCCTTCCTGCACGATGTCGGCAAGATCGCCATTCCCGACAGCATCCTGCTGAAGCCCGGCAAGCTGGACGCCGAGGAGTTCGCGGTGATGAAGACCCATGTCGTCCATGGGCTGGACATCGTCGGCTCGTCCGACTGGCTGGCTGACGCGGCCGATGTGGTCGGCGGCCATCACGAGAAATTCGACGGGTCGGGCTATCCCAACGGCCGGGCGGGAGAGGCGATCCCGATTGCCGCCCGCATCTTCGCCGTCGCCGACGTGTTCGACGCGCTGACCTCGCGCCGCCCCTACAAGGAGCCGATGTCCTACGCCGCGACCATGGACATTCTGGCCGAGGGCGCCGGCCGGCATTTCGACCCGGCGGTGCTCGCCCGCTTCACCGCCATCGCCGCCGGCCTGCACGAGCGGCTGACCGCCCTTGGCGACGATGGGGTACGGGAGGAGCTGCGCGAACTGGTGACGCGCTATTTCAAGCTGGCGTAACCAGAGTCACGCGGCGAGTCCGCGCAGGAACAGGTCAACCGCCTTGTCGACGAAGGCATGGCGTTCCTCCTCCGTCGGTACCGGACAAAGGCCGAGTACCAGCTGGCAATAAGCACCGCCCTGCATGGCGGACAGGAATTGCCGGGCGACGAAGGCCGGATCGTCGGTGGCGATCGCACCGCGGTCGTTCAGCCGGGTGAAAAGGGCGACGAAATTGGCGATCCCCTGCTCAGGCCCCGCCTGGAAATAGAGCTGGGCGGCGAGCGGCATCCGCGTCGCCTCTCCCACCACCGCCTGATGGACACGGATCGCCGCATCCGACCACAGCAGGTCGGTGAAGCGGCGGCCGACCTGGACCAGGACATCGCGCAACGGCATCCCGTCGAACATGTCCGGCGCAAAGCGCAGGCCGCGCCGCTCGCACTCGGCGGAGATCACCGCGGTGTAAAGCTCTTCCTTCGATGGGAAGCGGGTGTAAAGCGTCGTCTTGGACACCCGAGCCTGCTGCGCGACCTGATCCATCGACGCGGCGGCATAGCCGAGTTCCAGGAACACCTCCCGCGCGGCGGCGACGATCTGTTCCGCCTTCGCGTCGAGCGACGGTGCGGGGTGGGACGCTTTCTGCTCCGATGACTGCACTGAACTGTACCGTTCACTCTTGACGTTGGCTGGGGGCCGGAGTAGGACGGTAACAGTACGATACAGTCCAGTCCAGTGGGGAGACGTGGTATGGCCCTGTTCCGCGAAAGGCGGCTCGCGTCCGCCGTCATGGCGACAACGGCGCTTCTGACGGTGGCGGGCCTGCTTGCCGGCTGCAACGAAACGCAGTCCGCCTCCACCCCGGCGGAAGCAGAGGTGCGTCCGGTCCGCGTCGCCACCGTCACGCTGGAACCGCTGGTCGACAGCGTGCGCTACGCGGCGGTGATCCGCCCGCGGGTGGAGGCCGATGTCGGCTTTCGCGTCGGCGGCAAGGTGACCGCCCGGCTGGTGGAGGTCGGCACCCGCGTCGAACCCGGCATGCCGCTGGCCCGCCTCGACCCCACCGATCTTCAATTGCAGATCCGCGCATCGCAGGCGCAGCTCGCTTCCGCCCAGGCCGACGCCGCCAACGCCCGCAGCGATTTCCAGCGCTACGCCACCCTGCGCCAGGGCGAGTGGACCACGCGCCAGGAATACGACCGCCGCAAGACCACGCTGGACAAGGCGGAGTCCAAGGTGCGCGAGGTCGAGGCGCAGCTGCGCGTCCTCGACAACTCCGCCCAATATGCCACGCTGGTGGCGGACGAGGCCGGCATCGTCACCGCGACGCTGATCGAGCCGGGACAGGTCGTCGCATCCGGCCAGACCGCCCTGCGCGTCGCCCGGCTGGGCAGCCTGGAGGCCGTGGTGAACATCCCCGAGCAGAGCGTCGCCGCCCTGCCCCGCCAGACGCTGGCAGTGGAGCTGTGGTCGCATCCGGGCCGGAGCATCGCCGGCAGCCTGCGCGAGGTCTCGCCCAGCGCCGACGCCAACACCCGGACCTTCCAGGCGAAGATCACGCTGACCGATCCGCCGCCCACGGTCCAGCTCGGCATGACCGCGACCGTCATCGCCGCCGCCGACCATGGCGCTCCCATCGCCCGCCTGCCGTTGAGCGCCTTGGCCCAGCGGGAGCAGAAGCCGGCGGTGTGGGTGTTGTCCGCGCCGGATGACCGGCTGGAGCTGCGCCCCGTCACCGTCGCCGCCTATGCCGGCGACCTCGCGCTGATCGGCGGCGGGCTGAAGGACGGTGAGCGCGTCGTCACCGCCGGCGTGCACAAGCTCGACGCCGGCCAGAAGGTCCGCGTCTGGACGGAGCCGGCACGATGAACCACTCCCGCATGAACCTGTCGGCTTGGGCGCTGGCCCACCGCACACTGGTGCTGTTCATGATGCTCGCCAGCGTGCTGGCCGGGGCGCTGGCCTACAAGACCCTGGGCCGGGCGGAGGATCCGTCCTTCACCTTCAAGGTGATGGTGGTGCGCACGCAATGGCCGGGTGCCACCGCGCGCGAGGTCGAGCAGTTCGTCACCGACCGCATCGAAAAGAAGCTGGAGGAGGTGCCCTACTACGATGTCGCCCGCAGCTATTCCAAGCCCGGCGAGTCGGTGATCTTCGTCCAGCTGAAGGATTCCACCCCGCCGAAGCTGGTGGCGGACCTGTGGTATCAGGTGCGCAAGAAGATCGGCGACATCCGCTACACCCTGCCCGACGGCGTGGTCGGTCCCTTCTTCAATGACGAATTCGGCGACGTCTATTCCGGTATCTACGCCTTCATGGGCGAGGATTTCACTCCCGCCCAACTGAAGAAGGTGGCCGAACAGGCCCGCGCCCGCCTGCTGAAACTGCCGGGTGTCGAGAAGATCGACCTGATCGCCCCGCAGGAGGAGCGCGTCTATGTCGAGATCTCCAGCCAGCGGCTCGCCAGCTTCGGTCTGCCGGTCGATTCGGTGATCCAGGCGCTCCAGCGCGAGAACGCCATTGCCGCGTCGGGTGACGTCGATACCCAATCTCAGCGCGTCTATGTCCGCCTCGACCTCGGCCTCGACACCGCGGCGGCGGTGCGCGCGATCCCGGTGGAGAGCGGCGGCCGGCTGCTGACCATCGGCGACGTGGCGGAGGTCAAGCGCGGCTATGTCGAACCGCGGCGCTACACCCTGCGCTACAACGGTCGCGACGCCATCGGTCTGGGTGTGGTCATGGCGAAGGGCGGCAACGTGCTGAAGCTTGGCGAACAGCTCGACGTCGCGATGGAGAAGGTCCGCGCCGAACTGCCGGTCGGGCTGGAGGCGGTGCAGATCGCCGACCAGCCGAAGGTGGTCGAACATTCCGTCGGCGAATTCACGGAATCGCTGGCCGAGGCGCTGGGCATCGTCATCCTGGTCAGCCTCGTCAGCCTGGGCTGGCGGACCGGCATCGTCGTGGCGCTGGCGGTGCCGCTGGTGCTGGCGATGACGCTGGTGGCGATGCAAATCCTGCACATCGACCTGCAGCGCATCTCGCTGGGCGCCCTCATCATCGCGCTCGGCCTGCTGGTGGACGACGCCATCATCGCGGTCGAGATGATGGTGGTGAAGATGGAACAGGGGTGGGACCGGCTGAAGGCTGGCGCCTTCGCCTACACCTCCACCGCCTTCCCGATGCTGAGCGGCACCATCGTCACCGCCGCCGGCTTCGTGCCGGTCGGCTTCGCAGCCTCGGCCGCCGGCGAATACACCAATTCGATCTTCTGGGTGGTGGCGCTGTCGCTGCTGCTGTCCTGGGTGGTGGCGGTGATCTTCACCCCCTATCTCGGCTGGCTGCTGCTGCCCAAGCCCAAGCATGTGGTGCCGGACGGGCACGAGCTGGACATCTACGACACCCGCGCCTACCGCATCCTGCGCGGCATGATCGAGGCCTGCGTGCGGGCGCGCTGGGTCACCATCGGCGTGACGGTGGCGGCCTTCGTCACCTCGCTCGTCGGCTTCGGCCATGTCCAGCAGCAGTTCTTCCCGTCGGCCAGCCGGCCGGAACTGCTGATCGACGTCCGGCTTGCCGAAGGCTCCTCCTTCGAGGCGACGGCGGCCGAGGTCAAGCGGATGGAGGCGGTGCTGGCCAAGGACCCGGACGTCGATTACTGGGTCGCCTACACCGGCGGTGGGTCGCCGCGCTTCTACCTGCCGCTCGACCAGCAGCTGGAGTCGGCCAACTTCGCCCAGTTCATGGTGATGACCAAGGGGCTGGAGGAGCGCGAGCACTTCATGCAGCGGCTGGAGCCGACGCTGGACTCCGACTTCCCGGCCGCCCGCGTCCGCATCGGCCGCCTGGAGAACGGCCCGCCGGTCGGCTACCCCGTGCAGTTCCGCGTCACCGGCGAGGACCCGGCGACCATCCGCAAGATTGCCTATCAGGTGCGCGACACCATGCGCGCCCACCCCAACACCGCCAACGTCCATCTGGACTGGGACGAGCTGTCCAAGCGCATCCGGCTGGAGGTTGACACCGCCAAGGCCCGCGCGCTGGGCGTGTCGAAGCAGGATCTGTCCAACGCCCTGCAACTGCTGCTGAACGGCATGTCCGTCACCCAGTACCGTGAGGGCACCGAATTGATCGGCGTCCTGCTGCGCACCACGCCGGAGGAGCGGATGGACCTCTCCCGCTTGGGCGAGTTGAACATCCGCACCAGCCGCGGCACCACCGTGCCGCTGAGCCAGGTCGCCACCGTGCGCTACGAGCTGGAGGAGCCGGTGCTGTGGCGCCGGGCGCGCGAGACGACGATGACGGTCAAGGGCGACGTGACCGGCGGCTTGCAGGCCCCGGTGGTCAGCACCCAGCTGAACGGGCAGTTCGACGCCTTGCGCGCCACCCTGCCCGACGGCTACGCCATCACCATGGGCGGCGCCATCGAGGAGAGCGCCAAGGGCCAGGACTCGATCAACGCCATGATGCCGGTGATGCTGCTGATCATGGTCACCACGCTGATGCTGCAATTGCAGAGCTTCTCGCGCGTGTTCATGGTCCTGCTGACCGCTCCGCTGGGGCTGATCGGCGTCACCGCCTCGCTTCTGCTGTTCAACCTGCCCTTCGGTTTCGTCGCCATGCTGGGCGTGATCGCGCTGGCCGGCATCATCATGCGCAACTCGGTCATCCTGGTCGACCAGATCGAGCAGGACATCCGCAGCGGCCGGTCCCGCTGGGAGAGCATCGTCGAGGCGACGGTGCGCCGTGCCCGCCCCATCGCCCTGACGGCAGCGGCGGCGATCCTCGCCATGATCCCGCTGACGCAGAGCGTCTTCTGGGGGCCGATGGCCGTCGCCATCATGGGCGGTCTGGCCGGTGCCACCGTGCTGACGATCTTCTTCCTGCCGGCGCTCTACGCGGCATGGTTCCGCGTGCCCCGGCCGGAAAGGGAGGAGGTGGAGGACAACGGCTTGAGCGGCGCGCTGCCGAAGCCGGCGTTGGGAGATTGATGCCCTACTCTTTTGCTCAAGCTTGACCGCGGTCAAGGGGCGCACGTGTCGTCCATGACAGGGTGGCGCCACAATCGATCTCCCGATTGCATCATCACTGCTGATGATCCTCTTTCGTACTGTGCCTTTGCGCCCGGCGGCCTCAGCCCCCGGGCGCATTTTTTTTGGCCTCAGTCTACCCGCCTGCCCGCCGTCGCCAGCGTCAGCCGGCCGAAGCTCGGGCCCTCCCGCAGCAGGCGGCGCCCGCCAACCTCGATCCGGCGATAGGCCGGGCCGGCCATCAACAGGCAAGCCGTGACCATCGCCAGCATGAGCGCCATCGACCAGCTGCCCGGCAACGCCTTGCGGTCATGGATGCCGAGCCCCAGTCCCAACAGCCGCGTGGTCGCATATTCGACGAAGCCGTGGATCAGGTAGAGCGAATAGGACACGTCGCCCAGCCAGACCAGCGGCCGGACATTCAGCATGCCCGCGGCACGGCCGTGGTTGGCGACGGCCGCCAGGATCAGCAGGGCGAACAGGGGCACGGCCAGCAGGTCCGGCCCGCCGGTGTGCAGAAGCAGCAGGATCGCCACCACCACCCCGGCCATCGTCAGGTCGCTCGACAGCACCGACGCGGCGAGCCCGCTGCGGAAGGCGCTGTACAGCAGGGTGCCCAGCAGGAATTCCGGCAGGCAGCGCAGCAGGGTCTGCGGCCCGTCCCACTGGTTCAGATTGTCCTGCGTCGTCCAGGCCAGCGCGAAGAGCGTCGCCAGCGCACCGACCGCCAGCAGGGCCTGCGTCCGGCCGCTCGACCGCCAGACCCAGGGCAGCGCGAAGGGGAAGACCAGATAGGCCATGAACTCCAGGCTGATCGACCAGGCCGGGTAATTCCAGCTCAGCATGCTGGCATAGAGGCCCTGGAGCATGAACAGGTTGGCGACCAGCGCCCAGACCGATTCAGCCCCTTTCAGCGGGATTGCCGGGAAGCTGCCGGTGGCGGCGTACTCCACCGCGCGGACGGCCAGCGCCGTCGCCACGAACAGCAGCAGGACCGCCAGATGCAGCGGATAGAGCCGGGCGATGCGCGCCCGCAGGAAGCTCCAATATTTGTCGCCGACCGAGTCCGTGAAGGTGCCGTGATAGACATGCGTCAGCACGAAGCCGCTGAGCATGAAGAACAGGTCGACGGCCAGATAGCCCTTCTGCACCAGATGCGTGTAGCTGTCCGGGTGCAGGTTGGGGAAATACTGGAAGCTGTAGTGGTACAGCACCACCCACAAGGCCGCGATGCCGCGCAACGGGGTCAGGGAGTGGAGGTGGCCGGGGTTGGTCTGCGTGCTCATGGCGCAGGCTCCGGCCGCTCAGACCGATGGACCCTGCCCCGCCGATGGGACTTGGTCCGAGCAAGATTGCCTGGGCGCGGTCATCGGCCGTCCCGTCTTGAAGCCCGCACCCATGTTCCAGCCGAGACCCATCGAAACCACGTCACCCTCCAGCCATTACGCCGCGCGAGACCCGTCCGATGTCGGACGGAAAGGCGGCCCCAGTGCGGGTTAACGGCGGAGGTGACGATTGGTTTCGTTGCAGGCTGTTACAGATTGAGGACCGTTACAGGAAGAAGACCAATGTGGTCAGCCCCAGCAGCGGCACCAGGATGCCGAAGGACCACGCCATATAGCCAAAGAAACTGGGCATGGCGACGCCGCGCTCCTCGGCAATCGCCTTGACCATGAAGTTGGGAGCATTGCCGATATAGCTGTTGGCACCCATGAACACCGCACCGGCCGAGATCGCGGTCAGCGTCAGTGACAGATCCGTCATCAGCACCTTCGCGTCGCCGCCGGCGGTGTTGAAGAAGATCAGGTAGGTCGGCGCGTTGTCGAGGAAGCTGGACAGGATGCCGGCCGCCCAGAAATAGGCGGCGGGGTTCGGCTTGCCGCCCTCGTTCACCGCGGAGATGATGGCGCCCAGCGCACCGTCGGTGCCGGCCCGCAGGATGGCGATGGCCGGAATGATGGTCAGGAAGATGGCGGCGAACAGCTTCGCCACCTCCAGGATCGGACCCCAGCTGAAACCGTTCAGGCGGCGGCTCTGCTTGCTGGTGAGAGCCAGCGACAGGCCGGTGATGCCCAGCAGCAGCAGATTCGACACGATGGTCTCCAGCGGCACCGGCACATGATACAGCGTGACGCCCACTCCCGGATGCCAGATGCCGCTGAGCAGCACCGCGCCGACGATGGCGACCAGCAGCAGCAGGTTGACGCTGCCCTCGATGCGGATCGGTTCGCGCTCGTGCACGCCCTCGATCAGCGGGTGCTTGCCGGGATCGCGGGTGTGCAGGAAGAGGTCGAGGACGAAGTAGATGACCAGCAGCAGCGCGGCCAGGAAGCCCATCGGCGCCAGCAGATGCACCGTCGGCCAGAAGAAATCGACGCCCTTCAGGAAGCCAAGGAACAGCGGCGGGTCGCCCAGCGGGGTCAGAGACCCGCCGACATTCGACACCAGGAAGATGAAGAAGACCACCGTGTGGACCTTGTGGCGCCGATGTTCGTTCGCGCGCAGCAGCGGGCGGATCAGCAGCATCGAGGCGCCGGTGGTCCCCATCAGGCTGGCAAGCACGGTGCCCAGCGCCAGCCCGACCGTGTTGGCCATCGGCGTCCCCACCAGCGACCCTGCCAGCCGCACGCCGCCCGCCACCGTGAACAGCGCGGTCAGCAGAACGATGAAGGGGATGTATTCCAGCAGGACCGTGTGCAGCAGCTCGTAAGTGGCAAGCTCGACCCCGAAGGTCGCGGCGAAGGGAACCAGGAAGGCCAGGGCCCAGGCCGCCGAAATCTTGCCGAAATGATGGTGCCAGACCATCGGCGCCAGCAGCGGGAACAGCGCGATCGACAGCAGGATCCCCGCGAAGGGCACCACCCACGCCGCACTCATCAACCGCCCGTCCAGATGCGGCACGCCGGCATGGGCGACCTCCGCCGCCACCTCCGCGGCTTGCACCCCATGCGTGCCCAGCAGCACGCCGCCGACGGCGAGTGCCCCCCAGAGAAAGGCTGGGAGAACGGTGGGGAAGATGGATGGGCGGCGTTGGTGCGTTGGAGAATTGGTCATCGGTCCGGAAAATAGGCTGGCGAAAGGAACGGGAGTATGCGGACTGACGCAGCGTAAGCCAAGCCGGAAGGGGCAGCGGCGACACAAACTTTCGTATGCGGGTATGCGCCGGCCCTATGGGCAGGCCCGCAGGGTGATTGCCCGATCCGCGATCCCCGTCCAGCCGGAGAGCCGCCGACAGTCACCGCCCACACAAAGCCGATGCTCTGCGGTGAACCCGGATGCCGCCAGGGTGACGCTGTCCTGCGGCGGCAGGTCCGGCCTCCAGGCCATCCAGCCATCCGCGGTCATCCGGGCATCCGGGCCGGGCTCCATCCCCGCACCGGTGCCACGGATGCGGGCCTCGACCAAGCGCAAGCGTCCGGCTTCGACGGTCCACTGCTCCCGCCACTCCGTCTTTTCGATGGAGTGGGTCCAGGACAGGGTGAAGGCCGCCCCCGGCAGCGACGCCAGCAGCGCGCCGCTGAGGGCGAACAGGCAGAGACCGCCCACCTCAGGCCGCGGCGGCGGTCGGCACGCTCCGGCGCCGGTGCTGCCACAGCAGGAACAGGACGGTCATGACGAAGGCGGCCTCGTCCGTCAGCGGCAGAGCCACGATGAACAGGAAGGAGGCCGCCGCGGCATAGAGGCGGGCGACCAGCGACAGCGGCGTCCAGAAGAAGCCGATGGTGGCGGCCCCCCACAGGGCGATGGCGACGCAGGCCTTGACGAACACATAGGCCACCGCCAGCCAGCTCCCGCCTTGCAGCACCAGGGCCGGATCGTAGACGGCCATGAAGGGCACGACATAGCCCGCCATGGCCACCCGCGTCGCGATCCAGCCGATCTCCATATGGTCGGCCTTGCAGATCGACGAGGCCGCCAGCGCCGCCAGGGCGACCGGCGGGGTCAGGTCGGCCATGATGCCGAAATAGAAGACGAACATGTGGCTGACCATCAGCGGCACGCCCATGGTCAGCAGGGCAGGCGCCGCGATGGACGCTGTGATGATGTAGTTGGCTGTCGTCGGCAGGCCGGTGCCCAGCACGATGCAGGCAATCATCGTCAGCACCAGCGCCGCCAGCAGATTGCCGCCCGACCAGTCGACGATGGTCGAGGCAAAGCTGGAGGCGAGCCCCGTCAGCGTCATCATGCCGATCAGCACGCCGACCAGCGCACAGGCGACGCCGACGCCGACCGCGTTCTTGGCGCCGTCGGCGATGCTGTTGACCACCAGCACCAGCGTCTGCCGGCCGCCCTTGAACAGCAGGCATGGGACGATCAGCAGCACGACCATGGTGAAGGCCAGATGCTCCGTCCGGAACCCCAGCTTCCACAGGCCGGCGGCGACCATCCCGACCGCGACCCAGAAGGCGACGCGCAACGCCATCGGCCCGATGGTGCCGACGATGGTGGTGCCGAGGATCAGCGCAGCGGTCGCCGCGATGCCGATGACGCCCGCGAACAGCGGCGTGAAGCCGGAGAACAGCAGATAGATCAGCGCCGCCAGCGGCAGGATGAGGTACCAGCCCTCAATCACGGCGCGGAGCGCGCTGGGGCACTGGTCCTTGGGCAGCCCGACGAGATTGCGCATCCCCGCCTCCAGATGGACCATCCAGAAGGCGCTGCCGAAATAGAGGATGGCGGGAATTGCCGCGGCGATGGCGACCTCGCTGTAGGGCACGCCGATGGTCTCCGCCATGATGAAGGCGGCCGCCCCCATCACCGGCGGCATCAGCTGCCCGCCCATGCTGGCCGTCGCCTCCACCGCACCGGCAAAGGCCGGGCGGTAGCCGAATCGCATCATCAGCGGGATGGTGAACTGCCCGGTGGTCAGCACGTTGGCGACGCCCGAGCCGTTGATGGTGCCCATCAGGCCGGACGAGATCACCGCCACCTTCGCCGGTCCGCCCTTGGCATGGCCGACGAGGCCGAGCGACACATCGTTGAACAGCTTGATCATGCCGGCGCGCTCAAGGAAGGCGCCGAACAGGATGAACAGGAAGATGTAGCTGGCCGACACGAAAGTCGGCGTGCCGTAAAGCCCCTCCGTCGACAGGTACAGATTGTCGATCACCTGATCGAGGTCGTAGCCGCGGTGCGCGAGCCCGAAGGGCAGGTGGCGGCCGAACAGGGCATAGGGGATGAAGACACCGCACATGATCGGCAGCGCCAGCCCCATAATGCGCCGGGCCGCCTCGAAAACCAGCGCCACCGCGATGGTGCCGACGATCAGGTCGGTGGTGTTGGGATCGCCCGCCCGCTGGATCAGGTCGACCTCGAACACATAATGGTAAAGGCCGACGCCGAAGGCGGTCAGGCCCAGCAGCCAGTCGTACCAGGGAACCCGCCTGCGCTCCGCCGTCTGGCGGAAGCCGAACAGGGTGAAGGTCATCAGCAGAAGGAAACCGACATGGACCGCCCGCACCACCATGGTGGACACCGGGTTGAAGGCGGCGGTCCAGATCTGGAAGGCGGAGAAGGCGACGGCGATGACGAAGACCGCCCGCCCGTCGAACCCTTCGAATGCGGCCACCGTCGCCGGATTTTCCCGGTCGATGGCCTGGCGGATCTCGGAGTCCGCCTGATTCTTGTTTGCGCTCACCACGGCTTCTCCGCCCATCGGTTTTTTACATCAAGCCCTTTTCCTTGAAGTACTTGATGGCGCCCGGATGCAGCGGCACCGGCGACTGGGTGGCGGTCTGGTCGAGCTTGATCTGCTTGGCGGCGACATGGGCGGCGGCCAGCGCGTCGAGATTCTCGAACAGCGTCTTCGTCATCGCATAAGCCGCATCGTCGGACACGCCGGAGTGGCTGACCAGCAGGTTGCGCACGGCGGCGGTCGGCACGGCCTCCGTCTGGCCCGGATAGGTGCCGGCCGGGATCGTTTCGGTGATGTAGGCGGCATCGCCGACCTTCTGCACCAGCTCGGCCGGAATACTGACGACGGTGATCTCCTGGGACGAGGACAGATCCTTGATCGCCGCCACGCCGAGGCCGGCGGAAATCAGCGTCGCGTCGAGCTGCCGGTTCTTGATCAGATCGACCGACTCGCCGAAGGGCAGATACTCGGTCTTGGCGAAATCCTTGTAGGCAAGTCCGGCAGCGCCGAAGATGGCCCGCGCGTTCAACTCCGTCCCCGATTTCGGCGCGCCGACCGACACCCGCTTGCCCTTCAGGTCGGCCAGCGTCTTGATTCCCGATTCCTTGGCGGCGACGACCTGGATGTAGTTGGGATAGATGGCGGCGATGGTGCGCAGCTTGTCCAGCTTCTGCTTGAAGCCGACCTCCTCGTTGCCCTTCCAGGCATCGCTCAGCGAATCGCCCAGCGTGAAGCCGATCTCGCCGCGGCCGGCCTGGAGCAGGTTCAGGTTCTCGACAGACGCCTTGGTCGCCTGCGCCGTCACCTTCGCCCCCGGCAGCGCCTTGCCGTACACGTTGGAAAGCGCCACGCCCAGCGGGTAATAGACGCCGCTGGTGCCGCCGGTCAGAACGGTGATGAAGGCCTCCGCCTGCGCCGGAAGTGCGGCGAAGCCAAGACCGATGCCGAAGCCCGCGGCCGTGCACAGGGCCAGGACGCGACGCTTCACAGATGGGCGATTCATGGTGGCTCTCCCCGTCATCATTGCCGTGCCCGAATCGTTGCCGGGCGGATTTATTCGTAGGCCCACAGAGCGTGGGCAGCCCCAACCCACTGTAACGCGCCACAAAATTGCGCGCCAGTACGTACAATCCGACATAACGATGGTTGCAATGCCATTCTTTCGGCCAAGCCATGCACAGGCTCCTTGACCTCGAAGGGCAGACACCCCCTATCCTTGTGGCACAAGACCGCCGACCGAAGCGGACACCACCACGGCTTCGGCCGACGGCGCGTCAATCGACAGCGATAAGTCCCAACTGCACGCCATACGACTGCAAGCCAGACTTCAGCCAGCGGGAGGAAAACCGATGTCCTGTACCGTTTCGATGACCGTCAATGGCAAGACGGTCTCGCGCGAGGTGGAGGAGCGCACACTGCTCGTCGCCTTCCTGCGCGAGCATCTTGGCCTGACGGGCACCCATGTCGGCTGCGACACCAGCCAGTGCGGCGCCTGCGTCGTCCATGTCGACGGCCGGTCGGTCAAATCCTGCACCACGCTGGCCGTCCAGGCCAACGGGGCGGACGTCATGACCATCGAAGGTCTGGCGGCGGCCGACGGCACGCTGCACCCGATGCAGGCCGCCTTCCGCGAACATCACGGCCTGCAATGCGGCTTCTGCACGCCGGGCATGGTGATGAGCGCGGTCGATCTGGTCCGCGAGAACCCTAGCCCGACCGAAGCCGACATCCGCGAAGGGCTGGAGGGCAACATCTGCCGCTGCACCGGCTACCACAACATCGTCAAGGCGGTGAAAGCGGGTGCCGAAGCGATGGCTGGAGCACGGGCAACGCCGGTGGCGGCCGAATAAGGGCGAAACGCCCAGAACAGAAAAGATTGCAGATCAGGCATTTCCGCATCTTCAGCGTTCCTGTGGGAGGAAACACGAGATGGCGAACCCCAATGGCATCGGCGCCTCGGTGCGTCGGCGCGAAGACCAGCGTTTTCTGACCGGCCGCGGCAATTACACCGACGATTTCAAGCGCCTGAACATGACCCATGCGGTCCATGTGCGCTCGCCCTACGCCCATGCCCGCATCCTCGGCATCGACTTCACGGACGCGGCGGCGATGCCGGGCGTGGTCGCCGTGCTGACCGGGGCCGACATGGAGGCCGACAAGGTCGGCAGCCTGCCCTGCGGCTGGCAGATCCATTCCAAGGACGGCTCGCCGATGAAAGAGCCTCCGCATTACCCGCTGGCGCGCGACCGCGTGCGCTATGTCGGCGACGCGGTGGCGGTGGTGATCGCCGAGACCCGCGAGCAGGCGCGCGACGCCGCCGAGATGGTGGTGGTCGATTACGAGGAACTGCCGGCGGTGGGATCCTCCACCCGCGCGGTCGCCGGCGGTGCGCCGCTGGTCCATGACGATGCGCCGGACAATGTCTGTTATGACTGGCATCTCGGCGACAACGCGGCGGTGGACGCCGCCTTCGCCACCGCCGCCCATGTCGCGAAGATCGATCTGGTCAACCAGCGTCTGGTGCCGAACGCGATGGAACCGCGGGCGGCGATGGGCGAGTACGACCAGTCGAACGGCGAATACACCCTGACCACCACCAGCCAGAACCCGCACGTCACCCGCCTGCTGATGGGCGCCTTCGTGCTGGGCATTCCGGAGCACAAGCTGCGGGTGGTGGCCCCCGACGTCGGCGGCGGGTTCGGATCGAAGATCTTCCATTACGGCGAGGAGGCCGTGGTCACCTGGGCGGCGCGCAAGGTCGGCCGGCCGGTGAAATGGACCGCCGACCGCTCGGAAAGTTTCCTGACCGACGCCCATGGTCGCGACCATGTCAGTCACGCCGAACTGGCGATGGACGCCGACGGCAATTTCCTGGCGCTGCGCGTCTCGACGCTGGCCAATCTCGGCGCCTATCTGTCGACCTTCGCCCCGTCGATCCCGACCTACCTCTACGCCACCCTGCTGGCCGGCCAGTACAAGACCCCGGCGATCTATGCCGAGGTCAAGGCGGTCTTCACCAACACCTCCCCGGTCGATGCCTATCGCGGCGCCGGGCGGCCGGAAGCCTGCTACCTGATCGAGCGGCTGGTGGATGTCGCGGCCGGCGTGATGGGCATGGACAAGACCGAGATCCGCCGCCGCAACTTCGTGCCGAAGGAGGCGATGCCCTATCAGACGCCGGTGGCACTGCAATACGACACCGGCGACTTCGCCAAGAATCTCGACATCGCCCTGCCGCTGGTCGATTACCCCAGCTTCCAGCAGCGTCGTGCCGAATCGAAGGCGCGCGGCAAACTGCGCGGCATCGGTTTCGCGACCTACATCGAGGCCTGCGGCATCGCGCCCAGCAATGTCGCCGGTGCGCTCGGTGCTCGCGCAGGACTTTATGAATGCGCCGAAGTCCGTTTCCATCCAACGGGTTCGGTGACGGTCTTCACCGGCGCTCACAGCCACGGCCAGGGCCATGAGACCACCTTCGCCCAGATCGTGGCGGAGCGCTTCGGTATCCCGATCGAGAATGTCGAGATCGTCCACGGCGACACCAACAAGATCCCGTTCGGTATGGGCACGTACGGTTCGCGTTCGCTCGCGGTCGGCGGCTCGGCCCTGGTGAAGGCGATGGACAAGGTGGAGCGCAAGGCGAAAAAGATCGCCGCCCACATGCTGGAGGCAGCCGAGACCGACATCGAGGTCAAGGAGGGCCGCTTCACCGTCGCCGGCACCGACAAGAGCCTGGGCATCGGCGACATCGCCCTGCAGGCCTACGTCCCGCACAATTTCCCGCTCGACGAGCTGGAGCCGGGGCTGGACGAGCAGGCCTTCTACGACCCGAAGAACTTCACCTATCCCAACGGCTGCCATGTCTGCGAGCTGGAGATCGACCCGGACACCGGCGTCACCACCATCGTCAGCTTTGCCGCGGTGGACGATTTCGGCAACGTCATCAACCCGCTGATCGTCGAGGGGCAGGTGCATGGCGGCCTGGTCCAGGGCATCGGGCAGGCGCTGTACGAGAACTGCGTCTATGACGAGGAGTCTGGCCAGCTCGTCACCGGCTCCTACATGGACTATTGCATGCCGCGGGCGGACGATGTCCCATCCTTCACCGTGCGCTATCACGAGGACCAGCCCTGCACCCACAACCCGCTGGGCGTGAAGGGCTGCGGCGAGGCCGGCACCATCGGCGCCGCCGCAGCCGTGATGAACGCGGTGGTGGATGCGCTGTCCGACTATGGCGTCACCCACATGGACATGCCGGCGACGCCGGAGAAGGTCTGGCGGACGATCCGCGACGCTGCCCCCGCCATGGCGGCGGAATAAGACGGCCGAAGAAGAAGGAGGCTAGAGAATGTACGCGTTCACGTACCAACGGCCGACATCGCTTGCCGACGCGGCGACCGCCATCCAGGCGGAAGAGGCCAAGCTGCTGGGCGGCGGTCAGACCCTGCTGCCGACGCTCAAGCAGCGCCTCGCCCGACCGACCGACCTGATCGACCTCGGCGCCATTCCGGAACTCAAGGGCATTCGTGAGGCCGATGGAGGATTGGAGATCGGCGCCTTCACCCGCCACGCGGAGGTCGCCCACTCCGACCTCGTCAAGCGGGTGATCCCGGCGCTCGCCAGCCTCGCCGAGGGCATCGGCGACCGGCAGGTCCGCAACATGGGCACGATGGGCGGCTCCATCGCCAACGCCGATCCGTCGGCCGACTACCCGTCGGCCGTGGTGGCACTCAAGGCCACGGTGACCACCGACCGCCGGACCATCGCCGGTGACGATTTCTTCACCGGCATGTTCGAAACCGCGCTGGAACCGGGCGAGATCCTCAAGTCGGTCCGCTACTCCCGGCCGGACAAGGCGGCCTACGCCAAGTTCCGCAACCCTGCCAGCCGCTACGCCATCGTCGGCGTCTTCGTCGCGAAGTTCGGCGCGGAGGTGCGGGTGGCGGTGACCGGCGCCGCCGGCTCCGTCTTCCGCGCCAAGGCGTTCGAGGCGGCGCTGGCGGCCGATTTCCGGCCTGAGGCGCTGAACGGCCTGTCGGTGAGCGCCGACGGCCTGAACGCCGACATCCACGCCAGTGCCGACTACCGTGCTCACCTCGTCACCGTGATGGCGAAGCGCGCGGTGGAAGCGGCGGGGTGATTCAGCTCCCTCTCGCTCTCCTACCCCAGGGGAGCGAGAGGGCATTTCCTGTCCATTTCCAAGGCCCTCGATGACCGCAGCCCTCCCCGCCTCCGTCGATGACACGCTGGCGCTTCTCACCCGCGGCAATTACGTCGCGGACCGCTCGCTGGCGACGGCACTCTTCCTGGCGCTGAAGCTCAAGCGCCCGCTGTTCTTGGAGGGTGAGGCCGGCGTCGGCAAGACGGAGATCGCCAAGGTCCTGTCGGCGACGCTCGGCCGCAAGCTGCTGCGGCTGCAATGCTATGAGGGGTTGGACGCCTCGTCGGCCGTCTATGAGTGGAATTATGCCCGTCAGATGATGGAAATCCGGCTGGCCGAGGCGTCCGGCGGACAGGACCGCGAATCCCTCGCCGCCGACCTGTTCTCCGAACGCTTCCTGGTCAAGCGGCCGCTGCTCCAGGCGCTGGAACCGGACCTTGCCGGACCGCCGGTGTTGCTGATCGACGAGTTGGACCGCACCGACGAACCGTTCGAGGCCTATCTGCTGGAGATCCTCTCCGACTATCAGGTCTCGATCCCGGAATTCGGCACCGTCCATGCGCCGGAGCCTCCCATCGTCATCCTCACCTCCAACCGCACACGCGAGATCCACGACGCGTTGAAACGGCGCTGCTTCTACCATTGGGTCGATTACCCCGGCGCCGCGCGGGAGCGGGAGATCCTGTCGGTCAAGGCGCCGCAGGCCGATACCCGGCTGGCGGCCCAGGTGGTCGGTTTCGTCCAGACCCTGCGCGGCCTGGACCTCTACAAGGCGCCGGGGGTTGCCGAGACGCTGGACTGGGCGCAGGCGCTGGTGGAACTGAACCAGCTGGAACTTGAGCCCTCCGTCATCAACGACACGCTGGGCACGCTGCTGAAATACCAGGACGACATCGCCCGCATCCAGGGCAGCGAGGCGGCGCGCATCCTGACCCAGGTCAAGACCGAGCTGGCCGCCACCACCGCGCGGTGAGGCCGTCATGACGGACCCCGTTCCGGCCGGCCGCCTCACCCTCAACCTGATGCATTTCGCCCGTGCGCTACGCGCCGCCGGCCTGCCGGTCGGGCCGGGCAAGGTCTTGCAGGCGGTGGAGGCGGTCGAGGCGGTCGGCCTGTCGAACCGCACCGACTTCTATTGGGCGCTGCACGCCATCTTCGTGAACCGCCACGACCAGAGCGAGCTGTTCGACCAGGCCTTCCACGTCTTCTGGCGCAACCCCGACATCCTGAAGAAGATGATGTCGCTGATGCTGCCGAAGGTGCGGACGGAGGCGCCGCCCGACCAGCCGGAAATGGCGCAGCGCCTTGCCGAGGCCCTGCACGGCAGCGCCACCGAACAGGGGGAGCCGGAAAAGACGGAGATCGAGATCGACGCCTCCTTCACCGTCTCCGCCGCCGAGCGCTTGCAGGACAAGGACTTCGAGAAGATGACGGGGGAGGAGATGGCGCAGGCCAGGCGCCTGCTGACGCGTCTCTCCCTGCCGCTGGCGGAGGTCACCACACGGCGCCACCGCCACGACCCCATGGGCCCGCGGGTGGACCCGCGCGCCACGCTGCGGCGGATGCTGCGCAGCGGCGGCGACCTGTCGGACCTCGCCCGCAAGCGCCGCCGCACCCGGCCGCCGCCGCTGGTGGTGCTGTGCGACATCTCCGGTTCGATGACCCGCTATTCGCGGATGCTGCTGCATTTCATGCATGCGGTCACCAACGACCGCGACCGTGTGCACAGCTTCGTCTTCGGCACGCGGCTGACCAACATCACGCGGCACCTACGGCACAAGGACGTCGATGTGGCGCTGGACGCCGTGTCGGGGGCGGTCGCCGACTGGTCGGGCGGCACACGGATCGGCACCGCGCTGCACGCCTTCAACCGGACCTGGGCGCGCCGGGTGCTGGGCCAGGGTGCGGTGGTACTTCTCATTACCGACGGGCTGGACAGGGATGCAGGGGAAGGGCTTGCGGCAGAGGCCGAACGGTTGCACAAAAGCTGTCGGCGGCTCGTCTGGCTGAATCCTTTGTTGCGCTGGGAAGGCTTTGCGCCGAAATCCTCAGGCATCCGGGCGTTGCTGCCGCATGTGGACGATTTTCGTGCGGCCCACAGCCTGAACAGCCTCGCGGATCTGGCCGGCGCCTTGTCGGCCGACGGTCCGCGTCGTAGCCCGGGCTTGCGCCGCTGGTTGAAGGAGGCGGCGGGATGAACGACACCCTGATGGCGGACAACATCGTGGAACAGGCGGCCGCATGGCGGACAGCCGGCCGCAGGGTGGCCCTGGCGACCGTTGTGTCGACCTGGGGCTCCTCGCCGCGGCCGGTCGGCAGCCAGATGGCGGTCGACGACCGCGGCTCCATGGCCGGTTCCGTGTCCGGCGGCTGCATCGAAAGCGCCGTGGCGCATGAAGCGGCCAAGACGATGGAGGACGGCGAACCGCGTCTGCTGTCCTTCGGCATCACCAACGAAATGGCCTGGGAAGTCGGGCTGGCCTGCGGCGGACAGGTGCAGGTCTATGTCGAGGCCGTGGAATGAAACGCGAAATTCTGGACCGGCTGCTTGCGGCGAAGGCCGACGCAATTCCGGCTGCCCTGGTGACCGATCTTAACAGCGGCCTCCAGACGCTTGTTTTCGAAGACACCGTGCATGGCGGCTTCGGGCTGGAACCCGACCTGCTGGACGAGGTGCGCCGGCGCATCCGCCAGGATCGTTCCGGCATGCTGGTCGATCCGCAGGACGAGGACGGCTTCCGGCTGTTCGTGCATGTCCACAACCCGGCCATGCGGCTGTTGATCGTCGGCGCCGTGCACATCGCCCAGGCGCTGGCCCCGGTGGCGGCGCTGACCGGCTATGACGTGACGGTGATCGACCCGCGCGGCGCCTTCGCGACCGAGGCGCGCTTCCCCGGCGTGAAGCTGAACCATCTGTGGCCGGACGAGGCGCTGGCCGAGCTGAAGCCCGACGTCCGCACCGCGGTGGTCACGCTGACGCACGATCCGAAGCTGGACGACCCGGCGCTGATCGCCGCCCTGCGGTCCCCCGCCTTCTATGTCGGCGCGCTGGGCAGCAAGCGCACCCACGCCCTGCGCCTCGATCGCCTGCGCGACGAGGGGCTGAGCGAGGTCGAGGTCAAGCGCATCCGCGGCCCGGTCGGGCTGTCGATCGGCGCCGTCACCCCGGCGGAGATCGCCATCGCGATCATGGGCCAGATCACCTGCGTGCGACGGGGCGAGAACCATCCCTGCTGAGATCTGAGGACCGGGGTGGGGGAGCCTAGCCGTCTCCCCCCACCCCACACCTTCCGCCCATTGCCCCGCTCCGGCCCGGTCGCCATATCCGTCGGCGAACACCGACCGCGCCCATCCGGAGCCCCCATGTTCTTCGGCCCGCTTCCCCTGTCCGACGCCGAGGGCGCGATCCTCGCCCACTCGCTGCGCCTGGGCTCCATCGCCTTCAAGAAGGGCCGCCGGCTGTCGGCCGATGACCTCAAAGCCCTGGGCGAGGCCGGCATCGCCGAGGTGATCGCCGCCAAGCTGTCCGATACCGACATCGGCGAGGATGCCGCCGCCACCCGCATCGCCGCCGCCGTGGCGGGCGGCACCGTCCAGGTCGCCGCCGCCTTCACCGGCCGGGTCAATCTGTTCGCCGAAGCGCACGGCCTTCTGCGCCTCGCCCCGTCCCGCATCGACGCGATCAACGAGATCGACGAGAGCGTCACCATCGCCACCCTGCCCGACTTCGCCCCGGTCGAGCCCGGACAGATGCTGGCCACCGTCAAGATCATCCCCTTCGCCGCCCCCGCCGACGCGGTGGAGCGGGCGGAGCGGATCGCCACGGATGGACCGCCCCCGCTGGCCGTGCTGCCCTACCGCCCGCTGTCGGTGGCGCTGATCCAGACACGGCTTCCGGGGGTTAAGGACAGCGTTCTCGACAAGACCGTCGCCGTGACCCGGGAACGGGTCGAGGCCATCGGCGGCACGCTGATCCATGACTCGTGCTGCGCCCATGACGAGGCGGCGCTGGCGGCGCAGATCGCAGGGGCACCGGTCGCCGACCTGCTGCTGATCGCCGGCGCCTCCGCCATCACCGACCGCCGCGATGTCCTGCCGGCGGCCATCGAGCGGGCCGGCGGCGTGGTGGAGCATTTCGGCATGCCGGTCGATCCCGGCAACCTGCTGCTGCTGGCGCGGCGCGACGGCAAACCGGTGCTCGGGCTGCCGGGCTGTGCGCGCTCGCCCAAGCTGAACGGCTTCGACTGGGTGTTGCAGCGCATCGCCGCCGGCATTCCGCCCAGCCGGTCGGAGGTGATGCGGATGGGCGTCGGCGGGCTGCTGGCCGAGATCCCGACGCGCCCCCTGCCCCGCGCCGGCGCTTCGCCGGAAACGCCCCGCGCCCCGCGCGTCACGGCTCTGGTGCTGGCCGCCGGCCGCTCCAGCCGCATGGGGCCGACCAACAAGCTGCTGGCGGAGGTCAACGGCGCGCCGCTGGTCGCCCGCGCCGTCGATGCGGCCCTCGCCTCGCAGGCCGCCGCCGTCATCGTGGTCACCGGCCACCAGGGGGAAAGCGTGGCGCGGGCGCTGGCCGACCGCCCCGTCACCTTCGTCCACAATCCCGCCTTCGCCGAGGGGCTCAGTAGTTCGCTGCGCGCCGGTCTGGCGGCGGTGCCGAGCGAATCCGACGCGGTGGTCGTCTGCCTGGGCGACATGCCGCGGGTGGCGTCCGCCGTGATCGACCGGCTGATCGCCGCCTACAGCCCGCTGGAAGGCCGCGCGATCTGCATCCCAACCACCCACGGCAAGCAAGGCAATCCTGTGCTGTGGGACCGTGCCTTCTTCACGGAGATGGCGGCGCTGAGCGGCGATGCCGGGGCGAAGCGGCTGATCGGCCAGCATGCCGACCGGCTGTGCGAGGTGCCGGTCGACGATGCCGGCATCCTCTACGACGTCGACACCCCCGACCTGCTGGCCCGCTTCACCGAGGCGGCCGGCAGTGGACCGGTCAGCGCGCCAGATCCAGCCAACGCCGCGTCATAGAGCGGGTGAATTGCTCCGCCACCGGCAGGTGTGTAACGATCGAGTCTTCCAGCCCGTGCAGCATCTCCGCATTGCTCTGCCGCGCCTCCTCCCGGATGCGCGAGGCCCAGCCGCGCAGGATGTCGCCGGTAGCCTCGGGGTGGAACTGGAAGGCATAGGTGGCGCGGCCGAGGCGGAAGGCCTGACGGTCGCAGGCTTCGCTGTAAGCCAGCGGCACGGCGCCTTCGGGAAACTCGAAGGTGTCGTAATGCCACTGGGCGAGATTCAGTTCGGAACCGAAGCCGCCAAGCAGCGGGTCGTCCTGCGCCCCTTCGGTCAGGCTGACGCGATGAATGCCCAGTTCCGGAATGGTGTGGCGGTAGACCTTGGCGCCATAGGCGCGGGCCGCCAGCTGCGCGCCCAGGCAGATGCCCATCACCGGCCGGTCGGCCTCGGTGAAGTCGCGGATCGACTCCATCACCCGGCCGAAATGCGGCCCCTTCTCGTCGTCCCAGGCGTCCTGCGGACCGCCCAGCACCACCAGACCGTCGTAGCCGTCCTTATCGGGGATCGCCTCCCCCTCGTTGGCGGCGATGGTGACGAGGGTGGCGCCGTTGTCGGTCAGCGCATCGCCCACCAGACCGATGGGGGCGGTACGGCTGTTCTGAACGACCAGAATGCGCATGGGTCTGCTCGGCTCGCGTCGTTGGTAGGGCTGTCATGAAGTTGTGAGACCGTCGCGGGCAGAGTTCAAGCCACAGCCTTACCCGACCGCATGCGCCGATGTGCAAAGCCGCTATGCGCGGGGGCGGAAAGCTGGTCTAGAGTGTCCGAAGTTTCCTGCCGGAGGTCCGTTCCTCATGCTGTCCCGCACCCGTCTCGTCGCAGCACCGCTCTTCGCCATCATGCTCGGCGCCGCCCTGCCCGCCTGGGCGCAAAGCGGCACGCTGACCTTCCTACACGTCAACGACGTGTATGAAATAGCGCCGGTGAAGGGACAGGGCGGGTTCGGGCCGCTGATGACCCTGCTGAAGCGCGAACGCGCCGCCGCCCCGGATGCGATCACCACGGTCGGCGGCGATTTCCTGTCCCCGTCGCTGCTGTCCGGCACGACGCGCGGCGAGCAGATGATCGCGCTGTTCAATGCCATTGGCGTCGATGCGGTGACCTTCGGCAACCATGAATTCGACTTCGGTCCCGACCTGCTGAAGCAGCGCATGGCCGAATCGAAATTTCCATGGATCGGCACCAATGTGCGGGCGGCCGACGGCTCCGCCTTCGCCAGCACGGTGCCGAGCTGGACCCGGACCATCGACGGCATCACCGTCGGCTTCCTCGGGCTGATCACCCCCGACACCGCCCGCCTGTCGAGCGCCGGGCCGAGCCTCGACTTCCCGCCGGTGCTGGAGACCGCGGCGGCGACGGTGAAGGAGTTGCGGGCGAAGGGGGCGTCGGTCGTGGTGGCGCTGACCCACCTGACCATCGAGGAGGACCGCGAACTGGCGTCCAAGGTCAAGGGCATCGACCTGATCCTGGGCGGCCACGACCATGACCCGATCAGCTTCTACGAAGGGTCCACCCTGATCCTGAAGGCCGGGCATGACGCGCAGTATCTCGGCGTCGTAAAACTCGCGGTCGAAACGAAAGATGCCGACAAGGGACCGGCGACCACCACCGTCCCGACCGAATGGCGCTTCGTCACCACTGCCGGCGTCGCTCCCGATCCGGAGGTGGAGACGGTGGTGGAGGGCTACACCAAGCGGCTCGACAGCGATCTGGCGGCGGTGATCGGCACCACGACCACGGAGCTTGACAGCCGCAAGGACGTGGTGCGCAGCCGCGAGGCCAGCATGGGCAACCTGATCGCCGACGCCCTGCGCGACACGCTGAAGGCCGACGTCGCCATCACCAACGGCGGCGGCATCCGCGCCGACGCGCTGCATCCCGCCGGGTCCAGGCTGACCCGCAAGGACATCTTCGCCGAACTGCCCTTCGGCAATGTCGGCGTGCTGGTGGACATGTCGGGGCAGGATCTGATCTCCACCCTCGAACACGGCGTCAGCAAGGTGGAGGAGAAGGCCGGCCGCTTCCCGCAGGTTTCCGGCCTGACCATGACCTACGACCCGAAGGCGCCGGCAGGGCGGCGGGTGACCTCGATCCTGGTCGGCGGCAAGCCGGTGGACCCGCAGGCGACCTACCGCGTCGCCACCAACGATTACATGCTGAAGGGCGGCGACGGCTATGCCGCCTTCCCGCGCTCCAAAGTCATCGTCGATGCGTCGGGCGCGGTGTTGCTGGCGACCATCGTGATGAACTACGTCGAGGCCAAGAAAACGGTGGCTCCGACGGTGGACGGCAGGATCGTGGCAAAATAACGCAGGCGCCGGGACATTATAGTGCCCTGGGCCGTCACTCCGTTGCGTGTGGCGGCCTTTTCCCTTTAGGGTAGCCCGTCCGCCCCGGATCCGCCCTCAGACCAGCGCCCAAGGCCGCCGCATGTCCGATACCCTGACCGCCCGTTCCAACGACTTCGCCCAGACCTTCAACACCGCCCATGGCGAGGCCGGGCTGGGCCGGGTGTCGATCGCGCACATCCTGCAACGCGTCCAGACCGATCCGAATTTCCTGTTCAGCCAGGAGTTCCGCCAGGGCGCCGGGCAATGCCCGTTCCATGCCGGCAAGACCGACGGCGCCGCAGAAGCGGCGGCCCCGATCCCGCAGGACGACGCCGACAAGGTGGCGGTCAACAGCCTGCTGGCCCTGCTGTTCAGCCGGCTGCGCGACCACATCGCCGGCAAGCTGCCCTTCGATGCGGATGGGCGGCCGATGCTCCCCATCCCGCCGCGCTCGCCGCACGGGCTGGACCCGGCCGACCGTGCCGCCATGGCCGCGGCGGCGCCGGACGTGTTCTGCTCGGTCCTGCGCGACGCGACCTGCCATCTGCTGGACGGGCTGATCACCGGCTGGGCCGTCGATCTGGTGCGGGAGGAGGAGTATTTCCGCTCCCAGGGCTCCGGCGAGATCTCGCTGGAGGCGGCGGCGACCTTCGTCTTGCGCACGGTGCTGGAACATTCGCCGCTCTACCAGCGCGCCGGCTACGACATGCTGTCGATCACCAAGACCGGCAGCCACACCGCCATCCACATCTGCTGGGCGATGGTGGAGGCCGCGCCGCTGCTGGTGCCGGGACAGGACGCCGCCTTCTACGACGACCTCGTCCACCGCAGCCTCAAGCAGATCGTGCCGCTGTCGATGTCCAGCCTGGGAATGCTGGTCCATTACATGGAGGAAAGCGGGATCGAGCCGCCCGACGGCCTGGCGGTGCACCGGCTGCCCAAAGACCAGAAGGCCTTCATCCTGGACGCCAACGGGCTGATCCGGCTGAACGCCGATCCCATCGTCACCTTCGCCAAGCCGAACGAGCGCTATTACACCGGCTGCCCGGCCTTCTACACCACCAACCTGATCAAGCTGTATCTCGACATCGTCGCCGGGCTGGCCCTCGACTACTCCGTCTACGACCGCCTGCAGGAGGGCTGAGCCCGATGGCCCGCACCAACGACTTCGCCCTGACCTATGCCGGCGCGCATGAGGAAGCCGGGATGACCCGGATCAACCTCGCGCCCATCCTGCACCGCATCGCCGAAGACCCGAACTATCTGCTCAGCGAGGAGTTGCTGACTCTGGCCGGCCACTGCCCGGCCCATGCCGACACCCGCAAGGAGGATTTCGAGAAGGTTGCGATCAACGCGCTGCTGGGATTCCTCTATGTCGATTTGCGGGAGCACATCATCGCCCGCATGCCGCTGAACGATGACGGCCATCTGCGGCTGTCCACCCCGCCGGAGTCGCCTCACGGGCTGGACTTCGCCGACCCCGACGGCATGGCCGCCGCCGATCCCGACCGCATGGTCGGCTTCCTGCGCGACTCCGTCTGCCACCTGCTCGACGCCATCATCAAGGATTGGGCGATCAAGGTGATGGTGGAGGAGGACCGCTGCCGGACGGAGGGAACCATCACCGACATGGCCGCCGCCGGCTATGTGCTGGGCCGCGAATTGCAGAAGTCGGTGCTGCACGGCCCGTCCGGCTACGACATGCTGTCGATCACCAAGACCGGCAGCCACACCGCGCTCCATGTCTGCTGGAATCTGGTGGAAGCGGCGCCGCTGCTGCGGCCGGGGCTGGAGGCCGCGGCCTACGACGACCTCGCCCGCCGCAGCCTGAAGCAGGTGCTGCCGCTGGCGATGGGCAGCCTGGGCATGCTGTGCCAGTTCATGGCGGCGGGAAAGATCGAGGCGGACGACCATCAGGCCATCCACCCGCTGCGCACCGACCAGTCGGCCTTCCTCTACGATCCGGACAAAGACCTGATCGTGCTCAACACCGACCTGATCGAGCCGACCGCGATGACGGGAGAGCGCCATTACACCGGCTGTCCGGCCTTCTACGCCAACGGCCTGATCAACCTGTACATGGAAATCGTGCTGACGCTGGCTGCCCAGTACGGCATGTATGTGCGGCTGCAAGACAGGGTGGCGTGACCCGTTTCTCGCAATGGGGTTCTTGACGGAACGCCGACCATGCCTATGTTGGCGTTCCGTCAGAGTCGGAAGGTTTGAGTTGGCGAAGAAAAGCACCCTGCGGGCGGTCACCACCACCGCGCTGGCCGATGCGATCAAGCGCAGCCGAAGCCGCATGGCAACGCCATGGCAGCGCGCGCTCGGCCATCTGGAAGCCGTGTTCATCGACCATGCCTGTTTCCGGCTGATCTATTCCAACACCTATCGCATCTCCCCCAACATGTACCGGGCGAGCCAGCCCTCGCCCTCGCACATCGCGGCGGCGGCGCGCAACGGGGTGAAGTCGATCCTGAACCTGCGCGGCTCGCGCGACTGCGCCTCCTACATCCTGGAGGCGGAGGCCTGCCGCGCCCATGGCTTGGAACTGGTCGATTTCCCGGTGAACTCCCGCGACATGCCGAAGAAGGAAACCCTTCTGAAGGCGCGCGAGCTGTTCAAGACGATGACCTATCCGGCGCTGATGCATTGCAAGTCGGGCGCCGACCGCGCCGGCTTCATGTCGACGCTGTATCTGTTCGCCCATGAAGGCCAGCCGCTCGAACAGGCGATGAAGCAGCTGTCCTGGAAGTACGGCCATTTCAAGCAGGCGAAGACCGGCATTCTCGATTACTTCTTCGAGCTGTATGCCGCCTACAACCAGAAACGTCCCATCGCCTTCTGGGATTGGGTCGAGCGTGTCTATGACCCGGTGGATGCCAAGGCGAGCTTCCGGTCGCGGGAATGGGCCGACGCGGTGGTCGACCGGGTGTTGGGCCGCGAATAGAGCGGCCCCCTCCCCTGGGCGGCCCCAGTCCGTTCAGCGGGCGACGTACCAGTCGGCGCGGTGGTTGAAGGCGACGAAAGCGTTCAGCACCGCAGCCCCCAGGATGGACGCCAGCAGCGCCGGCCAATCGAGCACGAAGGCCGCAGCCGAGAATACCGCCAGATCGAACAGCGACTGTAGCCAGCCGGCACGGAAGCCGGTCTTTTCCTGCAGGTAAAAGGCGAGAATGCCGACCCCGCCGCCGCTGGCGCCATGGCGGAACAGGGCGATGACGCCGATCCCGACACAGAAGCCGGCCAGCACTGCCGCGACATAGGGGTTGATGGCGCTGAAGCTCATCATCGTCGGCAGCAGCCCCGACAGCACGGCGATGCCGGTCACCGCGATCAGCGACTTGATCGTGAATCCGACGCCGATGCGCGCCAGCGCAAGAAAATAGAAGGGCAGATTAACCAGGAAGAACAGAGTTCCAAAATCGATGCCGGTTGCGTAAGAAATCACAAAGGCGAGTCCCGCCGCCTGTCCGGTGACCAGACCCGCGGCATGAAGAATGGCAATGCCGAAGGATGTCATGACAATACCGAACAGTTGTCCTTGCAAATTATCAAAGACACTGTGCGCCGCCTTCGGGCGTTCATAAGTGACCGAAGCAGGGGATGACGAAATGGTCGAGGCGGAATTGTTCGTCATGCCAGCTACCCCTCGGTGTCGCCTGTGTGTTTACACGCGACGACCAATATAGGTCATTTCTACTGACCTATCCATACTTCGCTTCGGTGAAGAGACGAGATATGCGATTTGCGAGGGGATGGCTGAGGTGGCGGTCCTTTGGTGCCAGCCGCCCCACCACCTCCAGCGTTCCGCGACGACGGCAATGAATGGGGAGGGGCAGCAACATAACCCTGATGAATAGCGGCGGATCACGCCGCCAGCGTCCGCGCCAGCGTGTCGCCGTCCACATTGCGGCCGGACAGAACCGCCACCGTCCGTCCGGTCCGTCCCAGCCGGCCGCCGAGCACCGCGGCGATCCCCGCAGCCCCGGCTCCCTCCGCCACCACGCCGAAGGAGCGGTGAAGCGCCCTCATCGCCGCGGCGATCTCCGCCTCCTCCACCTCGACCACCCGGTCGACAAGGGTGTTCACGATTGCCTGTGGCAGCTTGCCCAGCGCATGGACGTTGATGCCGTCGGCCAGTGTCGGACCGCCCCGCCGGGCCAGGCGGACGCCGATCACCCGCACCCAGGGGTTCCGCGCCTTCACCGCGGCGGCCACCCCGGCCAGCAGGCCGCCGCCGCCGACCGGCACCACCACCGTGTCGACATCCGGCCGGTCGGCCAGGATCTCCAGCCCGACAGTTCCCTGTCCGGCGATCACGTCGGGATCGTCATAGGGATGGAGGAAGGTCAGCCGGCGTTCCACCGCAAGTTCCAGCGCCCTGCCCTTCGCCTCGCCGACCGTGGCGCCATGCAGCACCACCTCGGCACCCAGTTCCGCAGTGCGCTCCACCTTACAGCGCGGGGCCGTCTCCGGCATTACAATGGTGGCCCGTACCCCAAGGCGGGCGGCATGCAGCGCCACCCCCTGGGCATGGTTGCCGGCCGACATCGCCACCACACCGCCGGCCCGTTCCGGTGCCGTCAGCCGCAGCAGGCGGTTCAGCGCGCCGCGCTCCTTGAAGGCGCCGGTGGCCTGGAACACCTCCGCCTTCAGCCACAGGTCCCGGCCCAGCGTCGGCGCATGCAGCAGCGGCGTGCGGACGATCTGGCCGGACAGCCGCTCGGCGGCATCGGTCACCGCCGACAAGGGCAGCCATGCCGGCAGGCGGTCTTCAAGGGATCGGTGGCGGGGAGCGCAGACGGAAAGGGTGCGCGCGGCATCGGCATGCGCGGTGAACATCGCGAAGATCCTCGGCGAACGAATTTTTGGGTAAGTCGGGCGTGCCCCGGACCGCCTCAGCGGGCCGGGAGAATAATTCGCACCGAGCCACACATTCGCTCGCCGAAACGGACGCAAGAAGACGCCACCGCAACAGCGGTCAGAGGGTTGGACCTGTCATGAACCGGATTGAGGGTTCCGGGAACCACATGGTGCAGCGACACGCCACACACTCCACACGACCATTGAACACGAAGACGGCAACTCTTCGACGCTTCAGAGCGCCGGGCCGGTAATTCGCATTCGCATGGTGTCGGTGGTCTTCATGGGATCTGGATACCCGTTGTTGCAGCGGCGGTCAAGCCGTCATCGTTCAAATTGTCGCAGGTCGATACACCCGTTCACATCACCTCGACCCGGTTCCGCCCGAGCGCCTTGGCGCGGTAGAGCGCCTGATCGGCCCGCCCCAGCACGCTCTCCACCGTATCTCCCAGCGTCTGCACCTCGGTCAGACCGAAGCTTCCGGTCAGCTGGAAGTTCCGGCCATCCGACAGCTCGATTGCCAACGCGGCGAGGCCGCTGCGCAGCCGCTCCGCGATGGCCACACCGTCGGCTCGCGAACTGTCCGGCAGCAGGATGGCGAATTCCTCCCCACCGATGCGACCGATCTGGTCGGTCGCGCGCATCTGGCCGCGGATCACCTCGACCACCCGGCGAATCGCGAGATCGCCGGCGCCGTGGCCCATCTCGTCGTTGATGCGTTTGAAATGGTCGATGTCGAGCATGATCAGGCAGGCCATGCCGGCGGCCTGACGCCCCTCCGGGACAACGTCCAGCCCAGTCAGCAGACGTTCCAGAAGCTCCAGAATATGCCGGCGGTTGTGGGCACCGCTCAGCGGGTCGGTGGTGGCGAGGCGCTGGAGTTCGCGTTCCATCCGCCGCCGCTCCGTGATATCGGTGGCGATGGCGATCACGCCGGTCGCGGCACCATCCGGCGAGCTCAGCGGACGCTTCACCACCAGCAGCTCACGTGCGTCGCCGTCCGGCCCGGCAACGCTGGTTTCGAAGGAAAAGGCCGTCGTACCGGACGGGGCCTGTTCCGGGAAAACCTGTTCCGGCAGATCCTGGCCTGGAAGTTCCTGACCCTCGGATGACCATTCGGCCCCGTCGGCGGCGTTCGGAAACAGCTCGCGGAAGGCACGGTTGCACAGGGCATAGCGGCCGGCCGAATCCTTGTACCAGACCGGGCTCGGCATCAGCTCCACCAGATTTTCGATGAAGCGGCGCTGCTCCTCGGCCAAGGCGGTCTGCCGTTCCAGCTGTGCCGTGCGTTCGGCGACGCGATGCTCCAGCGATTGGTTCAGCGTCTCGATGGTGACCAGATCGCGCCACCCGCGCACGGCGCTGACCAGACTGGTGAACAGCTTCTGGGCGGTCAGCTCCGCCTTGCTTTTGTAGTCGTTGATGTCATAGGCGACGATGGCGTCGCGTTCCGGCGCCTGTCCGGGCTGGCCGGTGCGCAGGATGATGCGAATGTGGCGGTTGCCCAGATCGCGCCGGATGTGATGGACCAGACGCAAGCCCGCATCCTGCGTTTCCATCACGACGTCGAGAAGGACCACGGGCAGGTCCGGCCGCTCGGCCAGGATCGTCCGCGCCTCCGCTGCGGAAAAGGCGCTGACGATGGCGAAGCGGCGGCCTTCGAACTCGAAATCGTTCAGCAGCACACGCGTCATCGCATGCACCTGCTCGTCGTCGTCGACCACCAGCACCGGCCATGGCACAGCCGCCGTCGTCAGCCGCGCCGGCACTGTGCCGGCTTCGTCATCCTCGAACATCAGATCGTCGGGCGACATGTCACCTGCCGGGAATTGCCCAGTTGAAAGTTGCATAAGCCTGTACTCACCGGGCCTCGATGTCGACACCTGAAAAATCCTGATTGAAGATGTTGTTCGTGTAGTTTTTCACCTCCTTGCGGTGGGCGACGACGATGATCGAGTTCGCAATGGGAAACCACGGGACTTCCTGATGGAAGATCTGCTGGGCTGTGCGGTAATGGGCAGTCCGGCGGGAGACATCGCTGGTCACCTTGGCCTTGGTGATCTGCTCTTCGAAATCGGGATTGCACCATCTCGCGATGTTGGCGCCACCGGGACGCACCGCACCGCAGTTCAGCAGGAAATACAGGAAATTGTCGGGATCGCCATTGTCACCGGTCCAGCCATAGAGCACCATGTCCTGGTCGCCCTGGGTGACCTGGCGGCGATAGTTGCCCCAGCTTTCGGTCTTCAGGGTCAGCTTGATCCCGACCCGTTCCAGATTCTCCCGGATCATTTCGGCGGCACGCTTGCCGTTGGGCAGATAAGGGCGCGTCACCGGCGTGTACCACAGGTCGAGAGTGAAGCCTTCGCCATGACCGGCCCCGACCAGCAGACGGCGTGCCTCGACCGGATCGAACGGGTGATCCTCGATGCTGTCATTGTAGGACCACATGCCGGGCGGAATCGGGTTCTTGGCCGGCATCCCGCCATTCTGATAGACCGCGTCGACCAGGGTGCGCTTGTCGATCGCCAGCGTGATCGCCCGCCTCACCCGCACATCGTCGAGCGGCGGCTTTTGGGTGTTGAGCGCCATATAGGCGACATTCCGCCCATCCTGCCGTTCCAGCACCAGATTCGGATCCTTCTCGATGTTCCCCAACTCGGTCGGGTTGGGGAAAATCATCACGTGGCATTCACCCGACCGCAGCTTGTTCAGGCGAACCGCGATGTTCGGCGTGATCGAGTAGATCAGATTGTCCAGCGGCTGGCGCCCGCGCCAATAGCCGTCGAAGGCCTTGTAACGGATCGCCACGTCCTTCTGGTAGGACACCAGCCGGAACGGTCCCGTTCCGATGGGCGTATCGTCGAACGACATCTGCCGGCCTGACTTCATCAGGAAATCCGCATATTCGGCGGATTGGATCGACAGGAACGGCATCGCCAGATCGGCGAGGAAGGGCGCTTCCGGATGATCCAGGGTGATGCGGACGGTATGGTCGTCCAACTTCACAACCGATTTCAACAGGGTCGGCAGCCCCATATCCCTGAAGTAATCATAGGTTGCCGGCCCGACGTTATGGTAGGGGTGGTCGGCATGCCATTGACGTTCGAAGGTAAACAGAACGTCGTCGGCGTTGAGCGGCCGGCTCGGGCTATACAGATCGTTGGAATGGAAGTTCACATTCCGGCGAAGATGGAAATCATAGATCAGACCGTCGGCCGAGATCGTGTAGGATTCGGCCAGACCGCTGTCCGTGATTTGTCCATCCGGCCCCATTTCAACCAGATTGTTGAAGAGCGGTGTGACCGCATTCACGGTGGTGCCGGAGGTCGAGAACTGCGCATTGAAGCTCTGCGGATTTCCTTCGGTGCAGTAGACGAGAGACTTCTCCGCCAGCGCCGCACCGGGCATGGTCGCAAGCCCGAAAAGAACAGCCCCCCCCTTTGCAAGAGTCCGCGTCAACGTCTTCGGCGGCAAAGGCATTCACTGCTCCTGCGGGGATGGCACTGCGGCGACCAACGTCATGTTATCAGTGGCAAATCGTCGTGGAAAGCGAATGGTGAACCGCACGCCTCTATCGGGAAGGCTGTCCACCGCGATCTTTCCACCCAGCCGATTGACCACGAGATTATAGACAATGTGCAGGCCGAGACCGGTGCTGCCCGCACCGCGCCGGGTGGTGAAGAACGGATCGAACACCCGCCCCAGATCGGCGGGTGCAATCCCGCGGCCGTCGTCGGAGTAGACCAGCGTCACCATGTCGGCGCCCTGCGCCGCGGCGGTAATCAGCAGTTGCCCCCGCTGCCCTTCGCGGTAGGCGTGAGTGATTGAGTTCATCACGAGATTGGTCAGGATCTGTGCCAGAACGCCAGGGAAACCGTCGATCTCGATGGTTTCAGGACAGTCCACCCGCAGGCTGTGGCCCGCCCGCCGCCAGGACGGGCTGAGGCTGGTCGCCAGATCCTCCAGATAAGGCTTCAGCAGGAAAAGCCGTTCCTCGCCGCTGGTCTGGTCGGCGGCAACCTGCTTGAAGCTCTGCACCAGCTCGCAGGCCTGCTGGAGATTCAGCACCAGCAGCCGGGCGATCTCGTCCGCCGTCTCCTGGAACTCGGCGAAGTCGCTGCGGCGCAGATTGCCCCCGCTCGCCTGCCGCGCCAGGATCGCCAGCCGGTCCTCCAGATGGGTGGCTCCCATCAGGGCATTGCCCAGCGGCGTGTTGATCTCGTGCGCCACGCCGGCAACCAGGCCACCCAGCGACGCCATCTTTTCCGCCTGGATCAAATCGGCCTGGGTGCGGCGCAGGTCTTCCAGGGCGCGGTCGGCGCGGTCCTTCGCCTGCCGGGCCGCCTGTTCGCGCAGACCGATCTCGCGGATGAAGAAGGCGGCGGCACGCGCCATCGCACCGAATTCATCCTGGCGACGCGTGCCGTCGATCGGGCCGGCCAGCGGGTCCTCGGCCAGCCGGGTCATCTGCTTTTGCAGGCGCAGCACCGGCCGGCTGATCGACCGGGCCACCACCGCCGCCGCACCGCCGCCCAGCAGCAGGCCGATGGTCGCCCCGATCACCAGGATACGGGTCAGCAGCTCGCCGATGCGCGCGGCTTCGTCCCGGAAGGTCTCGTCCAGCTGCCTTGCGGTTTCCACGAGCGCGCCGGCATCGCGGTCCATGGTGATCAGCAGCTGGTTGAGGCGGCGCAGCCCCTCGGCGGTGCGGCGCAGGCTGTCCCGCCAGTTGCGGATGGCCGACAGCACCTCGTCCTGCAACAGCGGCGACATGGGAAGGCCGCGCACCGTTTCCAGCAGGGCGCCGGCATCGGCGACGATGCGGTCGGCCTCCTCCGCATCGCGCACCGCCACCGCGTCGGCGGCCCGCCGGCCGAGACGCAGGGCGACGACGGCGACGTTCTGCGTCTCCTGCTCGGTGTCGTTGGCCTGGATGGCGTAGGCGATCAGCTGCACCACCTCGTCCTGGATCGCGGTGTAACCGGTGGCCTTGACCATCAGGATGCGGGCGGTCAGCGCCTCGATGGCGGATGCCGCTTCCGCCCCGGCGCGCTGTGCGGCTTCGAGCGCCTGCTGGGCCGCGGCGGCACGGGCCTGGACCCGGTAAAGCCCGTCCAGCGGCGCACGCAAGGACGGCAGCATGGAGGACAGGAAGGTCACGTCGGGCTGGCGGTTCAGCGTTCCGGTCAGCACCAGCGCCCGCACCACCGGCAGCGTGCGGATGACCTGCTCGGCCAGCATCCGCTCGCCCAGGGGACTGCTGATGGCCGGCCGTTCGGCATCGTCGCCCCCCAGCCCCGCTGCCACCTGCACAGCCGCTTCGAAGCGGCTCAATGCGGCGTCACGTTCGGCCTGGGCCGAACGCAGTTCGGTGACGGCGGCCTGCAATCCGTCCACCGTGGCGGCATAGCGGGCGGCAGACTGCTTCGCCGGATAGCGATCGACCAGCGGGTCGGTCCGATCCAAGGCCGACTGCAACCGGTCGGCGGTCCCGATCAGCCTGTCGATGGCGATGTGGAAATCGGCCAGGGTCAAGGGACGGCCGCTGCCGAACAGCCCGACCCCGAACCCGAGGGCGGCGACATGCTGGGCCTCCGCCCGCTGCAAATCCAGCATCGCCTCGCGCAGTTCGTGGGCGCTGTCGACCACGTCGCGGCTGTCCCGCAGGCGCTGGTCGGCCTCCGTCAGGGATCCGAGGGAATCGACGTTGGCGGCATGCTGGCGTTCGCGGGCGCGGTCGGTCAGGGCCATCAGGGTGGAGGCGTGAAGCCCCATGTCGGCCACCGCAGAGTCGTTCGCGGCGGTCACCTGGATGAAACTGCGCATCTGGTCGACATAGCGCGCCAGCACGGCGGTCGCACGCTCCACCTCCGCCCGGTGGGTGTTGGCCGATCCGGCCTTGTCCAGCTGGCGCAATTCGGCCGCCGCCGAGTCCGACATGCTCTCGAAACGGTCGGCGCGGCTGGCACGGTCGGCGGGAGCAACCTGAAGATAGTCGATGCGGGCTGCGGTCGCCGCCAGCACGTCGCGATAGACCGAACCCGCGAGCACCGCCGATTCGTAAACCCGCTCGCTGCGGGCCAGCAGCAGCCCGCCGGCCACCGCGATGACCGCCGCGACCATGACCGGCACGCCCCCGACGACCGCGATGCGCGAGCGAATCCTCATGCGCGTCCCGCCGCGCAATCACGCGCGCCGGCTGCCCGGTAAGAGTGCCGGGAGAGGGGCAGGCTCCCGGAAAAGGGTGAATGGCGACCCGCCACGAACGCTCCGCACTCAGGACCTAATGGGCCTTAGCAGAGCAATGGACCGTGGCAAAGGGATAAAGCCACCGGAAAGAAAGCGATAGGCGGGATGGGGCGAAACGCCGCTCCATCCCGCCCCATCTGATGCCGTTTACGACTTGGCCGGTTAGGACTTGGCCCGTTACGACTTGGTTGCGACGCCGAGCTTGGCCTGCACCGCGGCCAGACCGTCCTTGCCATCAATGGTGGTGACCCCCGACAGCCAGCTCTTCAAAACGTCGGGGTTCTTCTTCAGCCAGGCCTTGGCGGCGGCGTCCGGCTTCTTGTTGCCGTTCATGATGTCGTCCATCACGGCGTTTTCCATCGCCAGCGTGAAGGACAGGTTGGACAGCAGCTTGCCGACATTCGGGCATTCAGCGCCATAGCCCTTGCGGACGTTGGTGCTGACGGTGGCGCCGCCCAGGTTGGGGCCGAACCAGTCGTCGCCGCCCTCCAGATAGGTCAGCTCGAAGCTCTTGTTCATCGGGTGCGGTTCCCAGCCCAGGAAGACCACCCAGCCCTTGTTGCGCGTCGCGCGCTTCACCTCGGCCAGCATGCCGGCCTCGCTGGATTCCACCAGCTTGAAGTCCTTCAGGCCGAAGGCGTCGGCCTTCAGCATCTTGTCGATGATCAGGTTGCCGTCGTTACCGGCCTCGATGCCATAGATCTTGCCGCTCAGCTTGTCCTTGAACTTCGCGATGTCGGCGAAGGTCTTCAGCCCGGCCTCGGCGGCGTATTTCGGCACGGCCAGCGTGTATTTGGCGCCTTCCAGATTGACGCGCGTCACCTCGACCGAGCCGTCTTCCAGAACCGGCTTCACGAAGGGCTCCATCGTCGGCATCCAGTTGCCGAGAAAGACGTCCAGCGACTTGGTCTTCATGCCCGTATAGACCAGCGGCACCGACGACATGGTGGTGGTCGGCTTGTAGCCCAGCGCGTCAAGCGTGACGGAGGCGAGCGCCGTCGTCGCCGCAATGTCGGTCCAGCCGACGTCGCCGAAGCGCACCGCCTTGCAGGAGGCCGGTTCGGCGGCCAGCGCCCCGCCGGCGCCCAGCGTCACGACCGCGGCGATGCCGGCACCCGCGATCCCCTTGGCCAGAGCGTTCCATCCGTTCATATCCTCAACTCCTCTTTCTTGTCGTTCGGGCTTGTTGTCTGGGCTTTGTCGTCCGGTCCATCCGGTCTGCGTTACCGGGTCTGCCGATTTCGCCATCGACGGACCGGCGAAAATGGCGCATTTGTTGCGGTACAGGCCAAGGTGGCGGTGGAACCGCCTTGGCGGAACAGGACAGGAGACCGCCAGCCCCATGCCCAAAGTCGGAATGGAACCGATCCGCCGCCGCCAGTTGATCGACGCCACCATCACCTCGATGGGCGAGCATGGTCTGGCCGACACCACGGTCCAGACGATCAGCCGGGGGGCCGGCGTTTCGCCGGGCATCATCCACCATTATTTCGGCGGCAAGGACGAGCTGCTGTCCGCGACCATGCGCAGCATGCTGCAACAGCTGCGCGACGACGCGACGCAGCGGCTGGCGACCGCCGATTCGCCGCGCGCCCGGCTGGAGGCGATCGTCGACTGCAACTTCGCCCCCGGCCAGTTCGAGCCGCGGGTGGTCGCGGCGTGGCTCGGCTTCTGGGCGCAGGCGCCGCACAACCCGGCGCTGGCCCGGCTGCAACGGATCAATGCCCGCCGGCTGCATTCCAACCTGCTGCATGCCCTTCGCCCTCTGCTGCCGCCGGACCGGGCGGAGCGGGTGGCCGTCGGGCTGGCGGCGATGATCGACGGGCTGTGGCTGCGCTTCGCCCTGACCGGCGCCATGGACGGCAGCGCCGCCCGGGCGGTGGCTCTGGGCTACCTCGATTCCGAACTGAACGCCTGACCTCACCGCCGCCACCAGCGCCGTCCGGCAGTCCCGGCGGCGGCCCGGCGGCGGCCGGCACCGCGACCGCCCACCCGGCCAAAGCTCTGCGTGATGCGGTCGAGCACGACGGCCAATAGAACGACGGCCAGACCGCTCTGCACGCCGAGGCCAATGTCCAGGCGCTGGATGCCCTGGAGCACCACGTTGCCCAGCCCGCCGGCGCCGATCATCGAGGCGACGACGATCATCGACAGCGCCATCATCATGGTCTGGTTCACCCCAGCCATGATCGACGGCAGGGCGTTCGGCAGCTGAATCTTGAACAGGAGCTGATGGTCGCGGCAGCCGAAGGCGCGCCCGGCCTCGACCAGTTCCACCGGCACCTGCCGGATGCCGAGCGCCGTCAGCCGCACCGCCGGCGGCATGGCGAAGACCACGGTGGCGATGATGCCGGGCACCCGGCCCAGGCCGAAGAACAGCACCGCCGGGATCAGATAAACGAAGGCCGGCATCGTCTGCATCAGATCCAGCAGGGTCTTGCCCACCCCGTCGGCGATCTTGCTGCGCGCCATCCAGATGCCGAGCGGCACCCCGCCGATCAGGCTGAGCACGGTGGAGGCGAGAACCAGCCCGAGGGTGGAAACCGTCGGCTCCCACAGTCCCATCACGAAGATCCCGCCCAGCGACAGCAGGGTGAACAGCGCGAAGGCGCGTCCGACCCGCCAGAGCGCCACCGCCGACAGCACCAGCGCCAGCCACCAGGGCGGCACCCCGAGCAACAGTCCGTCCAACGCCTCGCCCAACCCGTCCACCGTCGCGGCGATGACCGTCAGCACCGGCTGACCATGGTCGAGGATCGTCGTCACCAGCCATTCGGCGCCGCGGGCGATGCCGCCGCCGATGGTCTCGTTCAGCCACTCGATGTCCAGCAGGGCGATGTCAGCCATGCCGCACCTCGCGCCCGGCGGTCTCGCCACGATCGAGCGCCGCCAGCAGCGCCGCACGGGAAATCACGCCGATGAGCCGGCCGTCCGGCTCCACGACCGGCAGCGGACAGGGGGCTGCGGCGACCCGGCCGAGCAGGGCATGGATCGGCGTGTCGGCCGCCACCGGCTCCAGCCCGAACAGGGCCGATGTGCCATCGCCGGCCAGCACGCCGCGGAAACAGCCGGCCGCATCGGTGCGGTAACGGAACCGTCCGGGCTCGCCCGCGGTCCCATCGTCGGGCGGCCGGGCGAGGTCGCGGGCACGCAACACGCGCGAGGCATCGACGCCGCGGAAGAAGGCGCGGACATACTCGTCGGCCGGCGCGCGCAGGATGTCCGCCGGGGTGCCGATCTGGGCGATCCGGCCCTCCTCCATCACCGCGATGCGGTCGGCGATCCGCATCGCCTCCTCGGCATCGTGGGAAATGAAGACGATGGTGCGGGCATCCTCGCGCTGAAGCCGCAGAAGCTCGTCCTGCATGTCGGTGCGGATCAGCGGGTCGAGCGCCGAGAAGGCCTCGTCCATCAGCATGATCGTCGGGTTCTTGGCCAGAGCGCGGGCCAACCCCACCCGCTGCTGCATGCCGCCGGACAGCTCGTCCGGATAGCGGTCGGCATAGTCCGCCAGACCGACCCGTTCCAGGGCGGCCAGTGCCGCCTTGCGCCGCTCGGCCCGCTTCACTCCGGCCACCTCCAGCCCGAAGGCGGCATTCTCCAGCGCGGTGCGGTTGGGCAGCAAGGCGAAGGACTGGAAAACCATGCTCATGTCCCGCCGCAGCACCTCGACGAGGTCGGCGTACGGCAACGCGGTCAGGTCGCGGCCATCCAGCCGGATTTCCCCCTCCGACGGTTCGATCAGGCGGTTCAGCAGCCGGACGATGGTCGATTTGCCCGACCCCGATAGGCCCATGATGACGAAGATCTCGCCCGCCCGGATGTCGAAGCTGGCCTCGGCGACGCCGACATTGACGTTCAGCCGATGCAGGACTTCCGCCTTGGTCGCCCCGCGGCGCAGCATCTCCAGCGCCGGGCGGGGATCGTCGGCAAAGACCTTGCGCAGGCCGCGCACCGCCAGACGCACCTGTCCAATCGTCGCCGAAGACGAACCGGTGGGCGTGGGCAGAATCGTCGTCATGGGCAAGGCTTCCGGAACGCAACAGACCAGGGTTAAAGCAATCGGGCCGTAGATTGCCCCGAGACGAGGGGCGCGGTCGATAGCTGCGTTCACGAAATCTGCATTTTGATGGCGCCGTTGCGCAATTGGCCGCAGGCGGAGGTCGATTTTATTTTGATTGATCGTTCAATGAAAAACCGGTTGCGAGTTTTGAGTACGGGCGGGCGGTCCCACCCGTACCTGCCAGGATCCTCTGGCCTAGAGCCTCAGACGCGCTCGAAGATGGCGGCGATGCCCTGGCCGCCGCCGATGCACATGGTCACCAGGGCATACCGGCCGCCGGTGCGGTGCAATTCATGGATCGCCTTCACCGTGATGATGGCGCCGGTCGCCCCCACCGGATGGCCGAGCGAGATGCCGGAGCCGTTGGGGTTCACCTTGGCCGGGTCGAAATCCAGCTCGCGGATCACCGCGCAGGCCTGGGCCGCGAAAGCCTCGTTGGATTCGATGACGTCGAGGTCGCCGACCGACAGGCCGGTCCGCTCCAGCACCTTGCGGGTCGCCGGGATCGGGCCGATGCCCATGTAATCGGGCTCGACGCCGGCATGGGCATAGCCGACGAGACGGGCCAGCGGCTTCAGCCCCAGCGCCTCGGCGCGGCGGGCATCGGCCAGCACCACCGCGGCGGCGCCGTCATTCAGGCCGGAGGCGTTGCCGGCGGTGACCGATCCGTCCTTTTTGAAGACCGGCTTCATCTTCGCCAGCCCTTCGGGGGTGACGTCGCCGCGGACATGCTCGTCGGTGTCGAAGACGATGGTGCCCTTGCGCGAAGCGATCTCCACCGGGACGATCTGGTCCTTGAAACGGCCTTCGGCGATGGCATGGGTGGCGCGGCGCTGGCTTTCCAGCGCCAGGGCGTCCTGCGCCTCGCGGTCGATGCCGTAGCGGGCGGCGACATTCTCCGCCGTCACCCCCATGTGAATCTTCTGCCAGGGGTCGTGCAGGATGCCGTTCATGTAATCGACCAGCGCCCCATCGCCCAGGCGGGTGCCCCAGCGGGCGCTCGGCACGAAATAGGGGCCGCGGCTCATCGATTCCGCACCGGCGCCGATGGCGACGTCGCAGTCGCCGAGCGCGATGGATTGCGCCGCCGAGACGATGGCCTGAAGGCCGGAGCCGCAGAGACGGTTTACGTTGAAGGCGGGCGTACCGATGGGGATGCCGGCATCGATGGCGGCGACGCGGCTGAGATAGGCATCGTTGGTCTCGGTCGGGATGACGTTGCCCATCACCAGATGGCCGACGGCGTCGGGCGCGGCGCCGGACCGCTCCAGCGCCGCCTTGACCGCAACGGTGGCGAGCCGGGTCAGCGGCACATCCTTGAGGCTGCCGCCGAAGCCGCCGATGGCGGTGCGGGCGGCGCCGACGATGACGATGTCGTTCTGCATGGTTCGGTCCACTTCTCGGACAATAAAGACGGTCAGCGGCCGGTGAAGTCCGGCCTGCGCTTGGCGATGAAGGCGTTGACGCCTTCGATGAAGTCGCTGGTGGCGGCGGTGGCGAGGAAGCGGTCGCGCTCGGCATCCAACTGCCGGTCCAGCGTCCGGTCGAAGGACTGGCGCATCAGATGGCGGACGCCGGCATAGGCGACGGTCGGCCCGGCGGCGAGCCGTTCGGCCAGCTTCGCCGTCTCTTCCACCAGGGATGCCGCCGGCACCACCCGGTTGACCAGCCCGATCCGCAATGCCTCCGCCGCGTCGATCACCTCCGACAGCATCGCCAGCTCCATGGCGTGGCGCAGACCGACGAGGCGCGGCAGATGAAAGCTGCCCGACCCGTCGGGGGTGGCGCCGATGCGGGCATAGGCCATGGTGAATTTGGCATCGTCGGCGGCGATGCAGAGGTCGGCGGCGCTGGCGAGGCTCATCCCCGCCCCGGCCACCGGCCCATGGACGGAGGCCAGGACCGGCACGTCCAGCCGGTCGAGTACGCGCAGCGCCTCGTGCAGATGGGCAATGATGGCGCCGGCCACCGCCGGGGCGGTGGCGGGATCGTCGGCAAAGCGGCCGACATCGCCGCCGGCCATGAAGCCGCGGCCGTTGCCGGCGATCACCAGCACCCGCGTTGGCCCCGTCCCGCCCTCCTCCGCCACGCTGCGGCAGGCGTCGAGGAAGGCGGCGGCGGTCGGCTCGTCCAGCGCGTTCAGCACGCCGGGACGGTTCAACCGGATCCAGGACACCGCCCCCTCGCGGACGAGCTGGACCGGCGATGGGGTGGCGGGCGCGGTGTCGGACATCCTGGCGTCTCCCGAATCTCTACCTGACGGAAGGTATGTTACCGATCGGTATGCCCTGTCAACGGTCCGGTTGACCCAACGGTCACTCATATCCCTGAGCCGCATCCCTGCTCCCCGCCCCGGCGACGGACCGAATCCATGGCTTGGCTGTTGGACCTTGCGACAGGTCGCAGCACCGCACGCAAACAGAGATTCGGAGCATCGCCATGCATCATTGGCCCCCGACCGGCTTTCCGGCCCTGACGCACTGACGGCGGCGGAGGATTCAAGGCATGCCACCGGTTGTGCGTTCGGTCGCCTCGCTTCTGCTGGGGGTCGCTTTTCTGATGCTGGCGAACGGAGCCATGTCGACCCTGATCGGGCTGAGGCTGTCGGCGACGGCGTCCGGTGCGACGGCGGTCGGGATGATCACCGCGGCCTATTATGGCGGGCTGACGCTGGGATCGCTCTATGCGCATCGGATCATCACCCGCGTCGGCCATATCCGGGCCTTCTCCGCCTTCGCCTCCGTCGTGTCGGTCGCAGCACTGTCGCACGCGCTGTTCGTCGATGCGCCGCTCTGGGCCCTGCTGCGCCTGACGCAGGGATTCTGCATGGCCGGTCTCTACATGTGCATCGAAAGCTGGCTCAACGGCACCGCCACCAACGAAAGCCGCGGGCAGCTGCTGTCGGCCTACATGGTGACGCTCTATGGCGCCTCCGGCGTCGGGCAGCAGTTGCTGCGCCTGGACGACGAGACCGGCGTGCGGCTGTTCATGATCGTGTCGATCCTGCTGACGCTGGCGCTGGTGCCGGTGGCCCTGACGCGAACCACGCCGCCGCAATTGCCGAACGTCTCCTCCTTCGGCATCAAGCGGCTTTACCGAAGCTCGCCGCTGGGGGTGGCCGGGGTGTTCATCAGCGGGGCGATCACCGGGTCGATCTATGGGCTGGCCCCGGTGTTCGGCGCCTCCTCCAGCTTCGGCGTGTCGGGCACGGCGCTGTTCATGTCGGCGCTGATCCTCGGCGGCATGGCGCTGCAATGGCCGCTCGGCCGGCTGTCGGACCGTTTTGACCGGCGCAGCGTCATCATCGGCCTGTCGGCCTCCCTGTCGCTGACCAGCCTGGGCATGATCGCCGCCGCCGGGCTGGACCAGCCGCTGGCGCTGATGCTGGTGGCGCCGCTGTTCGGCGGACTGGCCTTCACGCTCTATCCGGTCTGCCTCGCCCACACCAACGATTACGTCCGGCGGGAGGACATGGTGTCGGCCAGCGGCGGCCTGATCCTGGCCAATTCCGTCGGCGCCATCATCGGCCCGCCGGTGGCGTCGGCATTGATGATCGCCACCGGGCCGGCCGGGCTCTTCAGCTTCGTCACCGGCGGCGCGCTGTGCGCCACCCTCTATGGCCTGTGGCGGACCCGCATGCGCCCGCCTTTGCCCGCCGAGGCGCAGGCCGCCTTCCGCCCCCTGCCCCAGACCACGCCCACCGTCTCGCCCCTGGATCCCATGAGTGCGCTGAGAGCACGCTAAGAGCACACCCAAAGGACCAATGGTACACTGACGATTTTCGGGAATGCTCCGTTAAGAAGTTCAGGATAAGCTGCCGCCCGCTGGAATGCTGACTGGTGGTTGAATGCCGTTTACGCGTGGGCCCCTTTTGCCGGGGACGTTGAACAAGGACGGGGCAGGGAGTCCAGATGCCGACCGGGCCGATGCCGACCAGTTCGGCGGGCTGGTCCATGCGGTGGCGCAGGATCGCGACCGCACGGCTTTCGCTGCGCTGTTCCGCCATTTCGCGCCGAAGATCCTGCACTATTGCCTGAAGCTCGGCGCCGACCGCAGCACGGCGGAGGAACTGGTCCAGGACGTGATGCTGACGGTCTGGCTGAAGGCCGCCAGCTTCGATCCGGCCCAGGCGACCGTCGGCACCTGGGTGTTCACCATCGCCCGCAACCGGCGCATCGACCGCCTGCGCAAGGAGATGCGCCCGGCCCCCGACCCGGACGATCCGGCGATGACCCCCGCCTCCTTCGCCACGCCCGAGGAGACCGCCCAGATGGTCCAGAGCAGCCGCCAGCTTCAGGACGCGATCGAAACTCTGGCGGAGAACCAATCCGAGGTGCTGCGCCGTTCGTATTTTCTCGAACAGACCCATGAAGAGATCGCCGAGGACACGGAGGTGCCCTTGGGAACCGTTAAGACGCGGCTGCGCCTCGCGCTCAGCCATCTGAAACGCAGCATGAGGGACAAGGCGTGACGGTGCCGCTCCATCATCCGGACGACCAGCTTCTGATCGGCTACGCCAGCGGGCAGGAGCGGGCCGGGAAGTCCCTGCTGGTGGCGACCCACCTCGCCTATTGCCCGGAGTGCCGCCAGCGCGTCGCATCTTACGAAGCCTTGTGCGGGAACTGGTTCGAAGAGCTGCCCTGCGCCGGTCACGATGGGTTGGATGCGCTGCTGGACCGCATGGACGGGCTGCTGACCGCCACGCGGACGCCGCCGGAGCCGGCCCCCATCGAGCCGCCCGCCACCGGCCGGACATGCGGATGTCCGGTGCCGGAACCGCTGCGCAGCTGGCTGCCGGACGCCATCGACACGCCGACCGATGACGGGTCCTGGCGGGAGATCGCCAAGGGGGTCTGGCTGTCGGGCTGGGAGCGCACCCTGTCCGGCACGACGATGTCCGGCACGACGATCCGCCTTCTTCGCATGGCCTCGGGCGCCCCGGTTCCGGCGCACCGCCACACTGCGGACGAACTGCTGCTGGTCCTGCGCGGCGCCTTCCGCGACGAATATGGCAGCTACGGGCTTGGCGACGTCGCCCACTATGTCGCCGGCACCGACCATTATGCCCGCGGCGCCAGCGAGGAAGACTGCATCTGCCTCTTCCTGCTGGACGGCGATCTGATCTTCCTCGACGAGGACGGCAATCCGCTTTAGCCGACGAGGTCCTGATACTCCGGGTGGCGCTTGATGTAAGACTCGATGAAGGTGCAGAGCGGCAGCACCTTCAGGCCCTGCGCCCGGATGTCGTCCAGCGTGCCCTTCGCCAGTTCCGACCCCACCCCCTGGCCGGTCAGGGCACCCGGCACCTCGGTGTGGGTCAGCGCGATCTTGCCATCGCGCATGTCGTAGGTGACCAGCGCGGTGGAGCCGGCCACCGTCAGCTCATAACGGCCGAGTTCCTCGTTCTTCCGCACCTTCTCGTGCAAGCTCATGGTGTCCTTCGCCTTGGTTGTTCGGTTTTGCGGCCGAGCCGCGGGAGTGCGGATCGTCAGCCGACCATCAGGGATTCCGCACCGTCGATCCAGACCGGAGTGCCGGTGATGTGCTTCGCGCGGTCGGACGCCAGGAACAGCGCAAGCTCCGCCACGTCGAAGCTGTCGCCGGACTTGCCGCCGGTCAGGGGCACCTTACCTTGCGGATACTCGATGGGAGTCTTCACCGATTCGATATTCCGCATCCTGGTATTGTCGGGAATGTCCGTTTCGATGATGCCGGGGCAGATGGCGTTGACGCGGATGCGGCTCGGCGCCAGTTCCAGCGCCAGCATCTTCACCATGGCGAGCTGTGCCGCCTTCGTGCAGGAATAGGCGGTGGCGCCGGTGTTGCTGAACACCCGCGTGCCGTTGATCGACGCGGTGACGATCACCGAGCCGCCGCCCGCTTTCTTCAGGTGCGGAACCGCATGGTGCAGCGTCAGGTAGGTGCCACGCAGGTTGGTGTTGATGGTGCGGTCCCATTCGTCCGGCGTCAGGTCGTCGATGGGCGCCCAGACACCGTTGATGCCGGCATTGGCGAAGACGATGTCGAGCCGCCCGAACTCCTCCACAAGCCGCTCTGTGGCCTGCCGCATCGCCGCGTCGTCGCCGACATCCGCAGTCAGGGGAATCGCCTGTCCACCGGTGGCACGGATCTCCTCGGCGGTCTTCGCGATCTCGTCCGCGGTGTGGCTCAGCACACCGACCGAGGCGCCGGACTGGGCGAAGCGTATCGCGGACGCCTTACCGATCCCGGACCCCGCACCGGTGACCAGTGCGACCTTCCCCGTCAAATCCATAACCCAACTCCAGCCAGTGACCTTCGACGCGAATGCCAACCCGTGGCCGCGCCGTTCGGTTCCCAATGGGCAAGCCGCGCTGCTCAAATTCCGTATATAGGAATTAAATTCCGAAAACTTGATTCAGTTGAACTGTCTGCTAGACTGACGATCCACCGGCCTCCGATCCGCACTGCCGTCTGTGATCGGATCAACCCGGACCTTTGGCTTTTCGGAGAGTGCCGATGCCGTCGCCCGCCCAGACTGAAGCGGTTCCGCCCAATCCTGTCCAGTATGCGTGCCATGGCAAAGTCGGCGTCATCACCGTCGATTACCCACCGGTGAACGCCGTCGGTCATGGCGTGCGCAGCGGGCTGGTTGCGGCATTGGACGCCGGGCTGGCCGACGACGGGGCCGAGGCGCTGCTGATCGTCTGCGCCGGCCGCACCTTCATGGCCGGTGCCGACATCCGGGATTTCGGCAAGCCCTCCGCCCCGCCGACCCTGCCGGAGGTGGTGGCCCGCCTCGATGCGGCGGCCAAGCCGGTGATCGCCGCCATCCATGGCACGGCACTGGGCGGCGGGCTGGAGGTTGCGCTGGCCTGCCATCTCCGCGTCGCGTTGAAATCGGCGAAGCTCGGCCTGCCGGAGGTCAAGCTGGGCCTGCTGCCGGGGGCCGGCGGCACGCAGCGGCTGCCGCGGCTGGTCGGGGCGGCCAAGGCGCTGGACATGATCCTGTCCGGCGATCCGGTGGGTGCCGAAGAGGCGCTGGCCCTCGGCCTCGTCGATGCGGTGGAGGACGGCACCTCCCCCCTGGAGGCCGGCCTGCGTGCCGCCGAACGGCTTCTGGCCGACGGGAGCCGCCCGCAGCCGGTCAGTGCCCGTACCGACCGCATCGCCGGCACCGATCCCGCCCTGTTCACGGCGAAGCGGACCGAGCTTGCCAAGCGGCAGCCGCACCTGTTTTCCCCCCACCGCATCGTCGACGCGGTCGAGGCCGCCGTCACCCTGCCCTTCGACGAGGGGACGGCGCGTGAGCGGGAGCTGTTCCTCGCCTGCATGGACTCGCCCCAGCGCGCCGGCCTGATCCACGCCTTCTTCGCCGAGCGCGAGGTGGCCAAGGTCCCCGGCCTGCCGGCCGGCACGCCGACGCGCGACATCCGCAAGGTCGGCGTGATCGGCGCCGGCACCATGGGCGGCGGCATCGCCATGTGCTTCGCCAATGCCGGCATTCCGGTGGTGCTGGTCGACAGCGCGCAGGACGGGCTGGACCGCGGCATCGCCGCCATCCGCCGCAATTACGACTCCACCCTCCGCAAGGGCCGCCTGACCGCGGCACAGCTGGACGAGCGGATGGCGCTGATCCACCCCACCCTGTCCTACGACGAACTGGCCGACGCCGATCTGGTGGTGGAGGCGGCCTTCGAGAGCATGGAGGTCAAGCAGGCGATCTTCCAGACGCTGGACCGGACCTGCAAGCCGGGGGCGATCCTCGCCACCAACACCTCGACGCTGGACGTGGACGCCATCGCCGCGGCGACCGGCCGGCCGCAGGACGTGCTCGGCATGCATTTCTTCAGTCCGGCCAACGTCATGCGCCTGCTGGAGGTGGTGCGCGGGGCCAGGACCTCCGACACGGTGCTGGCGACGGCGATGGGGCTGGCACGCCGGATCGGCAAGGTCGGCGTGGCGGTGGGCGTCTGCTACGGCTTCGTCGGCAACCGCATCCTGCACCAGCGCGGCCGGGAGTCGATGGCCCTGGTCGAGGAAGGCGCCAGCCCGGAACAGGTCGACCGCGTGCTGACGGAGTTCGGTTTCCCGCTCGGCCATTTCTCGATGACCGACCTTGCCGGGATCGATGTCGGCTGGCGCATCCGCGAGGAGCGGCGCAAGGCCGGCGATCCGGAGGCGCAGTCGCCCAACTGGCTCGACACCCTTGCGGAGCGTGGGCGGTACGGCCAGAAGACCTCGGCCGGCGTCTACCACTACGAACCCGGCAGCCGTGTCCCGATCCCCGATCCGGAGGTCGCGGCGGTGATCGAGGAGGACCGCCGCCGCCGCGGCATCGTCCCGCGTCCGGTCAGCGACGCGGAGGTCCGCGAACGCTGCCTCTATGCGATGGTGAACGAGGCGGCAAAAATCCTGGAGGAGGGCATCGCCGCCCGTGCGGTGGACATCGACGCCATCTGGCTGCACGGCTACGGCTTCCCGTCCTGGCGCGGCGGCCTGCTGTTCTGGGCAAACCAAGAAGGGCTGGGCAAGATCGCCGAGGCGGTCCAGCGTTACCACCGCGACATCGGCGGCCCGCAATGGCGGCCGTCGGCTTTGCTTCTGCAATGTGCCGCCGAAGGCCGGGCCATCGGATGCTGACGCCGGAATGTGGATTTCAAACCGGAAACTAGTTTCCGTTACTGATTGTTAGCAATATCCCCTATACTCTGTCGTCAGGGATGCCCCGCTGCCCCCTACCGGCCCCCCAGCCGACGGGATCGACGGAGCGGACCTGACCCGAGGAACCCGGACCACACCGAAGGGGAAAAGCATGAAGGACATGACCGTCGCAGCCACCGACTGGGGTCTCCACGCCGTCGCCTGCAGCGGCCTTCGTGACGTTCCTCCCTCCGTCTGGCTCGGGACGTTGCGCAACGCGCTGTCCGGTGCCGGCACCGGCCGCACTCTGTTCCTGGACCTGCGGGAGGTCGGCAATTCCCCCTTGCCGCCGTCCCATCTGGGAGCCCTGGCATCGGTCGTCGCACAGGCCGGTTACAGTGCGGTTCTGGTGTCGGACCTCCGGCTCGGCCATGCGCTGTGCGATGCGGTTCGCCGCAGCGGTTCGAATGGGGAAATGGCTGCCGGCCTGCGCGTGCTGTCCGCGGACGGACGCGACCGGGTCGCCATCGCCGCCGCCTACCAGTGGCTGTTGAACGGGCGGGAGCCTGCGGATGCCCTTCAGGTGTCCGACCGCCGCCCGTCTGTCCTGGTCTTCCCCGCTACCGTGGCGCACAGGCGGCCGACCTCCCCCGGTTCCGCCGATCTGCGCCACGCCTCGTAACCGTCCTGTCGTAACCGCTTCATTTCCGCAGTCGTCGTCGTCTCAATTGCCTTTTCGCCCCGGCCGGACCCGTCCCGCCGGGGCTTTTTATGTCCATCTGAATTTTCCCGGAAGAATCTGCGCCAGCTTTCGCCCGCCGTTCCGTGGATAGCCACAGAACGAACGGGGCGGCGCCAGCCCGCCGCCCATCCCGAAAAGCCATCGGCCTGAACCGCCGCGAAATCCCGCCCGGATTCCGCGAACGGGCCGCGATTGGGTGGAGAAGGCGATGCTGGTCGATTCCGTCAGCGCAACGACGTCAACGACGTCGACGAAGTCCACGTCGAGCAGCTCGTCAGCCATGAGCGCGACCGACAGCTATCAGACATTTCTGACACTGCTGATGAAGCAGCTTGAGGTCCAGGACCCGACCAACCCGGTCGACACGACCACCTTCACCACCCAGCTCGTCCAACTGTCCGGGCTGGAACAGCAGATGTCGATCAACGACAAGCTCGACGAGCTGAACAGCACGGTGTCCGACCTCAGCAGCACCCTGTCGTCCTCCCTCGGGTCCGGCAGCGGCGCCGTCAATTACTACGGTAAGACGGTCGAGGCCGAGGGATCCACCACGCCATTGCAGGACGGCGAGGCGAGCTGGGAATACGACCTCGATTCCGCAGCGTCCTCGGTCAAGCTGACCATCACCGATTCCAGCGGCAACACCGTCTACAGCGATGTCAGCTCCTCCACCGCCGCCGGCACGCACGAGGTGACCTGGGACGGCGTCGGCACCAACGGCAAGAGCTACAGCAGCGGCACCTACACCCTGTCGGTCACCGCGCTCGACGCCAACGGCAAGGCCATCGACACCGCCACCCGCTTCAAGGGCACCGTGACCGCCGTGGACAGCTCGTCCGGCACGGCGGTGCTGAATGTCGGCGGCGTCAGCCTGTCGGCCGACAAGGTGCTGACGGTTTCCTGATCCCTCCCCCGGACAATTCGAAAGACAGGTGCCGCCATGAGCCTCACCAGCGCAATGTACAGCGCCACGTCCGGGCTGACCGCCCAGAGCAAGGCGCTCGCCAGCATCTCCAGCAACATCGCCAATTCCAGCACCACCGGCTTCAAGGGCACGGTGACGGAGTTCACCTCCTACATCAACAAGACCACCACGGTGGACGAGCAGGTCGGCGGCGTCATCGCGTCCAACACCCGCAGCGTCAGCCGCCAGGGCGAAATCCAGTCCTCGGCGACCACCACCAACATGGCGGTCAACGGCGACGGCTTCTTCGTCGTGTCGGACAAGACGTCGAGCGGCGGCACCTACTTCACCCGCAACGGCTCCTTCTCCACCGATTCCAACGGCAATCTGGTCAATTCGGAGGGCTATTACCTCTATGGCTGGGCGGTGGGCGACGACGGCACCATCAAGGCCGGCAACAAGACCTCCACCGACAGCCTGCAGGCGATCAACCTGACCAGCATCAAGGGCACGCCCAAGGCGACCTCGACGCTGGACATCGAGGCCAACCTGCCGTCCGACGCCGCGACCGGCGACAGCTTCACCACCGACGTGGAACTGTTCGACGCCCTGGGCAACAGCCATTCGGTGACGATGACCTGGAGCAAGACGGCCGACAACGCGTGGTCGCTCAGCGCGTCCGATCCGACCGGCTCGGCCGACGGCACGACCACGACCGGCACGATCTCCGGCTTCCCGATCTCCATCTCCTTCAACAGCGACGGCTCGCTCGCCAGCGCCACCCAGACCGACAGCAGCGGCACCACGACCAGCGTCGATCCCTCGGCCATCGACTTTTCGGTCGGCGGCTGGACCACCGGCGCCGGCGACAGCACGGTGACGATGTCGCTCGGCAGCGCCAACAGCACGACCGGGCTGACGCAATACGCATCGGGCGAGAGCACCGCCGCCATCGGCGACTGGACCGCCACCGGCAACGGCTACGAGCCCGGCACCCTGACCGGGACCACCATCGACAGCAGCGGCGTGGTGCGCGCCACCTTCGACAATGGCGAGACGCGGGCGATCTACCAGATCCCCATCGCGACCTTCGCCAACTCCAACGGGCTGGAGAGCGAGAGCGGAAGCACCTACACCCAGACCTACGAGTCCGGCAATTACCAGCTGCGCACCGCCGGCGACGGCAAGGCCGGCGAGATCGAGGCCAGCTCGCTCGAAAGCTCCACCGTGGAGCTGACCGACGAGTTCAGCCGGATGATCGTCGCGCAGCAGGCCTATTCCGCCGCGTCCAAGGTGATGACGACGGCGCAGGACATGATCGACACGCTGATCTCGATGAAGCGCTGACGCCATGGCCGCCGCACCCGACGAGCGCTTCGCCCGCGCCGAATCCCTGCTGATAGAGCACCGGCGGCTGACGGTCCAGGCGCGGGCCTTGCTGGCGAGAACCGCCACGCAGGCCGAGCGGCTGGCGATGGCCGACGATCTGATCTCGCTGATCGACGGGCTGGATGTGGAGAAGCGGGCGCTGGGAGCCCGGATCCAGCGCGGCCGGGTCGCCAATACCGCAATGAGCGCCTACGGGCGGGCGATGGCGACGCGGCGGTAGTGGGAGCGGGCAATCGAAGCCGACGCTCCCTTCAAAAATCCCCGCCAGTTTTCACACCACCTGCCGTGGAACCAGACATCCAAAACCCGGAGCTATCGCCATGGCCCTCAAGCAGACCCTGCGCAAGCCCGCACCACCGAAGCCCGTTCTGACCAAGGCCCAGCCCCCCGCCCAGAGCGGCACGCCGGATACCCCGACCGTCTTCCTCCGCGTCGATGCGGTGGAGGTGCTGGAGGCCTTCGTCGCCGAACTGGACCGCGCCGCGACGCGCGCCGAGGCGGCGGTGCGCGAGGGGCGGCCGCGCGATGCGCTGCTGGCGGCAGGCGACATGCAGACGCTGCTGCGGAGCTGGAAGGACCGGCTGGCCGATGCGCTGGCGCAGACGCGCAGCAAGCGCGTCGCCCCTGCCGTGCGCGGCGCCGCCAAGGCCGCCGCCGACCGGGTCCTGCCGGTGCTGGCCGCCCGCATGCGGGAGATGGAGGCGCAGATCAGGGTCCACCGCGCCCGCCAGAACGCCATCGGCGCCGCCCTGCGCGCCGCGTCCACCGCGCCGGCCGGCGTCTATGGCGTCGCCTATGGCCCCGGCGCCCGCTATGGCGCACGGGTGGCGATGCGCACCACCGGCCATGTCGTCGGCCTGACGGCCTGACGGTATCAAACGGATAACCGGAAAGGAGGCCCGCCATGTCGCTTCGCGTCGCCAGTTCCATCGCCTCATCGGCGCTGCGCACGTCCGAGGTCGGGATCGCCGTCGCCTCCTCCAACGTCGCCAATGCCGACACGGACGGCTACACCCGCAAGACCGCGTCCAACGTCACCCGCAACACCGGCGTCAACGTCGCTAGCGTCGACGTCACCGCGGTCAGCAGCAACGTCGACCGCTATCTGTTGAAGACGCTCGTCTCGGCCCAGTCCGACCTCGGCTACACCGACACCCGCAACAGCTATCTCGACCAGATGCAGTCGGCCTTCGGCAGCGTCAGCGACGACGACAGCGGCGGCACCGACATCGGGTCGATGATCGACGCGCTGGCCGACACGCTGGGCACGCTGGCGACCTCCCCCGAAAGCGAGAGCGCCAAGGCCGCAACCGTGCAGGACCTGTCGGATCTGGCGGAGACGCTGCGCAACACCTCTTCGTCCATCCAATCGCTGCGCGCCCAGGCCGACGACGAGATCGCCACCACCGTCGACACCATCAACGAGACGCTGAGCGGCATCGATTCCCTCAACGACCGGATCGTGAAGGGAAAGGTGCTGGGCCAGAACGTCACCGACCTGGAGGACCAGCGCAACACCGCGCTGAAGAGCCTGTCCAAGTCCATCGACGTCACCTATCAGGTCGACGATAGCGGGCTGATGCGCATCTCCACCGCCTCCGGCAAGTCGCTGCTCGACACCAAGGTGCATGAGCTGTCCTACACGCCGGCCGCCTCGGTCACCACCAGCACGGTGTACAGCGCCAGCGGCAGCAGCGGCTTCGGCGGCATCATGCTGAACGGGGTGGACGTCACCGGCTCGTCGCTCGGCGGTTCGCTGGGCGCGCTGGTTCAACTGCGCGACACCGACCTGCCGGCGCAGCAGGCCGGCCTGGACGAGCTGGCGACCACCATGATGGACAGGCTGAACGCCATCCAGAACCAGGGCTCCTCCTACCCCGCCCCGCAAAGCCTGACCGGCACGGAGACCGTCTCGGCCAGCGACGCGCTGAAGGTGACCGGTGGCACGCTACGCGTCGCGGTCACCGACAGTTCCGGCACGGCGGCGGAGGTTCTCGATATCGACCTGTCGACCCAATCGACCCTTCAGGACGTCGTCGATGCCATCAACACGATGAGCAGCGCCTCGGCCTCGATCTCCGCCGACGGCAAGCTGGTCATCTCCGCCACCGGCACCGGCAACGGCATCGCGTTGGGCGGCGACGCCAACGACGGCACGACCGGCGCCTTCTCCGACGCCTATGGCCTGAACGACCTGCTGACCGGCACCGGGGCCTCCGACATCAAGGTGGCGACCCGCATCGCCGGCGACAGCAGCCTTCTCGCCACCGGCGCCCTGTCCTCCGCCAGCGGGCTGACCGCCGGCGACACGGCGCTGACCAGTGGCGAGGGGTCGGCGGCGAAGGCGCTGTCGGCGGCCTTTTCCGCCAGCTACGACTTCGATGCCGCCGGCTCCTTGAGCGCCCGCAGCACGAGCTTCGCCGGCTACGCCGGTGCGGTGATCCAGGGGGCGGCGACGCTCGCCGACAAGGCATCCACCGCCTACGACAGCCAGAAAACCTACACCAGCAGCCTCGAATCGACCTTCTCGTCGCAGAGCGGCGTGAATGTCGACGAGGAGACCGCCGCGATCTCCACCCTGCAATCCGCCTACGAGGCCGCCGCCGCGGTCATGAAGACGTTGCAGGAGATGTTCAGCACGGCGCTCGACATGGTCCAGTAGAGGAGACCGCGATGGAACGGGTCGCGACCTACAACCATCAGAACACGCTCGTCCATTATATGATGAAGGCCGAGGCCAAGGTGGCCGCGGAACAGGTCCGATCGGCATCCGGGCTGAACTCCACCGACTACAAGGGCATCGCCTCGGACAGCGGCCGGCTGGTCAATCTCGAAAGCCATTACCGCCGGCTGGAACAGTATATCGACGAGGGCGAGGTCGTGAACGGCCGCATCCAGTCGATGTACGATGCCGTCGGCGGCATGTCCGACCTGACCTCCCGCCTCAGCGCACTGATCACCGGCCTGCAAGGCAACAACGCGGCCGGCGTCGAAGGCGTGGTGGCCGAGGCCGGCCAGCTGATGGAGGAATTCGGCGGGCTGCTGAACACCCGGCAGGATGGCCGCTATCTGTTCGCCGGCGGGCGCACCGACCAGCCGGCGGTCGAACTCGACAGCTACAGCGCGGCGACCTATCCCTCCAGTGCCGACACCGGTTATTACCAGGGCGATTCCACCGTCGCCCATTTCCAGGCCGCCGACGATTTCGTGCTGTCCTACGGCGTCACCGCCGACCAGCCGGCCTTCGAAAAAGCCCTGCGCGCCTTCAGCCTGATCGCCAACATGTCGACCGATCCGGTCGACACCGATCTGCTGGCCGAGGCGACGCAGCTCGCCTCCGACGCCACCGACGGGCTGTCCATCGTCCAGGCCAAGCTGGGTGCCGCCAGTTCCTCGCTGGAGAACACCATCGACCGCCATGTGGACGAGCAGCTGGTGCTGCAAACCCAGGTGGAGGACATCCGCAGCGTCGATCTGGCCGAATCCACCACCAAACTGTCGCAGCTCCAGGCCTCGCTGGAGGCGACCATGAGCCTGATGAAGATCCTCGCAGAGAACAACCTGTCCAAATATCTGTGAGGGTCGGGGCTCCACAAAAAAGCGCTACTCCCATCGAAAAAGTCCGCCAGCTTTCGCCGCCTGCCCCGTGAGTCCCAGTGAGGGTCGCCGAAACGGCCCGGTTCGATCAGGAGACCACATCATGCCCGTCATCTCGACCAACACGGCTTCCAACTCGGCCCTTCGTTACCTCAACATCAACTCGACCAACCAGTCGGACTCGGTCTCGAAGATCGCCAGCGGTTCGCGCATCACCAAGGCGTCGGACGATGCCGCCGGTCTCGCCGTCGGCACCTCGCTGAAATCCGACGTCACGGTGCTGAACCAGGCGGCCACCAACGCCTCGCACGGATCGTCCATCCTCCAGACCGCCGACGGCGGCATGTCCAGCATCTCCGACATCGTGCAGCGCATGCGCTCGCTCGCCACCCAGTCGCTGTCCGGCTCGGTCACCGACAACGAACGCTCCTACCTCGACGCCGAATTCCAGCAGTTGCAGGATGAAATCGACGGCATCGCGTCCGGCACCCGCTTCAACGACGAATCCCTGCTCGACGGCGCGACCAACTGGTCCACCGGCGTTTCCTTCCGCGTCGGCACCACGTCGAACGACAACATCACCGTGCAGATCGCCGGCGTCACCACGACGGGGCTTGGCATCAACACGCTGGATGTCGGCACGTCGGCCACCGCCGCCGCCGCCCTGACGGCGCTCGACACCGCGGTCACCACCCTGTCGGACGCCCGCGCCGACGTCGGCGCGCTGATCTCGCGCTTCGAATTCCGCAGCGACATGATCGACACCACCATCGAGAACACCGAGGCCGCCCAGTCCAAGATCATGGACGTCGACGTGGCCGAGGAGCAATCCAAACTGGCATCGGAGAAGGTCCTGACCCAGGCCGCCATCGCCGTGCTGTCCCAAGCGAACCAGATGCCCGAGAATCTGCTCTCCCTTCTCCGCTGACGGTTCGCAAGGCCGCCGGGCAAGGGTGCCGCGTCCCGCACAGCCTCACACACTCGTGGGGCGCGCCCCGCCGGCGGCCGTTTCCTTCCATCGTCAGCGCCGCAAAACCCCGCATCGCCGTGCCATCCGCCGCGCCCGCCGCGGCCGGAACCGGGAGAGCCTTGCCATGACCACCGTCAGTTCCACCACCTCCAGCACGGCCGCGACGACGGGCTATTCGGCGCTGTCCTCCAGCGATTCCGGCACCGGCATCGACTATTCCCTGCTGATCGAGGCCAAGGTGAACGCGCGGCTGGCCAAGGCCGACCGCATCGACACCAAGATCACCGCCAACGAAGCGAAGATCACCGCCTATACCGACCTTCAGGACAAGCTGCAGGCGGTCAGCGACGCCATCGACGGACTGCGCAACCGCAGCGTCTCAACCGGCGCGTCCTCCAACCTGTTCGGTCAGCGGACCGCCTATGTCGGCGACGACGACGTGTTCAGCGCCGCGGTGGACGACGATACGGAGGTCGGCACCTATTCGGTTGTGGTGCAGCAGCTCGCCACCAAGCACAAGATCGCGGCGGACAGCGTCGCCAGCAAGACAAGCGCGCTGGGATATTCCGGCAGCTTCACGCTCCAGGCGGCCGACGGCAGCGCCGTCACCATCGCGATGGACAGCGACGACAGCCTGACCGACCTGCGCGACGCCATCAACGCCAGCAAATCGACCAGCGGCGTCACCGCCAGCATCGTGCAGGTCAGCGACAGCAGCTATCAGCTGATCCTGACCTCCAACAACACCGGCCAGACCATTTCCATGACCGACGGCGGCGATGGCGTCCTCTCGTCGCTCGGGCTGACCGACAGCGACGGCGCCATCAAGAACGAGCTGGTCGCCGTGCAGAAGGCAATCGTGGAGGTGGACGGCGTCACCATCACCCGCAGTTCCAACACCATCGACGACGCCATCGAAGGCGTGACGCTGACCCTCTACAGCGCCAGCCCGGACACGGCGATCTCGATGGAGGTGTCGACCGACCTGTCCTCGATCAAGTCGGCGATCACCGGCTTCGTCGACGCCTACAACGAATACCGCGACTTCGTGGTGACGCAGCAGGCGACCACCAGCGACGGCACGGCCTCCAGCGACGCCACGCTGTTTTCCGACAGCCTGCTGCGGCAGATCGTCCGGTCGGTGAACAGCGCGCTCAACACCTCCATCACCACCGACGACGGCACGGTTCTGTCGATGGCCTCGCTGGGCATCAGCTTCAACAGTTCCAACGAGCTGGAGCTGGACGAGGACACGCTGAACAGCATCCTCAGCAGCGACATCGACTCAGTCAAGCAGTTGCTCGGCCTGAACATGACCTCGTCCTCCAGCCAGATGTCGCTGCTGCGCTACACCAGCAGCGCCTCGGCGCTGTCCTTCACGCTGGACATCGTACGCGGAGACGACGGGACGCTGGCCTCGGCATCGGTCGGCGGCGACAGCAGCCTGTTCACCGTCAGCGGCAACCGCATCATCGGTGCGACCGGCTCGGCCTATGAAGGCATCGTGCTGGTCTATTCCGGCAACAGCGGCAGCGTGGACATCGACTTCTCGCAGGGGCTGGCCGACAAGCTGTTCGGCGTCATCGACGATGCGTCGGCCACCTACGGCAGCGACCTCGCCACCGCCATCGACGATCTGGAAACCCGGGACACCGAGCTGGAAAGCCGGTCCACCGACATCAAGACCAAGGCCGAGACCTACCGCAGCACCCTGACCGCCTATTACGCCAGGCTGGAGGCGGCGGCGGAACAGGCGGCGCTGCTGCTGAAACAGCTGACCTACAAGGACAGCAGCAGCGACAGCTGACACTGGTCAAGTCCATCCAACGATAAGGATTTGGCGCCATGCGCAATTCCGCCTATTCGAAGGCCCTGAACGCCTATGCCGTCGCCAACAGCGCGGTGCCGCCGCTGACGGCGGTGGTGCGGCTGTACGAGCGGGCGATGACCCATTTGCACGCCGCCCGCGACGCCGCCGCGGAGCGCCGGTTCGAAGCGCACCACACCGCAATCCGAAACGCGGTCATGGTGTTCGCGGGCCTTGATTCCATTCTGGTTTTCGACAAAAATGAGGATGTCGCGCTGACGCTTCGCCGGTTCTACCACCGGCTGATCGCGCAGGCCGGCGCCGCCGCCAGCCGGACGGATCCGGTTGCGGCCTGTGACTCGCTCATCCGCCAGACGTCCTTCATGCTGAAGGCTTGGCAGGCCGTGGCCGCAGAACGCGGCGGGCCATCCACTGTCGTCGGTGCCACGGCCAAAGGGCCGCATGCATCCGTCGTCGGGAGAACGATGGATCATGCAAATGGCGGACTCTCGGCTTGACCGTCCTTGCGAGGATTCCGGTGCCGGGCGCTCCATGTCCGGGGATCTGAGCCGGGGGTCAACCTCCGGCGTCATCATCCCTGCGGACGAGGACAGCGACGAAGCACTGATGGCGAAAATCCGCTCCGGCAGCCAGACGGCTTACCGGACGCTGGTTCATCGCCACCTGAAGCGCACCTACGCCCTGGCCCGTCGCCTGACCGGCAACGAGGCGGAGGCGGAGGATGTGGTGCAGGACGCCTTCCTCCAGGTCTGGCAGCGCCGCAGCCAATGGAGCGACGACGGCGGCGCCCGCTTCACCACCTGGCTCTACCGGGTGGTGGTGAACCGCTGCATCGACCACAAGCGGCGGCCGGTCGGCCAGGATCTGGAAACCGTGGCGGAGCCGTCGGACAGAGCGCCCGATGCGGTCAGCACCATCCATCGCCGGCAGGTCGCCGCCCGGCTGCTGGAGGCCCAGGACAGGCTGACTCCGCAGCAGCGCGCGGCCGTGACCCTGTTTTATTACGAGAATTTAAGCAACGCCGACATCGCCAGCGTTATGCAAATCAGCATAGGTGCTGTAGAGTCGCTGTTGAAACGCGCGCGCCAGCAGCTCCGGCTGCTTCTGCGCGCCAGTGCGCAGGCGGCCAGGGATTCCTTCGATGACGGATGAGGAGTTTCGCGATCGGCTTGATCGTCATGGAGGCGACCTCGCCCTTTGGCCGACCGACGCGGCCAGGGACGCGCGGCGCCTTCTTCTGCGTTCGGTCAAGGCGCAGGCGATGCTGGACGAGATGGTGACGATGGAACTGGCGCTGGGCCATTCCGAAGACCGCCCGCCGCCCGGTCTCGCCGACCGCATCTTTGCCGCGGCTTTCCGTTTGCCGCCGTCCGACCGCGGCTTCGACGAGGATGGCGATCAGCCGCCCCGGTTGATGTAGCCGGCTGATATAGCCGTCAGTTCGCCACGACCCGGCGCAGCTCCGCCGCAATGCGCTCAAGCGCCTGCTCCAGCCCCTGGCCGCCCAGCGGCTGGAACAGGCGCATCGACGGGTACCAGGGCCGCCCGGCGGTGCCGAGCTGCGTCCAGTCGCGGTGACCGAAGCGCCAGACCGGCACGCCCAGCGCACCGGCAAGCTCCGCAACCGAATTCGCCGGCGCGATGACGAGGTCAAGTGTCGAGACCAGTGCCGCCGTCTCTTCGAAATCGTCACGCAGGTCGAGCCCGGTCCAGCCATAGATCGGCTGCCCGAACCGGCGTTCCGCTGCCAGGATCTCGCGCTGGCACTCGTCATATTGCAAATTCACGAAGGTGACGCCGGGCACGGAGAAGACCGAGCCCCAGGCATCCAGCGGCAGATAGGCGTTTCGGCGGTCGGCGGTCATCACTTGGCTGCGCCAGCTGATGCCGACACGCAGGTTGTCGCCGGCACCGTCCAGCCGCTCGCGCCAGTCGGCGACGCGGCCACCCTGGGCGAACAGCCAGCAGGACCGCGTCGGGAAGGCCGACAGCCGTTCCCGCAGCAGACGGGGGACCGAGCCGGCGGGGATGTGATAGTCGCAATCGACCGTCTCGGCTTCCATCAGCCCGCAGGGCGGCTGTTCGGCCCGCAAGGTCGCCTTCGGGAAGGAGCGGGCGAACAGCGGCACCAGCCGGCGTTCGCATTCGATCACCACATGCCCCGCCATCTTGATCAGGTCGGGATAGCAGGATGCGAACAGGAACTCGTCGCCCACCCCCTGCTCACGCCAGACGAACAAGCGCTTGCCGGCCAGCGGCTCGCCTGTCCATTCGGGAATGGTGAAGCGCCGTTCCGGACGGACGCGGCCGGCCTTGAAGCGGAAGGCGTAGTCGGCCCAGCCGGCGCTCAGCGCGCCGCGCTCCAGCGACAGCAGGCCGCGGTTGAAGCGGGCCAGCGCATGGCCGGGGGTGGCGGCGACCGCACGCTCGAACCAGCGGCCGGCATCGGCACGGCCCTGCCGCTGCTCCGCCAGCCCCAGGGTGCAGAGCGGGTCGGCAAGCGACGGGGCCAGCGCCAGTGCCCGGCGGCAGGCGGCATCGGCCTCGACCGGCCGTTGGGCGCCATTCAGCGCATAGGCCAGAACGGCATGCATAGGCGCATGACCGGGCATCAGCCGGATGGCACGGCGCACCTGCACGGTCGCTGGAGCAAAGGCTTCGCGGTCGGAGAGATCGGCGCCGAGATTGCCCAGCGCATCGGCGAAGGCGGGGTTGAGCGCCAGCGCCCGCTTCCAGCAGGCTTCCGCCTCCACCGGGCGCACCTGCGCCTTGCAGGCGTTGCCGAGATTGTTCCAGGCTTCCGCCTGGCCGGGGTCGCGGGCGATGGCACGGCGCTGCCAGCGCTCGGCACGGCCATACTCGCCGAGCGCGGCCTCCGCCAGCCCGAGATTGACGAGGGCCGGCACATGGCAGGGATCGAGAGCCAGTGCGGTCCGGAACCGCCCGCGCGCCTCTGCGTGACGGCCCAGCGCATGCAGCAGCAGACCCAGATTGTTGCGTGTCTCGGCGTGGTCGGGCTGGCGCCGCAACGCTTCGCCATAGGCGCTTTCCGCCTCGGCCAGCCGGCCCGTTCCCTGGAGCGCGGCACCCAGATTGGCCCAGACCGATCCGGTATCGGCCCCCAGCCCGATGGCTTCACGATACGCGGTGGCAGCCTCGGCCACCGCACCCCAGCGGCGCAATGCGTTGGCCAAAGTGACACGGGTGGCGGCATCCTGCGGCCGCAGCCTCGCCGCCAGGCGGTAGCAGCCGATGGCGGCACCGGCCTGCCGCAGATCCTCCAGCGCGCGGCCCATGCCGAGCCGCGGCTCGGCCGCACCCGGCACCAGGCGGGCCGCCGCGCGGTAGCAGCGCAGGGCCGGCACCGGCCGCGCCTGCCGCCCGGCGATGGCGCCCAGCAGACAGAGCGCATCGGCGTCGTCCGGGTTGACGGCGAGAGCCCGGCGGGCGCTGGCAAACGCCGCAGTCACCCGCCCCTCCTCCATCAGAGCCTGTCCCAATGCCAGATGATAGGATCCGACCAGCGCGTTGGAGCGCGCCGCGGTGTCGAACAGACGGGTGGCGTCGGTGCGCCGCCCATCCTGAAAGGCGATATGGCCCAGCAGATGGGCGGCGTCGCCATGCGTCGGGTCGATCCGCAGGATCTCGCGATAGAAACGCTCCGCCCGCTCGGTCTGTCCGGCATTGTGGTGCTGGACCGCAAGGCGCAGCAATCCGTCGGTACGCCGTGTCGCGTTCCCGTCCATGTCGTCGCCGTTCCGTCAAATGAACTGGTCAGCGGCATCCTGGGGCATCCGGGGCCGCGTCTGTTCCTTGTTACGGTGCCGACATCGGACTCCTGCGCGGGTCTGCAACTTTTCCGCTGCTGTCCATACCTCGATGTATCAGGCGAGCGAGGTGTGCGAGCAGACCCAGAGAACCCGCGCATCCCCCTCGCCACCCGAGATGCAGGCATGCCCCATGGCGCTGTCGAAATAGCAGGAATCGCCCTTGGACAGGGTCAGGGGCGTGTAGTAATCGCTGTGAACCGTCACCTCTCCTTCCAGCACATAGATGAACTCCTCGCCATCATGGCGGGAAAGCTCGCCGAATTGCTGGATGCTGCGTGCCTTGATCGTGGTCACCAGCGGCACGAACCGCTTGTCGGGCAGGTCGGCGTTCACCGCCTCGTACCGGTACTGGTCGGTCTCGTGCACCGCGCCGCCACCGGCCCTGGTGACGCTGCGGCGGCCCAGCGGGGTCGGCTTCGCAACCTGACCGAACAATACCCCCACCTCCACCCCCAGGCCGGAGGCCAGTGCGGCAATCTTCTCGTAGGTCGGCGACAGTTGCCCGTTCTCGATCTTCGACAGGGTCGATACCGAGACGCCTGACCGCTCGCTCAGCTGCTGAAGCGTCAGCTGCGCGGCCGCCCGCAGGCGCTTCAGCGTCGGCGCAAGCATGCCCGCGGCGCCGTTCGACCCTGCCCCGTCCCGGCCGGTTCGCTGTGATGATCCGCCCACGCTGTCTTCCCGACTTGATGCAACCGGCTCGGCCGGCCGACGGAGTATAGCCGGCGGAAATTTTTCTTATACGAAAATTTTGTGGCGCATCGTCCGGGCTGCATATAGCGTGACGGTCCCTGACGCCCATCCGTCGCGAGGAGAGCACCGCCTTGACCACAGCCGCCCTGTCCATGCTGTCGCCCGCGGAAACGGCCGAACTCCTGCCTTTCGCTCCCCTGTGCGACGCCATCGCCGATGCCGCCCGCGACTATGCCGCCGGCCGGATCCACAGCCCGGAACGGCAGGTCCTGCCGCTGCCGCAGAATGGCGTCCTCCTGTCCATGCCGGCGACGGCCGGGGATATCGGCATCCACAAGCTGGTCAATGTCTGTCCGGGGAACGGGGCGCTCGGGCTGCCGACCATCCATGGCGTGGTCGCCGCCTATGACGGCGCCACCGGAGCCCCGCTGGCGATCCTCGACGGGCCGACGGTCACCGGCCGCCGCACCGCCGCCGTGTCGATGCTGGCGATCCGGACGCTCGCCCTGCGCCCTCCGCAGCATGTCGCGCTGATCGGCACCGGCAAGCAGGCCGCGTATCATGTCGAGGCGCTGGCATCGCTCTACCCCGGCATCCGGGTCGACGTGCATGGCCGGCGGGAAGACACCTGCCGGTCCTTCTGCCGAACCTCCGGCGTGGCGGGGATCGATCTGCGTCCGGCCTCCGGGGCGGTAGACCCCGCCGTCGACGTCGTCATCACCCTGACGACCAGCCTCGTGCCGGTCTATGACGAAGCACCGCGGCCGGACCGACTGCTGGTCGGCGTCGGCGCCTTCAAGCCGGAGATGGCCGAGTACGGTCCAACCTCCATCCATGGCAGCGACGTCTTCATCGACGACCCAGCCGGCGCGCGCCATGAGGCCGGCGACCTGATCCAGGCCGGCTTCGACTGGACGACCGGACGCTCGCTGGCCGATGCGCTGGCCAAGGCGCAGGACGGCACCGCCCTGACCGACAGGCCCCGCCTGTTCAAGAGCGTCGGCTGCGCCGCCTGGGACCTCGCCGCCGCGCGCTGTGCGCTGAGGAGCCGCGTTCCGGCGTGAGGCGCCGGCGCTATTTCTCGCCGATGAAGGCGCAGTGGGGAAAATTCTGGAAGTCGTAGCGGTGGATGCGCAGGTCCGGCCGATGGCGGCCCAACCAGTCCAGCACGGCCAGATGGGCGGTCTGGTCGAGCATCCACTGCGGCCGGCCCTCCAGCAGCAAATGGCCGATATAGGCCGCCACCGTCGCCAGATACTGCCCGGCGAGTGGGGTGTCGTTGTAATAGACGAAACCGACGGGAACCTCGCGGAACGGTCCACGCCGGCGCCGGTCGTGCAGGATGCCGAGATCGAAGCCGGTCATGTCCCTGGCGAGCGTCCGTAGATCGCTGCGGGTGGTGGCGTCCAGATCGACCAGAATCAACGGCCGGCCAAGATGCCGGTGCCATTGCTGGACGCGGATGAAACGCGCGCAGGCGTAATAGGTGACGCGCTGCGCGTGGGACGAGGCGGTGAAGTCCGGCTGCTCGGTCGACAGGCCGATGGACAGCGGATAAAGCCGGCGCCATTCGCCCAGCATCCCCAACAGCGACGGCGTCGGCGAAACCACGTTCAGCACGACCGACGCGCCGGGACTGCACTCACCGATGGATCGGAAAAGGTCCGGTCCGAAACGGCGCACATAGGTCTCGTCGCCGCTCACCATGATGACCGGGCCGCTGCCCTCCGGCAGATCCGCCACGATGGTCATGTCCGGCAGCCGGGCGATGATGCTGTCCAGCGGGGGCAAGCGTTCGAAGAACGCATCGTCCGCCCGCAGCATCGACCAGGAGCCGAGTTCACCGGCACCGTCCAGTTCCGCATCCGTAAAACGGGCGGCGAATCTCATCTGCAACTTCGATGCAAGGGTCAGGCGTCCCCGGCGATAGACGTGATAACCCACAATCGAGGCGGCCAGGGCATCCGTTGGATCGCCGCGCAGGTGCCGCCACGCCGCCCGTGCCGCCCATGAAAGCCGCCGGTCGTCCAGAGCACCCAGTTGAAACAGGTCGAGCGCCAGCGCCAGCGCCAGCCACAGGCGCAGGCTGCCCGGCTCGTCGGGATGGACCGTCTGGACCCGGTGCAGATGATCGAAGGCCTTCACCGCCAGACCGAGATCGAGCGTCATCGCCTTCCCCGGCGTCCAGTCCAGCAGCCCGCTGCGGTACTGGAGCAGCCGGGCGAGGGCGTCATGTCCGCGCACCGACTGCGGGTCGAGCGCCACAACACGGCGGGCGGCGACCTCCAATCGGCCGGCCTCCTTGCGGCGCAGAACCTCCAGATTGTTCCGCGCCTGCTTGTGGTCGGGCGCCACGGCCAGGATGCGCTGGTACCAGCCGGCCGACTCCAGGGGCGATCCGGTACCGGCAGGCGGCGGCGCGGCGAGGAGGTTCGCCAGATTGTAGGCCCCCGCCACATGGGCCGGCGCCAGTGCCAGGGCCCGCCGGCAGGCATATTCGGCATCCTCCGGTCGGCCGGCCCCGCGCAGCAGGCTGGCATAATTGGCCCACTGATCCGGGCTGTCGGGCTGGGCCGCCGCCACCTGATGGAAATGGTCGGCGGCCTCGGCGGGACGGCGGGTCTGCATCAGCAGCAGGCTCAGCATCTGGAGCGCCTGGAGATGGCCGGGCATGGCCGTCAGGAATGCGCGGTATCCCGCCTCCGCCTGTGTCAGATCACCCTGCTGGTGACTGCGGATGATCTGACCGAGATCCATGTCCGTCCCTTCCCCCCATTGCTCCGCGGCCTTTCACCGCCAGGCGGCGGTGATGGCGGTTTCGACCTGCGGGAAGGCATCGGGATCGATGCTCATCGTGCCGGCCGCCGGCGGAGCGAACCCTGCCATGGCCTGCACCAGCCGGTCCACCATGGAGTCCAGCAGCACGCTTCCGTCGGCTGTCTCGATGCTGTCCATATGATGCTCGGCACCGCTGTACCAGCCGGCGACGGTCACCTTGTCGGCCGTGCCGACCACCTGCACCTCCAGATCGGTGCCCGACTTTGTGAACCAGAGCTGATGGGCATCGATGCCGGCGTCGAACACCAGCCGGTCACGGTCGATGTCTCCGCTATTCTCGACGATGCGGTCGCGCCCGTCCCCGCGTCCGAACCGGTAGACGTCGCTGCCCAGCCCGCCGACCAGCGTGTCGTCCCCGGCACCGCCGCTCAAGGTGTCGTCGTTGAGCACCGACCGGGCCACCATGACGCTGTAGGAGCCGAAACCGACGATGTCGGCGCTTCCATTGCCATCGACGTCGGCCAGTTCCCGCGGCATAGTGCTGTATGCGTTCCAGTTGTCGTGTCCGAACTCATTACGGCCACGGAATACCCGGCTAAAAGTTCCGTCCGCTTGACCCAGCGATACATAATATCCAGACACATGGAAACCAACAATATCCGCACGTCCGTCGCCGTTGATGTCGGCAACTTGGCGAGGATAATCATTTCCATTCGGGTAGTCGCCCGCGTACCTGGAAAATGAGCCGTCGTTGGCAACGATTGCCGGGGCGAAGGTCCCGTCGGCCCGGCCCCGGGCGACATAGACCCGATTGTCTCCGAAACCGATGATATCGGTCATCCCATCGCCATCGACGTCTCCCAACTGGCGTGGATTATAGAATTCCTGTGGCCAACCGGTGCCGGTCGTGAAGCCTCCCTGATAAGCGACCTGTGCACTGCCGAAGGTCCCATCCGCCTGTCCCAAGGCAGTCAGCACGGCGCCCCCGGAAAAACCGACGATGTCCGCCCGGCCATCGCCGTTCACATCGCCGAGCAGACGGGGATATTGCTCCGCACTGGTCCAGCCGCTGTTGTTGGTGAAGATACCGCTCAAAGCTGTTTTTGCCTGCGCAAAAGTGCCGTCCGCTTGGCCTAAAGCGATCAGCACTTCATTCTTTCCGAAACCGACGATGTCCGCCCGGCCATCACCGTTCACGTCGGCCAGTTGACGCACGTTTTCGCTCTGGAGGCGCCAGCCGTAACTTTCCGTGAAGGATCCGTTATAGGCTTGCAGGGTCGGCCCGAAAGTGCCGTCACCCTGCCCAAGAGAGACTTGGACCGTGGTGCCGGAGAAACCGACGACGTCGGCCCGGCCATCGCCGTTCACATCCCCGAGCAACCGGGGAGTGTAGCCGTCGATGCTCCATCCGAGGCTGCGGGTGTAGTTCTGGGTGAATGCTGTCGTCGCAGGCTCAAACATGTCATAGGCGCCTCCCGCCCCGGCATCGCCGATCAGGCTGTCGTTGCCGTCGCCGCCTTCCAGCACGTCCCGCCCGTTGCCTCCCACCAGCGTATCGGCGCCGGCACCGCCGGTCAGCAGGTCATCGTCGTCATCTCCGGCAAGCACGTCGGCGCCGGCGCCGCCATCCATGGTGTCGTTGCCGTTGCCGCCCGAGAGAGCGTCGCTGCCGTCGCCGCCCGACAGGCTGTCGTTGCCCTCACCGCCCGACAGGCTGTCGTTGCCGCCGCCGCCCAGCAGGGTGTCGTTGCCGCCTTCGCCATAGGCGACGTCGAAGTCGCCGGAACCGACAACGTCGGCCCGGCTGTCCAGCAGATCGTCGCCGTCGCCGCCATGCAGTTCGTCGCGGCCGGTGCCGCCAATCAGCGTGTCGTTGCCGGCATAGCCGGCCAGCACGTCGTTGCCGCCCCGTCCGTCGAGCAGGTCGCCGTTCGCATAGCCGAACAGCGCGTCGTTGCCGGTGCCGCCGCTGAATTCCAGCCGCAGGGCGGGATCCGACAGCCGCACCTCCGTCCCGTCCTGGAAGCGGACAGTCTCCAGATAGTTGCTGCCATCGCCCCCGCCGCTGAAGCGGTTGGAGATGACCACCTGCTCCGGCCGGTCGCGGAAGCTCAGCACCAGATTGTTGTCGAGGCGCTTGATCTGAAGCTGGTCGGCTGCAAATCCTTCGCCGAACAGCAGCGTGTCGTTGCCGGCGCCGCCGATGATGGTGTCCCGGCCGCCACCATAGATCACCAGATCGTCGCCCGCGCCGCCGTCGATGTTGTCGTCGCCATCGCCGCCCTGGATGGTGTCGTTGCCCGCCTCGCCATAGAGAAGGTCGTTGCCGGCACCGCCCTGGATGACGTCGTCCCCGTCGCCCCCCTGGATGCTGTCGTCACCCGCCTCGCCATAGAGGAAATCGTTGCCGGCCCCGCCGTTGAGCGTGTCGATGCCGTCGCCGCCATACAGTTCGTCGGCACCGTTGTTGCCCGCCAGGGCGTCGTTGCCAGTGCCGCCCGACAGCGTGTCGGCGCCATCGCCGCCCGACAGGGCGTCATTGCCGGCACCTCCGTCGAGCAGATCGTCGCCGGCGGCGCCGTAAAGGGTTTCGCCGCCAGCGCCACCGCGCAGGGTGTCGTCACCGTCGTCGCCGGAAAGCGTGTCGTTTCCGCTCATGTCATCGCTGTTGTCGAGCAGATCGTTGCCGGCGCCGCCGAATACCTGATCGCTTCCCGCCCCGCCATACAGGCTGTCGTCGCCGCCATAGCCATAAATGGTATCGCTGCCGCCACCGCCATGGATGGTGTCCGAAGCGGCATAGCCTTCCAGCGTGCGGGCCGCGGCATCGTCCCAGGTGTCGATGATGAGGCCCGGATTGCTCAGATCGACGGTCCTTCCGTCGGCAAACAGCAGGGTTTGCAGGTAATTGGCACCGTTGCCGGCACCGCTGAACCGGTTGGCGACGACGATCCGGTTGGTCTTGCCGTTGAAGCGGACATGCAGGTCGTTGCCGTAACGCTCGAACCCCAGATCGTCGCTGCTGTAGCCTTCACCGAAGGACAGCGTGTCGTTGCCGCCGCCGCCGGTCACCGTGTCGGCGCCGCCCTGGTAAAGCACGAGGTCGTCGCCAGCCCCGGTGACGATCCAATTGGCACCGGCACCGCCGGCCAGCGTGTCGTTGCCGTCCTCGCCGTAGAGTGAATCGGCATCGTCCCCGCCCGACAGGATGTCGGCACTGGCACCGCCATACAGCGTGTCGGACCCCGAACCGCCCAGCAGGCTGTCCTCTCCGGCGTCGCCATACAGGAGATCGTTGCCGTCGTCGCCATACAGGGTGTCGTTGTCGGCGCCGCCATACACGGTGTCGACCCCGGCCCCGCCATGCAGGCTGTCCCTGCCGGCATCGCCCCGGATGAAGTCGTTCCCGGCATTCCCCTCGATCAGGTCGTTGCCGTCGCCGCCATAGAGCGCATCGTTGGCGGCGCCGCCATACAGCGTGTCGTTGCCCGCCTCGCCATAAGCGCTGTCGCCGCTGGCCGTGTCGTCCCGGCTGTCGATCAGATCGTCGCCATCGCCGCCGTAAAGGGCATCGGCGCCGGTGCCGCCATACAGCGTGTCGTTGCCGCCATAGCCATAGATCGCGTCGGTGCCGCCGTTGCCACGGATCACATCGCCGGCATTGTAGCCTTCCAGCACATGCCCAACGTCGCTGTCGCGCGTGGCGATGAACAGGTCGGTTCTGGACAGATCCACCGTTCCGCCATCGGCGAAGCGCAGGGTCTGCACATAGTTCGCCCCCTCGCCATTGCCGTTGAAGCGGTTGGCGACGACGATCCGCTTGCCGAGATCGTCGAAGACCAGATGGAGATCCTTGCCGAACCGCTCCAGCCGCAGGCCGGCCTGGTCGTAGCCTTCGCCGAAGACCAGCTCGTCAGTGCCGCCGCCGCCGGTCACGGTGTCGGCACCGCCTTCGTAGACGATGCTGTCATTGCCGGCACCGCCGTCGATGGTGTTGGCACCTGTTCCGCCATTCAGAGTGTCGTTGCCGGCACCGCCATTCAGGGTGTCGTTGTCGGCGCCACCGGACAGGCTGTCGTCGCCCTCCCCGCCTTCCAGGGAATCGGCACCGGCGCCGCCGTCCAGCCGATCGGCCCCCGTTCCGCCATACAGCGCATCGTTGCCGTCCCCGCCGATCAGCATGTCGTCGCCGGCGTAGCCGTACAGGGTGTCGTTGCCGCCGGCACCGTCGATGGTGTCGTTGGCCCTGTAGCCGTAAATGGTTTCCGCGGTCGACTGCCCATAGGTTTCCATCACGATGGTCTGGGCGGACAGGTGGACGGTGCTTCCATCGGCGAACGTCACGGTCTGCACGAAATTCGCACCGTCGCCCTCGCCGCTGAACCGGCCGGCCAGGACGATGCGGTCGCCGGTATCCCGGAAGTTCAGATGCAGGTCGGTGCCGATGCGCGAGAGGTACATCCGCTCCCGGCTCAGCCCCGCACCCAGCAGCAGCACATCGTTGCCGCCGCCGCCGGTGATGCTGTCCACACCGTCACCGGAGGTGAAGCGGATCACGTCGTCGCCGGCCCCGCCGTCGATGGTGTCGTTGCCGGCCCCGCCGTCCAGCGTATCGTTGCCCGCCTGACCGTAGAGGTAATCGGCACCGGCGCCACCGAAAATGGAATCGGCGCCGTCCTCGCCATAGAGATAGTCGGTGCCGCCGCCACCGTCGATCAGGTCGTCCCCCGCCCCGCCATAGGCCACGTCGACCCCGCCGCCGCCATAGACGGTGTCGTTGCCGCTGCCGCCATAGGATGCGTCATTGATGCCGCCGGCGCTCGGATCGTCACGATTGTCGATCAGGTCGTCGCCGGCACCGCCGTGCATCTCGTCGGAACCGGAACCGCCCAGGATGGTGTCGTTGCCCGCACCGCCGAGGATGGTGTCGTTGCCGCTGTCTCCCGACAGCCTGTCATCGCCTTGGCCGCCGCCCAATGCGTCGTTGCCCGCACCGCCGGTCAGGCTGTCGTCGCCGGTGGGTTCATCGGCGGAGTAAGCAGGCAGAACCGTCGAAACGCCAAAGGATGCCGACTGGCCGAACTTGATCTGCGCGCCGGGAACGCTCGGAACCGGTGTTCCGTTGATCTCCGCGCCGGCGAACCAAAGCCCGATGAAGGTGGTGCCGCTGTACGGGAAGGTGGCAACCGTCTCCAGGCGCAGGGAGGACGCTGAATCACGGTCGCGAACCGTGAACACGACATCCTGCCATTGGCCGTAATCGATGTGATTATAGACGCCGACCGCCGTGACCGTTGTCTCAGCCACCACGGAATTATCCAACCACACCCTCAGCACGGAACTCAGCAACCCATATGTCTGCGCGCGGATACGGATGGTGATCGCTTCATTGCCCGTGGTCGACACCGCATCGCCCCACAGCCGGTCCTCGCCGTCCCCGCCAGCAACCGTATCGTCACCGGAACCGCCGTAGGCAAAGTCGTTGCCGGTTCCGCCATCGAGACGATCCGCACCGGCACCGCCGCGCAGATCGTCGTTGTCGGCACCGCCTGTCAGCGTGTCGTTGCCGCCATAGCCGTAAATGGTGTCGTTGCCGGCCTGTCCGTCGATGCTGTCGCCGACATTGTAGCCCTCCAGCTTCTCGCTTCCAGCGCCGCCGGTCGTCTGGATCGCCAGATCCTGGCGGGTCAGATCCTCCAGCGATCCGTCGGCGAAGCGCAGGGTCTGGGCATAGGCGGCACCGTCGGCGGCACCGTTGAAGCGGTCCTTGACGACGATCTGGTCGGTGCGGCCGGTGAAGCGCACATAGAGATCGTTGCCGAAGCGGGAGAAATAAAGCGCAGTCTTGTCGAAGGACGCATCCAGTTCGATGACATCGGTGCCGCCGGTGTTGTAGACGATGTCCTGACCGCCATCGAAGCGGATGACGTTGTTCCCGGTTCCGCCGTAAAGCGTGTTGTTGCCGGCCCCACCGATCAGCGTGTCGTCACCGGCGTCGCCATAGAGCGTGTCGTCCCCCTCCCCGCCATCCAGTGTATCGAGGCCGTCGCCGCCTTCCAGCCGGTCGGCACCGGCCCCGCCGCTCAGCGTATCGTCGCCCGACCCGCCATAGAGCTGGTCGTTGCCGGTCCCGCCATCCAGCGTGTCGTTCCCGCCATAGCCGTAGATGCTGTCGTTGCCCTCGACGCCCTGGATCAGGTCGCCGACATTGTAACCCTCCAGCTTTTCGGAACCGGCGGTCGCCAGCGTCTCCAGCGTCAGCGTCGGGTCGGTCAGGTCCGCCCGTTGCCCGTCGGCGAACAGTAGGGTCTGGACATAACTCGCCCCGTCGCCCGCGCCGTTGAAGCGGTTCTTCAGCACGATCTCGTCGGCCGCACCGCGGAAGCGCAGATAGAGGTCGTTGCCGAAGCGGGCGTAATACACATCCTCCCGCCGCAGGCCGCTGCGGATTTCCAAGACGTCGCTGCCGCCCTCGTTGGTGATGGTGTCCCGGCCGCCGGCATGGCGGATCACGTCGTCGCCCAGGCCGGTCAGGATGGTGTTGACCCCCGCCCCGCCTTCCAGCGTGTCGGCGCCGTCGCCGCCCTGGATGCTGTCGTCACCAGTACCGCCCGACAGGCTGTCGTTGCCAGCATTGCCCTCCAGCCAATCGTTGCCGGCGTTGCCCTCCAGCCGGTCGTTGCCATCGCCGCCGGAGAAGGTCTCGGCCGCGTCGCCGCCGAGGATGGTGTCGTTGCCCGCCTCGCCATAGGCGACGTTCAGCGACGCCCCGCTGCCGATATCGTCCCGGTTGTCGATCAGGTCGTTGCCGTCGCCGCCATAGATCTGGTCGGCTCCGGCGCCGCCGATCAAGGTGTCAGCGCCGGCCCCGCCGGTCAGACTGTCGTTGCCATCACCGCCTTGCAGCAGGTCGTCGCCATCGTCGCCGTTCAGCCGGTCGTCACCGGCCCCGCCGATCAGCGTGTCGTCACCCGACCCGCCATAGAGCTGGTCGTTGCCGGCTCCACCCTCCAGCGTGTCGTTCCCGCCATAGCCATAGATCGTGTCGTTGCCGCCGACGCCCTGGATCAGGTCGCCGACATTGTAACCCTCCAGCTTTTCGGAACCGGCGGTCGCCAGCGTCTCCAGCGTCAGCGTCGGGTCGGTCAGGTCCGCCCGCTGCCCGTCGGCGAACAGCAGCGTCTGGACATAGCTCGCCCCATCCCCGGCACCGTTGAAGCGGTTCTTCAGCACGATCTCGTCGGCCGCGCCGCGGAAGCGCAGATAAAGGTCATTGCCGAAGCGGGCGTAATACAGGTCCTCCCGCCGCAGGCCGCTGCGGATTTCCAGGACGTCGTTGCCGCCCTCGTTGGTGATGGTGTCCCGGCCGTCGGCATGGCGGATCACGTCGTCGCCCAGGCCGGTCAGGATGGTGTTGGTTCCCGTCCCGCCTTCCAGCGTGTCGGCGCCGTCGCCGCCCGAAAGGAAGTCGTCGCCGTCGCCACCCTGGAGGCTGTCGTTGCCGGCATCGCCGTACAGCGTGTCGTTGCCGGCGTCGCCGGACAGGTGGTCGTCGCCCTCGCCGCCTTCCATGTAGTCGGTCCCGGCCCCGCCAACGATCAGGTCGTTGCCCGCACCGCCATAATGGAGATCGGCATCGTCGCCGCCCTCCAGCGTGTCGTCACCGTCGCCACCTTCGAGCCGGTCGGCCCCGGCACCGCCGAGCAGCCGGTCGTTGCCGGTGCCGCCGAGCAGAACGTCGTTGCCGGCCCCGCCATCGAGCAGATCGTCGCCGCCATAGCCGAGGATGGTGTCGGTGCCACCAAGGCCGCTGATGGTGTCGTTGGCGTTATAGCCTTCCAGCGTCTCGTTGAACTCGTTCGCCACCGTTTCCAGCACCAGCGCGGGATCGGACAGGTCGGCGCGGTCGCCATTGGCGAACAGCACGGTCTGGACATAGCTCGCGCCGTCGCCGGCCTTGTCGAAGCGTCCGGTCAGCACCACCTCGTCGCTTCTGTTGCGGAAACGCAGATACAGGTCGTTGCCGAAGCGGGCGTAATACATGTGGGCCCGCGTCAGCCCGCCACCGATCTCCAGCGTGTCGGCGCCGGCTTCGTTGGTGATGGTCTCGCGCCCGCCGTCGAAGCGGATCGTGTCGTCGCCGGCTCCGGTGAACAGCCTGTCGGTGCCGCCGCCGCCAATCAGCGTGTCGTCGCCATCGCCAGCCAGCAGGCTGTCGTCGCCGTCGCCACCCTCCAGCAGGTCGTTGCCGGCCCCGCCGTCCAGCGTGTCGGCCCCCGCCCCGCCGGACAGGCCGTCATTGCCGTCGCCCCCCGAAAGGAAGTCAGCGCCGTCGCCGCCGGACAGGGTATCGGTTCCCTCATCGCCATAGATGCTGTCGTTGCCGCCGCCGCCCTCGATGCTGTCGTCGCCGGTTCCACCAGACAGGGCGTCGGAGCCACCGCCGCCGAGGATGGTGTCGTTGCCGGCCTCGCCGTAGGAGCGGTCGAAACGGCCATCGGTACCGGAATCGCCGCGGCTATCGATCAGGTCGTTGCCGTCGCCGCCATACATCACCTCCCAGCCGGTATCGCCAATCAGCGTATCGTCGCCGCCGTAGCCGAAGATGGTGTCGTCGCCGCCCCGACTGTTGATCCAGTCGCCGACATTGTAGCCTTGCAAATACTCGCTGGCATTGGTCGCATCGGTCTCCAGCGCGATGTCGGTGCGGGTCAGGTCGAAACCGGTGCCGTCGGCGAAGGCCAGCCGCTCCACGAAGGACGCGCCATCGCCTGCCCCGTTGAAGCGGCCGGTGACAACGATCTCGTCGGTGGACCGCCCGCGGAAGCGGATGTGGAGGTCGTTGCCGAAACGGGCAAAATAGAGATCGCCGCGGCCGATGCCGGGACCGAACTCGATGCGGTCGAGCCCGGCAGCATCGATGATGGTGTCTCGCCCGTCGCCGATCCGGTAGACGTAAACGTCGTTGCCGCCGCCACCACGGATGGAGTCGGCACCGGTCCCGCCGTCGATGGTGTCATCACCGTCCTCGCCGTCGATGCTGTCATTGCCGCCGCCGCCCGACAGGCTGTCGTCGCCGGTGCCGCCGAAAATTATGTCGGAACCGCCGCCGCCCAGGACGGTGTCGTTGCCGTCGCGGCCCTGGATCACATCGCTCGCGCCGTCGGTGCCGGGGTCGTCGCGGCCGTCGATCAGATCGTCGCCCGTACCGCCATCGATGGAATCCGATCCGGTGCCGCCGATCAGCGTGTCGTTGCCGGCATAGCCGAGGATCGTGTCGTTGCCGGCGGTCCCCTCGATCCGGTCGCCGACAGTGTAGCCCTGGAGATACTCCGCGGCCGCGGTCGCCACCGTCTCCAGCGCGATGTCGGTGCGGGTCAGGTCGAAGCTGGTGCCGTCGGCGAAGGCCAGCCGCTCCACGTAGGAGGTGCCGTCGCCAGCCCCGTTGAAGCGTCCGGTCACCACGATCTCGTCGGTCGGCCGCCCGCGGAAGCGGATGTAGAGGTCGTTGCCGAACCGCGCGAAATAGAGATCGCCGCGGCCGATGCCGGGACCGAATTCGATGCGGTCGAACCCGGCGCTGTCCAGGATGTAATCGCGCCCGTCGCCGATGCGGTAGACATAGACGTCGTTGCCGGCCCCGCCATCCAGCGTGTCGTTGCCGATGCCGCCGATCAGCGTGTCGTTGCCGCCGCCGCCGCTCAGCCGGTCATCGCCGTCCTGGCCCAGCAGCAGGTCGTCGGTCGCCGCCCCGGTCAGCAGGTCGCCGCCGGTGCCGCCCAGCATCGCCAGTTCGCCCAGCGGCATGGTGGTGCCGTCCGAGAAGATCAGCCCGGCCAGCCCGCTGGTGCCGTCGCTGGCCGAGAAATGGTTGACGATGCGGATCTGCCGGCCGGTGGCACGGACCTGCACGATCAGGTCGCCGCCGGACCGCGTCAGCACGACGTCCTTCCAGTCCAGCCCGTCGGGCAGGCCCACCGTGTCGCCGCTGCCGGGGAAGACGATCAGGTCGGTGTCGATGCTGCCGAAGCGGAAGACCGACGGGCCGTCGCCGCCGATGAAGACGTTGCCGGCCCCCAGCACCCACGGAACCCCGGCCGCGAAGTTGATCTCATCGAGCTGGTTCAGGAAATGGTTGACCACCAGCACGTTGATCGTGCCGTCGGCCGAGACGATGCGCAGATCGTCATGCTCGCGCACCAGGCGCAGGTTGGCCGGCGGGATGCCGGCGCCGAAGACCAGCCGGTTGTCGCCGCCCGCCGGATGGATCGTCACCGGGCCGCTGCCGGAACCGACGCTGAAGCTGTTGTTGCCGCGGCTGCCGATCAGGATGCCGTTGCCGGCAACCGCCCAGCTCTGGCCGTCGTCGTAACGGACGGTGGACAGGCCGGACCCGCTGCCCGCCAGCCCGGTGGGGCCGAAATGGTTGACCACCGTCAGGTCGACGCTGCCGTCGTCGGTGAAGATGTGCAGGTTGACGCCGTCGCGCTCCATCCGCACCAGCGCCGGGTCGATGCCGGGACCGAAATACAGCCGGTCGCTGCCGCCGCCGGGGAAGAGGTAGCGCTGGCCCTGGCCGGGCAGGATGGTGAAGTCGTCGGTTCCCTGCTCGCCGAACATCACGCTGTCGCCCTGGAGGTTGAGCGTCAGCCCGCCGGAGAAGGTGATGGCGTCCAACCCGCGTGCCAGCCCATCGGTGGGCGCGGTGAAGTGATTGACGACGCGCACGACGCGTCCGCTGCCGATGAAGGCGACCACCAGATCGACGCCGTCCTGCCGCAGAGTCACGTCGCCGGGGGAAACGTCCGGCCCGAAGACGATCTGGCTGCCGCCGCCCCCGGCATGGATGAACTGGATGGCCGGACCGGTCTTGCCGATGGTGAAGCGGTCGCCGCCCCCGCCGCCGATCAGCGTGTAGGGCGAGTTGAGGTCGAACACCCGCCCGTCGGAAAAGTCCAGCTGGCCGACGCCGCCGAAATAGTTGAGGACGGTCACCACCTGCTGCGTGCGGTCGATGAAGACCTGCAGGTCGGACCCGGTGCGGATCAGCCGCACCTCCGTGCTGTCGATGTCCTCGAACACCACGCGGTCGCCGCCTTCGGCATAGATGGTCTTCGACCCGCTGTCCGGACCGACCAGGAAGACCGTTCCGCCCTGGCCGCCGATCAGCAGATTGTCGCCGGTCAGCGGCAGCACCGAACCGTCGGGGCGCGTCAGCGAGTCCATCGGCGTGCCGGCGAAATGGTTGACGATGGTCAGCGCATCCGCCGTGCCGTCGATGGTGATGCGCAGATTGTCGCCGATGCGCGCCACCCGGATCTTGGACCCGTCCACCGTGTCGACGAAGCGCAGGCTGTCGTCGCCGGCGCTGTCGGGATAGACGATCACGTCGCCCATCCCGCGCTGGATCACGAACTGGTCGTGGCCGGTGCCGCCGATCAGCACCTTGCCGCCCTGGATGTTCCAGGTGGTGCCGTTGTTGAAGACCAGATCGCCGATGCCGTTCATGGCGAAGTGGTTGACGATGATCATCTCGTTCGGCTGGCCGACGATGGTCAGGTGCAGGTCGTTGCCGACGCGCACGATGCGGGTCTTGCCCGGATCGGCGTCGATGGCCAGATGCTGGCCGGACGCGCCGGGATAGATGTACATCGGACCGGCGGGAATCGTCTCCGCTCCGCCGCCGCTGATGAAGATGTTGGTGCCGATGATCGGCCACACGACGCCGTTGGAGAAGACAATTTCGGGGATCGCCACCACGCCGCCGGTGGCAAACTGGTTGACGATGGTCATGCTGTCGGCACCGGCGGTGACGCGCAGATCGTTGCCGACACGGGTCAGGCGGACGGTGGACGGGTCGATGCCGGGCGCCACCTCGATGCGGTCGCCACCGCCCTGACCGCCGCCGCCATAGACGACGACGGCGCCGGAGCCTGGCGACAGCAGGAACCGGTCGGCGCCGTCCGTTCCGATGCGGGCGCCGGGGCCGCCGACCGTCCAGATCTTGCCGTCGGCGAAGGCGATGTCGCGCGCCTCGTTGTTCAGGAAGTGGTTCAGCACCTTGACCGTGTCGCTGCCGTCGCGCATGACGATCTCAAGGTCGTCGCCGACCCGGCGCACCAGCGTGTCCAGGCTGTCAAAGCCGGTCCCCAGCCGCAGGCGATCGCTGCCGCCACCGGGATAAAGCGACACATGGCCGATGCCCGGTGCGGCGGTGAAGGTGTCGGTGGCGCTGGTGCCGACCATGATGCTGGCGCCCCAGATGTTCCACGTGTCGCCGTCGATGAAGCGCAGCGTGTGCACGCCGCCGCTCGCCCCGCCGGAGAAGTGGTTCAGCACGGTCAGCTTGTCGGGTAGCGTGCGCAGGCCGATCACCAGATCGTCGCCCACCCGCTGCATGGTCACGCTCGCCTTGTCGATGCCGGGACCGATGACGATCTGGTCGTTGCCGCCGCCGGGCAGGATCGATTTGGCGCCGCCGCCGACCGTCAGGGTGTAGCTGTCGTCGCCGGCTCCCCCGATCAGCAGGGCGGGATCGGACAGGTTCCAGAAGCGCCCGCCGGCATAGACATTCTCAAGCAGCGACGCCCCCCAGCCGCTGGCGAAATGGTTCAGCACGGTGACCTTGTCCGTCGAACCCTTCACCGAAATGACCAGATCGTCGCCCTGGCGGGTGAAGCCCAGCCTGTCGGCGCCGATGGTGGATGCGACGTTCAGCGTGTCGATGCCCTTGCCGGCGAACAGCGTGACGGCCCCGTCGCCCGGCTTGAAGGCGAACACGTCGGCGGTGTCGCCGCCCATGCGGAATCCGGCCCCGCCGTCCAGCGGCCACACCGTCCCGTCGGCGAAGGTCAGGCTGCGCAGCACGCCGTTGCCGGCGCCCGCGTCGTTGAAGTGGTTCAGCAGCACCACCCGGTCGTCGGCATTGCCGATCTGGATGACCAGCTTGTCGCCGTCCCGGCGCAGCGCCACCTGCGACGGAAGGATGCCGGCCCCCAGCACCAGCCCGTCGTGGCCGCCGCCGGTCGCGAGCACACGCTCACCCAGGCCCGCCGCCACCTCCACCCGCTCGTCGGCGGCTGTGCCGACGATCAGGCGGGTGTTGTCGATGGACCATTCGGTGCCGTCGCCGAAGCGGATGGTCCGATAGCCGTCGGCATTGCCGTCGAACTGCTGCTTGATCAGCCAGGACGCGCCGCTGCCGTCATAGGAGATGCGCAGGTCGTCGCCCTCGCGGGTCAGCCGCATGCGGTCGGGGTCGATGTTCGACGCGAAGGCGATGGTGTCGGCACCGGCGCTGCCGTAGAGAATCGTCTGCCCGCCATCGAGCCCGAAGACCATGCGGTCGTCGCCGCTGCTGCCGATGCGGATGTCGTTGCCGCGCACGCGCCAGCGGCTGCCGTCGGCCAGTTCGATGGCCTCCACCCCGCCGTTGCCGGCGCCGGCCAGCGCCTCGGCCGAGAAATGGTTGAAGAGCAGGATCGAGCGGTCGGTGCCGGCGATGCGGATCTCCAGGTCGTCGCCCTTGCGCGACAGGCGCAGATCGTCGGCGCTCACGTCGGCGCCGAAGCGGATGACGTTCACACCGGCATCGGCATGCAGGCTGTGGCTGGCGAAGCCGGGCTCAAGGGCGATGGTGTCGTCGCCGGTGCTGCCCAGCAGCAGGTCGTCGCCCCACACCGGCCAGACCACGCCGTCGGCGAACTGTATCTGACGGACGCTGCCGTCCCCCGCCCCGGCGGCACCGTTCGGGGCGAAATGGCCCATGATGGTGATGCGGTCGCGGGCATAGCCATCCTCCCCGGCCGGGCCGCCCTGCGCGTCGAACAGGACGTGCAGGTCGTCGTCGATCCGCACAAGATGCGCGATCTCATGCCGGAAGCCGGAACCGAGCCGCACCGTGTCGTTGCCGCCTTCGCCGAACACCACCACATGGCCGGCGCCCGACGGCGCGGTCAGGACGTCGTCCCCCGCGGTGCCGGTGACCACGAGGTCGCCGAACATCCGTACGCCGTCCTGCACATAGACCGTGGTCGGACCGCGGCTGTACAGGTTGTACAGCACGGAACCGACGGTCTGGCTGCCGCCGCGGCGCCAGCCGGACTCCTTGAAGGTCACCAGATCGTTGCGGTCGCCGGTGACGTAGAGCGGCGCCCCGCCGGTGTCGGCGACGATGCCCTGCTCGTTCAGGATCAGGGTCTGGCGGCCCGGATGGCCGAGGTCGATCATCTCGACGCCATGGACCCCGCCGGCATCGGCGCCGGTGACCACCAGCCGCTCGCCCTCGAAGCGCAGGGTGTCGAAGCCGCTGCCGCCGTCGATGCTGGCGAAGCCGTCGTCAAGCACCCGCAGCGTGTCGTCACCCGCCCCGCCGGACAGGCTGTCCGCACCGCCGCGGCCGTCCAGATAGTTGGCGGCGGCGTCGCCGGTCAGGCTGTCGGCACCGCCGGTGCCGATCAGGTTCTCCACACCGTCGAGCCGGTCGCCTTCGGCATGGCCGCCGCGACCGATGCCGGTGGCGAGATTGACCGACACCGCGGCATCCGACGCCGAATAGTCGGCGGTGTCGATCCCCGCGCCGCCGCTCAGGCTGTCGGCGCCGATCCCGCCGATCAGCGTGTCGTTGCCGCTGCCGCCGCGCAGGCGGTTGGCCCCGGCATCGCCGGTCAGTTGGTCGGCGGCGGCGGAACCGGTCAAATTCTCGATCCCCGACAGCACGTCGCCGGTGGCGTCGCCACCGGTTGCCGTTCCATCGGCAAGGCTGACCGTCACCCCGACGGCCGAGCCGGTGTAGTCGGCGGTGTCCGATCCGGCGCCGCCGATCAGCGTGTCGGCACCGGCGCCGCCGCGCAGAATGTTGTCCTGCGCATCGCCGGTCAGCAGGTCGGCACGGGTCGATCCGAACAGGTTCTCGACCCCAATCAGCACATCCCCCTCCGCCGTGCCGCCGAGCCCGGTGCCCGCCGACAGATCGACCGTCACCGCCGCGCCGGACGCCGAATAGTCGGCGGTGTCGCTGCCGGCCCCGCCGATCAGCGTGTCGGACCCGGCCCCTCCCACCAGCGTGTCGTTGCCGCCGGCACCATCCAGGACGTTGGCTCCGCCGTCGCCGGTCAGCCGGTCGCCGAAGGCGGAGCCGGTCAGGTTTTCGATCCCGCTCAGCCGGTCGCCCTGGGCGTCGCCGCCGCTGCCGGTGCCGCTCGCCAGACTGACGCTCACCGCGGTGGCGGATGCCAGATACTCCGCGGTGTCGATGCCGTCGCCGCCGATCAGCGTATCCGCGCCGCCCAGCCCGACGAGCGTGTCGTTGCCGCCACGCCCATCGAGCCGGTTGGCGGTCGCATCGCCGGTCAGCCGGTCGTCATGGTCGGAGCCGGACAGGTTCTCGATGCCGGACAGCACGTCGCCCTCGGCATCGCCACCCGAACCGCTGCCGCCGGTCAGGGTCACCGCGACGCCATCCGCGGAGGCCGCATAATCGGCGCTGTCGATGCCATCGCCGCCGGTCAGCGTATCGGCTCCCGCACCGCCGGACAGCCAGTCGTCCCCGGCACCGCCATCCAGCCGGTTGGCGCCGGCATCGCCGGTCAACCGGTCGGCGCCGGCCGAGCCGATGACATTCTCGATGCCGGACAGCAGGTCGCCTTCTGCATCGCCGCCAGCACCTGTCCCCGCCGCCAGATCGACGGCGACACCGCCGGCCGACGCGGCATAGTCGGCGGTGTCCGTCCCCTCGCCGCCGAGCAGCGTGTCGGCACCGGCGCCACCGGCCAGCAGATCGTCGCCCGTTCCGCCGTCGAGCAGGTTCGCGCCGCCGTCGCCGGTCAGCCTGTCGTCATGGCCGGAACCGGTCAGGTTCTCGATCCCGGACAGCACGTCGCCCTCGGCATCGCCGCCAAGCCCGACACCGCTCGACAGATCCACCGCCACGCCCGCATCGGAGGCCGAATAGTCGGCAAGGTCGATGCCATCGCCGCCGATCAGTGTGTCGGCGCCGCCAAGCCCGATCAGCGTGTCGTTGCCGCCGGCGCCGTCGAGGCGATTGGCGCCGGCATCGCCGGTCAGCCGGTCGCCGAAGGCGCTGCCGGTCAGATTCTCGATGCCGGACAGCCGGTCGCCGTCCGCGTCGCCGCCAATGCCGGTGCCGCTGGACAGATCGACGGTCACGCCGTCGGCCGATGCCGAATAGTCGGCAAGGTCGACGCCATCGCCGCCGATCAGCGTGTCGGCGCCGCCGAGCCCGATCAGCGTGTCGTTGCCGCCGCGGCCGTCGAGCAGGTTGCCGTTGGCATCGCCCACCAGCAGATCGTCGTGATCCGAGCCGGTCAGGTTCTCGATGTCCGACAGAACGTCGCCTTCGGCATCGCCACCGGCCGCCGTGCCCGCCGCCAGATCGACGGACACCCCGGCGGCCGAAGCCGAGTAATCGGCGGTGTCGATGCCGTCGCCGCCGATCAGGCTGTCGTCGCCGCCGGCACCCGCCAGCGTGTCGTCCCCGACCCCGCCATCCAGCACATTCGCCCCGCCGTCGCCGGTCAGCCGGTCGTCCCGGGCCGAGCCGGTGAGATTCTCGACGCCCGACAGGACATCGCCTTCGGCATCGCCACCCAGGCCGATGCCGGCCGCGAGATCGACCGTCACGCCGGCTTCGGACGTGGAATAGTCGGCAGTGTCGGTCCCCTCGCCGCCGATCAGCGTGTCGGCGCCGCCGGCCCCGGCCAGCAGATCGTCACCGTCGCCGCCCTCCAGGCGGTTGGCGGCAGCGTCACCGGTCAACCGGTCGTCATGGGCGGAACCGACGACAGTCTCGATGCCGGTCAACCGGTCGCCCTCGGCATCGCCGCCGGCACCCGTGCCGGCCGCCAGATCGACGGTCACGCCCGCCCCGGACGCCGCATAGGTGGCGGTGTCGATGCCGTCCCCGCCGTCGAGCCGGTCGGCACCGCTGCCGCCGTCCAGCAAATCGTCCCCCGCTCCACCCGACAGGCTGTCGTCGCCGGCCCCGCCGGACAGGCTGTTGTCGCCGCCGTCGCCGGCCAGCGTGTCGGCACCGCCACCGGCCAGAATGGTCTCGATGCCCGACACGCGGTCGGCCATCCAGCCGCCGTGGTGCACCTCGCCGGTCGCAAGATCGATGGAGATCGCGCCGGTCGCGGCAGAGTAATCGGCGATGTCGATGCCGTCGCCGCCGTCGAGGACATCGTTGCCGCCGCCCCCCTTCAGCACGTCATTGCCGGCGCCGCCCAGCAGGGTGTCGGCGCCCAGCCCGCCGACCAGCGTATCGTCACCGTCGCCGCCATCCAGGTAATCGCCGGTATAGTCGGCGCCCACCGCCAGCCGGTCGTTGCCGGCCCCGCCGATCAGCGTGTCGCTGCCGAGGCCGCCGTCCAGAGTGTCGTTGCCCGCCCCGCCGTCGAAGCGGTCGTCGCTCCACACGCCGTCGCCGTCGCTGACCAGATCGTCGCCGTCGCCGGCCAGCACGATGTCGCGGCCACCGCCGCCAATGATGGTGTCGTTGCCGCTGCCGCCCTCTATGCTGTCGTCGTTTTCGCCGCCGTCGATGCTGTCGTTGCCGGCGCCGCCGCTGATGACGTCGGCCCCGGTGCCGCCGCTGATGACGTCGTCGCCGCTGCCGCCGTCGAGCGTGTCGCTCACGTCGCCGCCCAGCAGCGTGTCGTTGCCGCTGCCGCCATAGAGCCGGTTGGCGTCGGTGCCGCCATCCAGCAGATCGTCGCCCATGCCGCCATAAAGCAGGTCGGCGCCGCTGCCGCCGTCCAGGCTGTCGTTGCCGGTCCCGCCGTCCAGCGTGTCGTCCTCGCTGCCGCCGTCCAGCAGATCGTTCCCGGAGCCGCCGAACAGCCGGTCGCTCTGCGATCCGCCGCGCAGCGTGTCGGCACCCGATCCGCCGCGCAGGCTGTCTTCGCCCCAATCGCCGTTCAGCAGGTCATCGCCGGCCCCGCCCAGCAGCGTGCCGCCGCCACCGCCGCTGCCCAGCGTGTCGTTCCCGGCACCGCCATCGAGCGTCTCCGCCCGCCAGTCGCCCGTCAGCGCGTCGTTGCCGCCGACCTGCGCCTCGCCGGCCTCAAACGCTTGCTCGTCGGCCGGGGACAGCCCGTCGATGTCGGCGGCACCGTCGTTCCGGACCGCGGTGACGCCGATGTGGAAGACGCGATCGGTGCTGAGCCCCCCGGCATCGGTGACGCGGACGGTTACCGCATGGGCGGGAGCCTGTGCATAATCGAACTCTGCCCCGGCGGCGACGGACAACACCCCGGTCGCCACATCGATCGCGAAGCGCCCGCCGGCATCGTCGGTCAGGCTGTAGGTCAGCGTGTCTCCATCGGGGTCGCTGCCGTGGGCGGTGCCGACGACGGTTCCGGCCGATGCATGCTCGGCAACGGCGACCCCGTCGAGCATCACGCCGGACGGAGCGTCGTTGACGCCGGCCAGCGTGACGGTGACCGTCTGGCTGGTTACCCCGCCCCGGCCGTCGGCCACATCGATGCGGAAGCTGTCGGTGCCGGCGTAGTCGGCATCGGGCCGGTAGGTGAAGCGGCCGTCGGCCTCCAGCACCAGCCGGCCATGGCCCGGCCCGGCGCCGACGCCATAGGTCAACGCGTCGCCGTCGGGATCGACCGCGCCGACCGAACCGGTGACCGGCATATCCTCCGTCCCGCTCAACGCCTGATCGGCGGCGGCCGGGGCCCGGTTGGGGGCCGCGACGACCATGCCGGCCAGATCGGCGACCGCCACCGTCCGGCCGTCCACCGTCACCTCGAGCGCGTTCCAGTTGTTGGCGACAAGCCGGATCGCCTGACCGGTGAAGCTCTGGCCGTCGTCGCCATGGCGGCGGATGAAGTCCGCCAGTTGGACGAGGTCGGCCGCGACGGCGGCGGTCACCTGACCGGCGGTCAGCGCCACCCGCAGCCGGTCATAGCCGGCACCCCCATCCAGCGTGTCGTTGCCCGCCTGATCCGACAGGACATGGTCCAGCAGATCGTCGCCGCCGCCGGCCCGGACGAGGTCGGTCCCGGCGCCGTCGGCCAGCCGGTCGGCGCCCATCCCACCGGTCAGCGTGTCGTCGCCGTCGCCGCCGTCGAGATAATCGCCGCTGTAATCGTCGCCGACGGTCAGCCGGTCGTTGCCCGCCCCGCCGATCAGGGTGTCGCTGCCGTATCCCCCCTCCAGCGTGTCGTTACCGGCACCGCCGTCGAAGCGGTCGTCGCTCCACACCCCGGCGCCGTCCGTCACCAGATCGTCGCCGTCGCCGGCAGTCACCACGTCACGGCCGCCGCCGCCGACGATGGTGTCGTTGCCGCTGCCGCCGTCGATGCTGTCGTCGTTCTCCCCGCCATCGATGCTGTCGGCACCGTCGCCACCCCGAATCAGGTCGTTGCCGGTCCCGCCGGAGATCACGTCGTTGCCGGCGCCGCCATCCAGCCAATCGTTGCCGTCGCCTCCGATCAGGGTGTCGTTGCCGGCACCGCCGCTCAGCGTGTCGGCGCGCCAGTCACCGGTCAGCAGATCGTCGCTGTCGGTGGTCACGGTGCTGGTCATCGGCTTGTCCTCCGGAAATGTCGGCCCGGTTGCTCCGGGCCTTGCGGCTGGTGGGTCGGATCGGGAGAAAGGGTGTGAGCTTAGGATCTGATACTTAGGACTTTTGTCTTATCGCTCGCGCATCGCTTCGTGGACGTGGGCGAGCACCGGGGAGAGCAGGTAGTCGAGGACGCGGCGGCGGCCGGTCTTCACCTCCGCCGTCACCGCCATGCCGGGGGCCAGCGCGATGTCCTCGCCGGTCTCGCCGCGGATGGCGGTGCGCTCCAGCGCGATGCGGGCGGAGAATTTGGGGCCGTCCCGCTCGGCCGTGGCCGCCGGCTCGGCCGCTCCGGTGCGTGCCGCCGCCCCGTCGGGGGGCAGGATCACGTCGTGCGAAACCGCCAGGACCGTGCCGGGAAGCAGCCCGTAACGGGTGAAGGGGAAGGCATCGACCTTGATTTCCGCCGGCATGCCGGGATGGAGGAAGCCAATGTCCTTGTTTTCCACCTGCACTTCGACGATCAGGGTGCGGTTCGCCGGCACGATCACCATCAGCGGCTCCGCCGCCGTGACCACGCCGCCGACCGTGTGGACGGCAAGCTGCTGGATCATGCCGCCGACCGGCGCGGTCAGAAGCTGCCGCTCCCGCCGCCGTGCCGCCTTGGTCAGTTCCTGGCGCAAGGCGGCGGCACGCTTTTCGGCATCGGCGAGATCGGCCATCGCCTTGCCGTCGAACTCCGCGGTCACCCGCCGCCTCTCGTCCGCCAGCCCCTTCAGCGCCGCCTCGGCCTCGGCCTCGCGGTTCTTCGCGGCCACGGCGCCATATTCGACCTCGGCAAGCTCCTTCTCCAGCTCCAGCAGGTCGAAGCGCGGGCTGTAGCCGCGCTGGGACAGGTTCCGCTTGGCCTGCACCTGCTCCCGGATCAGCGGCAGGGTGGCGCCCAGCCGGGCCTTCTCGGCAGCCAAGGCGGCGATTTCCGCCCGGCGCTGGCGCTCCTGGCTGCCGATGGCGTCGAGCGCCGCGTCGCGGGCGGTCAGCTGGTTGACGAGGATCGAGCGCTGGAGCGCCACCAGGGCGGCGTCGGCGGTCGGCGGCGGATCGAAGCTGCGCCGGTCGGCCAACGCGGCCCGCAGGCGGGACGCCTCGGTCTCCGCCACCGCCAGTTCCCATTCGGCGCGGCCGGCGTCGGCGGCGCTGTCGGTGGGGTCGAGTTCCAGCAGGACCGCGCCCTGCTCCACCTGCTGTCCCTCGGTGACGCGGATGGCGCGGACGATGCCGGGCTCCAGCGTCTGCACCAGCTTGTTGCGGTCGCTGGGAATGAGGCGCCCGCGGGTGACGGCGGTGATGTCGATGTGGCCGATCCAGGCCCAGGCGACGGCGATGACGGCGAAGGCGACGATCAGCAGCGACACCGCCCTGGCGAAGGGCGACGGCGGCGTGTCCATCGCCTCCAGCGCAGCCGGCAGGAATTCCAGCTCGTGCCCGCGGCGCGGACGAGGACGCGGCGGTGCTGGAAGTGGCGTTGAGGATGGCTGTGGGGGCGATGCGGCCGGAGCGCCGGGAGCCGGCGCCGCTTCGGCTGCGCTCTCAGGCGACGCCATGATCGACCTCCGCCTGTCCGCCCGCCTGCATCCGCCACAGCGCCGCATAGCGTCCGCCGAGCCGGATCAGCTCGTCATGGGTGCCCTGCTCGGCGATCCGCCCCTCCTCCACCGTGACGATGCGGTCGCAGCCGCGCACGGTGGACAACCGGTGGGCGACGATCAGCACCGTGCGGTTGTCGCAGATGCGGCGCATGTTGGCCTGGATCGCCGCCTCGCTCTCGACGTCCAGCGCGCTGGTCGCCTCGTCGAAGATCAGGATGCGTGGATCGGTGGCGAGCGCGCGGGCGATGGCGACGCGCTGGCGCTGTCCGCCCGACAGGCTGGAGCCGCGCTCACCGATCACCGTGTCGTAGCCTTCCGGCAGGCCCAGGATGAAGCGGTCCGCCCCGGCCAGCCGCGCCGCCTCGACGATCCGCTCCATCGGCATGCCGGGATCGGCCAGCGCGATGTTGTCGCGGATCGACCGGTTGAACAGCACATTCTCCTGGAGGACGACGCCGATCTGCCGCCGCAGCCACGCCACGTCCACCAGCGACAGATCCACGTCGTCGATCAGCACCCGGCCGGATTCCGGGACATAGAGCCGCTGCACCAGCTTGGTCAGCGTGCTTTTCCCCGACCCCGACGAGCCGACGATGCCGACCGTCTCCCCCGCCTCCACCGTCAGATCGATGCCCTGCAAGGTGGGCGAGGCATCGGGGCGATAGCGGAAACCGACCCGGTCGAAGCGGATGCGGCCGCGGATCGCGGGCAACGGCAGCCGGCCGGGCTTGGCCGCCGGCTCCGGCGTGGTGTTGAGGATGTCGGCCAGCCGTTCGACGGAGACGCGGGCCTGCTGGAAATCGTTCCACAGCTGGGCCAGCCGCAGCACCGGCGACGACACGCGGCCAGCCAGCATGTTCACCGCCACCAGCGCGCCGATGGTGAGCGCGCCGTCGATCACCTCCTGCGCGCCGACATAGAGCAGGGCCGCCATGGTCAGCTTCGACACGAGTTGGACGCCCTGGCCGGCGACCACCCCCAGGCTGGACGCGCGGAAGGCGGCGCCGACATAGGCGGCCAGCCTCTCCTCCCAATGGCGGCGCATCTCCGGCTCCACCGCCATCGCCTTCAGCGTCTCGATGCCGGAGATGCTCTCGACCAGAAAGGCCTGGTTCTCCGCCCCCAGGGCGAATTTGGCCTCCAGCCGCCGCCGCAGGACCGGGGTGACGGCAAGGCTGATCGCGGCATAGACCGGCAGGGACGCCAGCACGATCCCGGTCAGGGCCGGGCTGTACCACCACATCACCGCCAGGAAGACGACCGTGAAGACCAGATCGATGACCAGGGTCAGGGCCGATCCGGTCAGAAAATCGCGGATGCGGTCCAGCTCGCGCACCCGCGCCACGTTGTCGCCGACCCGGCGCGCCTGGAAATAGGGCAGCGGCAGCGCCAGCAGATGGTCGAACAGCCGGGCGCCCAGCGTGACGTCGACCCGGCTGGTGGTGTGCGAGAACAGATAGCTGCGCAGGCCGCCCAGCACCGTTTCGAACAGCGAGACCACGACGAGGCCGACGACCAGGATGTCCAGCGTGGTCAGGCTGCGATGGGCCAGCACCTTGTCGACGACGACCTGGAAGAACAGCGGGCTGATCAGCCCGAACACCTGCAGCATGAAGGAGGCGAGCAGGATTTCCGAAAACAGCCGCCGGTATTTCAGCAGTGCCGGCACGAACCAGCCGATACCGAAACGGACCTGCGCCAGATCCAGCCCGGCCCGGCGCGCCATCAGCACCAGTTCGCCCGCCCAGGCCGGTTCGACCACCGCGCGCGGCAGGGCCAGCGGCTTCGATTCGAGCGGGTCCTGGATCAGCACCCGGTCGCCGTCGATCTTGGCGATGATGAAGTAGCGCCCGTCACGGCGCTTGGCGATGGCCGGCAACGGCGTGGCGGCCAGCCGATCCCAGCTTGTGGTGACGGATCGCGCCTTCAGGCCGAAGCGCTTTGCGGCGCGCAGGATGTCCAGCGTCTCCATCGCCCGGCCACGAACGGCATGATCGTGACGGATCTGCTCCGGATCGGCGGGATGGCCCATCAGGCGCAACATGAAGATAAGGCATGACAATCCGGTGTCCGGAGTCACGCTGTCCTCAACCAGACGCGGCATGCCTCGTTTCCTGATCTGGATACCGGCGCCGGCCCGAATCCGCGGACACGCCATGGGGAACGGACAACTCCGGAGAGATTTCCCGTTCGCTCACCCGATCTGCGCGCGCTTACTCGGAACGGAACGTCTTATTACGAGCGTGTGAGACTTTAATACCACCAAATAGCAAAGTGGTTGCGTTGCAATCAAGATAAATTGCCGTTGCGGCGGCCTTCTCTACCTAAGATGATATTCCCTTAATGATATTAAGGGAATTTTGCTAAAATTGTTTACATCGACATCCCGCTGTGCGTCCGGAAATGAGCTTCGAGCACCTTATTGGCGTGACCCTGATTGAGTGTCCTCACCACACTCCGTTAGAAAATCCATTCATGCCGCGTTTATTCCTGTGGAAACGCGACAGGTTTCTACACTGTTGACCGCGCAACAGAATCATGTTCCCATATTTTCTAGTAGATTTATGGACATATGGGAGCATCGCCATGCGACAGTCAGGACGCCTCAACCGCCGTGCCTTAGCGGCGGTCGCCGCATCGGTGATGGGGCTGCTGGTGACGTCGGCCATCGCGACGCCCGCGGCCGCCGGAGGGCGCATCCGGATCGCCGAGCAGTATGGCCTGGGCTATCTGCCGCTGCATGTGCTGCGCCACAACCAGCTGATCGAGAAGCACGGCAAGGCTCTTGGCCTCGACGTCACGGTGGACTGGGTCCAGCTGTCCGGCGGCGCGGCGATGAACGATGCGCTGCTGTCCGGCAGCATCGATCTGGGGTCCGCCGGGGTCGGGCCGCTCCTGACCATCTGGGACCGCACCAAGGGCAGCGCCAACGTCAAGGCCATCGCGTCGCTGAACGACATGCCGCTGTTCCTGACCACCAACAATCCGAAGGTCAAGACGCTGAAGGACTTCACCGATGCCGACAGGATCGCGCTGCCGGCGGTGAAGGTCGGGGTTCAGGCCCGCGTCCTGCAAATGGCGGTGGAGAAGGAGCTTGGCGCCGGCAAATTCGATGCGCTCGACAAGCTGACCGTGTCGATGCCGCATCCCGACGCCACGGCGGCCCTGCTATCGGGCAGCGGCGGCATCACCGCGCATCTCTCCAGCCCGCCCTTCCAGTACCAGCAGTTGGACGACCCGAAGATCCACAAGGTCGTCAGTTCTTACGACGTGCTGGGCGGCCCGCACAGCTTCAACCTGATCTGGAGCAAGCAGTCCTTCCGCGACGAGAACCCGAAGACCTACCGGGCCTTCCTCGATGCGCTCCGGGAAGCGATGGATCTGATCAACGCCAACCATGACGCGGCGGCGGACGCCTATCTGGCGCAGAACAAGGGCAGCCTGGACAAGGCCTACATCCTGCGCCTGCTGAACGACCCCGACATCCGCTTCACCGTCACGCCCAACCGGACGGAGGCCTTCGCCGATTTCATGCACAAGGTCGGCGCGATCAAGAACAAGCCGGCCTCGTGGAAGGATTACTTCTTCGACGACCTGCATGACGGCACCGGGAGCTGACGCGATGAACGCGCTGACCTACCCGCACAGCGTCGACAGCGACGGCCTGTCCGAACGGCCGCTGCTCGACGTGTCCGGCGTCACCCTGCAATACAAGACGCGCCGCCACCTCGTCACCGCGACCTACCGCGTCGATTTCCAGGTGTTCCAGTCCGAACGCTATGTCCTGCTGGGACCGTCGGGCTGCGGCAAATCCTCCCTGCTGAAGGCGGTCGGCGGCTTTCTCCAGCCGGTGGAGGGGGCGATCCGCCTGAACGGTCGCACGGTGACGAAGCCCGGCCCCGACCGCATGATGGTCTTTCAGGAATTCGACCAGCTTCCGCCCTGGAAGACGGTCAAGGAGAACGTCATGTTCCCCCTGCTGGCCAGCGGCAAGGCCAAGCGGCGGGAGGCGGAGGAAAAGGTGCTCGACTGCATCGCCCGGGTGAACCTGACAAAGTTCGCCGACGTCCACCCGCACATGCTGTCGGGCGGCATGAAGCAGCGAGTCGCCATCGCCCGCGCCATGGCGATGGAGCCGGACATCCTGCTGATGGACGAGCCCTTCGCGGCGCTCGACGCGCTGACCCGGCGCAAGATGCAGGAGGAGCTGCTGCAACTGTGGGACGATTTGCGCTTCACCGTGCTGTTCGTTACCCATTCCATCGAGGAGGCGCTGGTCGTCGGATCGCGCATCCTGGTGCTGTCGCCCCATCCGGGACAGGTGAAGGCGGAGGTCAACTGCGACGGCTACGACCATGGCGCCGTCGGCGGGGCGGAGTTCCAGAGCCTTGCCAACCGCATCCACACCATGCTGTTCGCCGAGGATGTCGAAGGCGGCGTGAAGGGGGCCCACGCATGACCGACCTGTCCTTTTCCCCGCGCCCTCTTCCCCCCGGCGGCCGGCGCGAGCCGCCGCTGCGCCCGGAGTATGAGCGCACCGTCACCGCCACCGGCCCCATCGGCGACGTCGCCCGCCCGCTGTCCCCGTGGGAGCGGCTCGGCAACGTCACCGCGCTGCGCCGGCTGCTGGTGCTGGCGGCGGTCGCGGCGTTGTGGCAGGCGGCGGCGGTCTGGCAGAACAACCCGCTGATGTTCCCGACCTTCACCGACACCGCGGCGGCACTGTGGGACGCCATCCGCCGCGACACTCTGCTGTCGATGGCCTGGACCTCGCTGGCGGTGTTGCTGAAGGGTTATGCGGTTGCGGTGGTGCTGGCCGTGCTGCTGACCACGGTCGCCGTTTCCACCCGCATCGGTAACGACCTGCTGTCGACGCTGACCTCGATGTTCAACCCGCTGCCGGCCATCGCCTTGCTGCCGATCGCCATGCTGTGGTTCGGACTGGGTGAGATCAGCCTGATCTTCGTGCTGGTCCATGCCGTGCTGTGGCCGCTGGCGCTGAACACCCATGCCGGCTTCACCTCGGTGTCCGAAACCCTACGGATGGCCGGGCGGAACTACGGGCTGGGGAGCTTTCGCTATGTCGTCACGCTGCTGATCCCGGCGGCTTTCCCGGCGATCCTCACCGGCCTCAAGGTCGGCTGGGCCTTCGCCTGGCGGACGCTGATCGCGGCGGAACTGGTGTTCGGCGTGTCCTCCGGCAAGGGCGGGCTCGGCTGGTTCATCTTCCAGAACCGCAACGAGCTTTACATCGACAAGGTCTTCGCCGGACTCGTCACCGTCATCCTGATCGGCCTGCTGGTCGAAAACGTCGTCTTCCGGTGGATCGAGATCCACACGGTCCGCAAATGGGGCATGGTCCGCTAAATGGCTTTCCAAGACATCAACCCGGTGCGCTTCGATTCCAACCTGACGGTCGAGCGCCCGACCTTCGTCACCCATCTGGAATGCGCCTACACCGGCGAGCGGTACGAGGCCGACACCGTCCACAACCTGTCGCGCGCCGGCAAGCCGCTGCTGGTCCGCTACGACCTGAACGGCGTGAAGCAGACGCTGACCAAAAGCTCGCTGTCCGAACGCCCGCAGGATCTGTGGCGCTACCGCGAGCTTCTGCCCGTCCGCAAGGTCGAGGACATCGTCAGCCTGGGCGAGGCGGTGACCCCGCTGGTGCCGCTGCCCCGGCTGGCGAAGCGGCTCGGTGCGGCGGAGCTGCTGGTGAAGGACGAGGGACGGCTGCCGACCGGCTCTTTCAAGGCGCGCGGGCTGGTGATGGCGGTATCGATGGCGAAAGCCTTCAACATCAAGCACATGGCGATGCCGACCAACGGCAATGCCGGGGCGGCGCTGGCCGCCTACGCCACCCGCGCCGGCATCCGCACCACCATCTTCTGCCCGGCCGACACGCCGGAGGTGAACGTGTCGGAGATCGAACTGCAAGGCGCCACCGTCTACCGCGTCAACGGCCTGATCGACGATTGCGGGAAGATCGTCGGCGAGGGCAAGGCCAAGGTCGGCTGGTTCGACGTCTCCACCTTGAAGGAGCCCTACCGGATCGAGGGCAAGAAGACGATGGGGCTGGAGCTTGCCGAGCAGCTGGGCTGGGAGGTGCCGGACGTCATCTTCTATCCCACTGGCGGCGGCACCGGCCTGATCGGCATGTGGAAGGCCTTCGCCGAGCTGGAGGCCATCGGCTTCATCGGCGCGAAGCGCCCGCGCATGGTGGCGGTCCAGGCCGCCGGCTGCGCGCCGATGGTGCGCGCCTGGGAACAGGGGGAGGAGCATGCCCCGCGCTGGGAGGACGCCCACACCATCGCGTCGGGCATCCGGGTGCCGCAGGCGGTCGGCGATTTCCTGATCCTGCGCGCCGTGCGCGAGAGCGGCGGCTTCGCCATCGCCGTGCCCGACGACGCCATTCAGGCCGCGTTGAACGAGGTGGCGCGGGAGGAAGGCTTCCTGCTCTGCCCCGAAGGCGCCGCGACCTACGCCGCCTATAAACAGGCTCTGGCCGACGGCCGGGTCGGCAAGGAGGAACGCGCCGTCCTGTTCAACTGCGCCACCGGCCTGAAATACCCGCTGCCGCCGGTGCACCGCACGCTCGACCGCACCCGGCCCATCGACTATTCGCTCTTTCAGGACAGCGGACGATGAGCGAGGTGCGTTACCGCCCGGACCGGCTGGTCGCGACGCTCGACGCCATTCTCCGCCGCAGCGGCAGCTCGGCGGAGGAGGCGGCCATCGTCGCCGCCAATCTGGTGGAGGCCGATGCCCGCGGCCATGCCAGCCACGGCGTCTGCCAGATCGCCGTCTATGCCCGCAGCCTTGAGCTTGGCCATCTCCAGCCCAACCGCCATGCCCGCATCGTCCGCGACGAGGCGCCTTTTCTGGTGGTCGACGGCGATGTCGGCTATGGGCAGGTGATCGCGCGGGAGGCGACCGACCTCGCCATCGAGCGGGCCAGGGCCGGCGGCGCCTGCATTCTGGCATTGCGCAACGCCCACCATATCGGCCGCGTCGGCTCCTATGGCGAGCAGTGCATCGCCGCCGGTCTGATCGGCCTCTACTTCGTCAATGTGGTCAGCCGTCCGCTGGCGGCTCCGCATGGCGGCGGCAGGCCACGACTGGGCACAAATCCGGTCTGCATCGCCGTTCCCGGCACGCCGGGATTCGCACCCTTCCTGCTCGATTTCGCCACCAGCGCCATCGCCGCCAACAAATGCCGGATCGCCGCCTCTCTGGGCAAGGAGGTGGAGGATGGCCTGCTGCTCGACCCGGACGGACGGCCGACGCGCGATCCGGCCGTGATGTTCACCGAGCCGACCGGCGCCATCCTGCCCTTCGGCGGCCACAAGGGCTACGGTCTGGCACTGGCCTGTGAAATCCTGGCGGGTGCCCTGGCCGGCGGCCTGCCCGCTTTGCCGGAAAACCTGCGACCGGGCCGGGTGGTCAACAACGCGCTGGCCTTCGTCATCGACCCCAACCGGGTGGCCGGACCGGAATGGCAGACCCTGACCGACGCCGTGCTCGACCATGTCGCCGACACGCCCGTCGCCCCCGGCAGCGACGGCGTCAGCATTCCCGGCGAACCGGAGGCGCTGCACCGCATGGCCGCCATGGACCGCGGTATCGCGCTCGACCCCGACACGGTCGCGGCACTGCACCGCATCGGCGGCGGGCTCGGGCTGGATGTGCAGGGGTTGCTGGAGGGTTGAACGGGGCGGAGTTCCGCTCCGCCCCATCGCCTGCTCCGCCCCATCCGGTCAGGCGGTGATCCGGTTCCGCAAGATCCCGTCCTCAAGGAACAGCCGCACCGTCTCCGCCGCGTTGCGCCGCATCTCCACCGCTGCCTGATCGGAGTGGAAGGCGTTGTGCGGCGTCACCACCAGCCGCCCGGCGAGCCAATCCTCCCGCGCCCGCCATGCATCCAGCAGCGGGTGGGGGGCCGGCGGCTCGACCGGCAGCACGTCGGTCCCGACGGCGGCGAGCCGGCCGCTGCGCAGGGCCGCCTCCAGCGGATCCAGCCCGGCGAACAGCTCGCCGCGCGCGGTGTTGACCAGGATGGCGCCCGGCTTCATTGCCGCCAGGGTGGCCTCGTTCAGCAGGCCGCGCGTCTCGCCGTTCAGCGGACAGTGGAAGGTGACGATGTCGGACTCTGCCAGCAGTTCCTCCAGCCGGCGGACGCGGCGATAGCCGACAGCCTTCTCGTGCCCGGCAGGCTGGAACGGATCGTAGCCCAGGATGCGGTGGCCGAAGCCCTTCAGCCGGTTCACCACCGCGGTGCCGATCCGTCCGACCCCGACCACTCCGACCGTCGCGACGTTGGACCGGCGCAGCGGGGTCAAGGTGTTCGCCTGCCATGCCGTCGTGTAGCCGCGGGCGCAGGCATCATGCTCCCACAGCCGGCGTTGCAGCGACAGGATCATGGCGACGGCGTGGTCGGCGACCTCCTCCGTCCCGTAATCGGGGTTGTTGCAGAAGGGAATCCCGGCGGCCTCCAGCGCCGCGACATCGACCCGGTCATAGCCGACGCCGAACCGCACGACGATCCGGCAACGCTTCAACCGCTCGACGGTGGCGGGGCCGATGCGTGTGCTCCACACCAGCAGGGCATCCAGGCGGGCAAGGCGGTCCGGGTCGAGATCCTCCTCCCGCCGGCAGTCGAGAAAATCGACCTCCGCAAACCCGTCCAGCACGGCGGCCTCCAGATCGGGAGGTGGAATCATGTGGTCGGTGACCCCGACGACCAACCGCCCGGCGCTGTGCTGCCCCATCCCCATCGCTCCCGTCACCGTTCGAACCAAGTGTCCGTCATTTTCCCATGCCGCACTGGATTTTCAAAGCCGATTGCCGCTTTGCGCAATAGGAAATGACCGCCTCACGCGAAAGGCTCCGGTTTCACTTGCGCGGGCGCAGGAAGAACAGCATGGCGAGACCGGACAGCAGGATCGACAGCATCACCCACCAGAAGGCGTGCGGCGAGACATGATCCTCGATGGCGCCGACCCCCGGCACCCCCGCCACATTCATGCCGAAGATGCCCGAGATCAGGGTCATCGGCGCGAAGATCACGGTCACCACCGCCAGCACATGCAGGCTGTGGTTCTGCTGGTCGGCGACACGGGCGAGAAGCTCGTCCTGCAAAACCTTGGCCCGGTCCTGCAACGCCTCGATGTCGTAGAGCACCCCGGCGAATTTCTCGACCGAATGACCCAGGCGGGCGCGGTCGTCGTCGTCGATCCAGGGCACTCCGCTGGTGGCGAGCCGGCCCAGCGCCGCACGCTGCGGCGAGACATGGCGGCGCAGCCTGACGATCAGCTGGCGCAGCTGGCCCAGCCGCTGCCGGGCGAGCTGGTAGCGTTCGGCCAGCACGGTGTCCTCCACCTTGTCCAGATCGGCTTCGGCCCGCGTCACCACCTCGCCCAGCGTGTCGGCCAGCATGTCGATCAACTCGGCCATCAGGGCGGCGGTGCTGCCGTAGCAGCCCTGGTCGTGCAGGGACTTGCGCAGGCGGTCGATCGCCTTCAGCGGATGCCGCCGGCAACTGACGATGCGGCGTTCGTCCATGAACAGGCGCAGGGTGCCGATGTCCGACGGCTCGAACTTGAAGTCGTAATGCATGTCGCTCAGCACGGCGAGGAAGCCGTCGTCGAACGGCTCCAGCCGCGTCCGGTCGTCCTTGGCGTCCAACAGGATCTCGCGGGCAAACTCGTCGAGCCCGCTCTTGCGGTCCAGCCAGTCGCGCGCCCGCGCGGAGGCGAGATTGAAGTGCAGCCACAGCACACCGCCGCTGCGCCGCTGCGCCGCGTCGATCTCATCGAAGGACACCGGCACCGGCGGCGCATCGGGGGTTAGGAAATAACCGCAGATCAGGTCGGTCCCGGTATCGAGCTTGATTGGCACTGCCATACCCGGCGAACCTTCCATTGCCTCTTCGCCGGCTGGGTGCCGGCCGGCGGGCAGGATACGCCGGCGGACGTGTGGCGCAACCTCGTCCTTGGGCGCTTGGAGCAACTGCAACAAGACCGTCTTGAAACCGTCATCACCCTGTCGCGCGTTTTGCGGCATCAACGCGCGGGCGTCACCATTCGACAGGGGCATGACCGTGAGGACCGAGACCGCCGCCGGCGCCCACGACATGGACGCCTGCGATTTTGCCCGCCATATCCAAGACCCTGTCGGCCGACTCCGGTCCGACTCGCAGCATCCCGTGATCCGCCAATCCACCGAGTCGGACGTGCCGGCGATGCTGGAGATCTACGGCTACCATATCCAGCACGGCCTCGGCCCCTTCGACATCGAGCCGCTGCACCCGGAAGAGCTGAAGCGCCGGCGCAAGGCGATGCTGAAGCGCCGCCTGCCGCATCTGGTGGCCGATCTCGACAGCGCCATCGCCGGCTACGCCTATGCGGCGCCGTTCCGCAAGCGCCCGGCCTACCGCTACACGGTCGAACACTCGATCTACGTTCATAAGGATTTCCAGGGCCTCGGCATCGGCCGCCGGCTGCTGTCGGCGCTGGTCGATGCCTGCACCGTCGCCGGCTGCCGGCAGATGGTCGCCGTGGTCGACAGCGCCAACGCCCCGTCGCTGCGCCTGCATGAGTCCTGCGGCTTCGAGCAGGCCGGCGTTCTGCGCTCGGTCGGTTTCAAGTTCGGCCGCTGGACCGACAGCGTCTTCCTCCAGCGCGCGCTCGGCCCCGCCGACGGCGCGCTGCCCGACGACCATCGCGGCGGCACCGTCCAGGCCGGCGACTGACAGCCTTCCATCCCCCGGAGTTCCCCCATGGATTTCTTTCGACGCTTCTCCTTCCTCGTCTGCGCCCCGGCCTTCGACGCCGACGAGCTGGAAGGCGTGCGCGTGCAGCAGATCGTCGCCGAGGTCGAGCGCATCGGCTTCGAGGTGGTGCGGACGCGCCGCGTCGAGGATGCCGAGCTGGCGATCCGCACCGACGCCGCCATCGGCTGCATGATCGTCGATTGGGGCAAGCGCGGGCTGGAGGGCAAGCCGGCCTCGCTGATCGCGCTGGCGCGCAAGCGCGGGCTGGAGATGCCGATCATCCTGCTGGTCCGCCGCCAGCGGCTGGAGAACATCCCGGTCGACGTGCTCAATCAGGTCGACGGCTATGTCTTCCTGGCCGAGGAAACGCCGGAGTTCATCGCCAAGAACCTCGTCTCCCGCCTCAAGCAGTATGCCGAGACGCTGAAGACGCCGTTCTTCGGCGAACTGGTGGATTATGCCGAGGAAGGCAACCAGCTGTGGACCTGCCCCGGCCACAATGGCGGCATCTTCTACAGCCGCAGCCCCATCGGCCGCATCTTCGTCGAGCATCTGGGCGAGGCGGTGTTCCGCGACGACATCGACAACTCGGTGCTGGAGATGGGCGACCTGCTGGTCCATGAGGGGCCGGCGCTGAAGGCGCAGAAGGAAGCCGCCAAGATCTTCGGTGCCGAGCGCACTTACTTCGTGCTCAACGGCACCTCGGCCTCCAACAAGATCGTGCTGTCGGCGCTGGTGGCGGAGGATGACCTCGTCCTCTTCGACCGCAACAACCACAAGGCCGCCCACCATGGCGGGCTGTTCCTCGGTGGCGGCATCCCGATCTTCCTGGAGACCGACCGCAACCCCTACGGCCTGATCGGTCCCATCGACCACGAGGCGCTGGACGAGGAACGCATCCGCGAGAAGATCCGCAAAAACCCCCTGGTCAAGGACCCGGACGCCTGGAAGCGGGAGCGGCCGTTCCGCGCCGCGGTGATCCAGCAATGCAGCTACGACGGCACCATCTACAGCGCCGAGACCATCCTGGCGAAGATCGGCCATCTCTGCGACTACATCCTCTTCGACGAGGCGTGGGCCGGCTTCCTGAAGTTCCACCCGCTGTTCAAGGGCCGCTTCGCCATGGGGCTGGACGGCCTGCATGACGGGCACCCCGGCATCATTGCCACCCAGTCGACCCACAAGCAGCTGGCGAGCTTCTCCCAGGCCTCGCAGATCCATGTGAAGGACAGCCACATCAAGGGCCAGCGCCGCCGGGTGGAGCATCGCCGCTTCAACGAAACCTTCCTGCTGCACGCCTCGACCTCGCCCTTCTACCCGCTGTTCGCCTCGCTCGATGTCGGCGCGCAGATGATGAAGGGTAAGTCCGGCGAGGTGCTGTGGGACGACACCATCCGGCTCGGCATCGAGCTGCGCAAGAAGCTGCGCGCCATCCGCCGCGAGTTCGACGAGCGCGAGAGCGACCCGGCGCGCCGCTGGTTCTTCGACCCCTTCGTGCCCGACCGGGTGGAGGTCGGCGGCGCCACGACGGGAACCACAGTGGCGTGGGAAGACGTGCCGACCGACGCGCTGGCCTCCGACGTGCGGCATTGGGAATTCGTGCCGGGGGCGGACTGGCACGGCTTCCGCCATGTGGCGGCCGGCTATGCGATGACCGACCCCAACAAGCTGACCCTGCTCACCCCCGGTTTCGACCGCCGCACCGGGGCCTATGAGGACCACGGCATCCCGGCCCCGGTGGTGGCGCAGTATCTGCGCGAGAACCGCATCGTTCCGGAGAAGAACGACCTCAACTCGATCCTCTTCCTGCTGACGCCCGGCGTGGAATCGAGCAAGGCCGGCACGCTGCTGAGTGCACTGGTGGCGTTCAAGCGGCTGCACGACGACAATGCGCTGCTGGAGGACGTGATCCCGGAATTCGTCGCCCGCCGCCCGGCCCGCTACACTGGCCGCCGGCTGCGCGACCTGTGCGCGGAGATGCACGCCTATTATCGCGAGCGCGGCACCAACGACCTGCAGCGCCGCATGTTCCGCCCCGACCATCTGCCCGCCATGGTGATGCCGCCGCGCGAAGCGGTGCGGCATCTGGTGCGCAACGACGTGGATTACCTGCCCATCGACCGCATCGCCGGACGGATCGCCACCACCCTGTGGGTGGTCTACCCGCCGGGCATCGCCACCATCGTGCCGGGCGAGCGGCTGGACGACCATGCCCGGCCGATGATCGAATATCTCCAGGTCTTCCAGGAAGGCGCCAACCGCTTCCCCGGCTTCGACAACGAAATCCAGGGCCTGTACCGCGAGACGGAACCCGACGGGTCGATCCGCTTCTACACCTATGTCGTGCGCGAACCCGGCGCGGACTGAACCCGCGCCGGGATTTGGAGGAGGCGGTTCGAACCGCCTCCTCTCCAATCTTCAATAGGGCCGGTCGCCCAGCACGGTGGCGCGGTGCATGATGCGGCGGTGCGGCGAATAGTCGTTCACCGCGTAATGCTGGGTCGACCGGTTGTCCCACAGCACCAGATCGTCCTCCTTCCAGCGCCAGCGCACGGTGAATTCCGGGCGGCTGATGTGGTCGTACAGGAACTCAAGGATCGCGGCGCTTTCCCGGTCGCTCAGCCCGACGATGCGGGACGTGAAGTTCTCGTTCACGAACAGCGCCTTGGCCCCACTGACCGGATGGGTGCGGATGACCGGATGCACCACAGCCGGATGCTTGTCGCGCGCCGTCTTCCAGCGGGCATGAGTCTCGGGATCGCCGTTGTGGCGCCACTCCGGGAAGGAGCGGGTAAAGTCGTGCAGCGCCTTCAGCGGCTCCAGCAGGCGGCGGATCGGTTCCGACAGTCCGTTGTAGGCGGCGATGTTGCTGGCCCACACCGTGTCGCCGCCGATAGGCGGAATCAGTTTGCCCGACAGGGCGACGATGGCCGGCGGCGTTTCGATGCAGGTGACGTCGGTGTGCCAGACGTCGTTGTCGGTCGGGTTGTGCGGCCCGGTGTCCAACACCATGATCTCCGGCTGCTCGGGCACCTTCGGATAGATCGGATGGACGTGCAGCTGGCCGAAGCGGACGGCGAAGTCGCGCTGCGCCTGCGGCGTCAGCGGCTGGTTTTCGAAGAACAGTACCTGATGGGCGACCAGCGCCCGCTCCAGCGCCGCCGCTTCGCTGTCCGACAGCGGGCGGGAGAGGTCGATCCCCTCCACCCGCGCCCCGATGGCGGGGCTGACGGGCGTGACGGTCAGGGCGGACAAGGCGATGTCTGGCATGGCGGTTCCCCAATCTTCTTGTATGGCGGTTTTTGAAAGTCCGGCGGCCGGCCGCCCTCAGGACTTGCCCTTCCACGGCACCAGCCACGCTTCCAGCAGGCGCATTCCGTAAGAAAAGGCGAAGGCGAAGACCGCAATGATGCCGATGCCGACGAAGACCACGTCGGTGGCGAGGAAATGCGAGGCGGACATGATCATGAAACCGATGCCGCGGGTGGCGGCGATCAGTTCCGCCGCGACCAGCGTGCTCCAGCCGACGCCGATGCCGATGCGCAGGCCGGTCAGGATTTCCGGCAGGGCACTGGGCAGCACGATGGCGCGGAACAGCTGCCAGCGGCTAATGACTACCGACGCCTTCGACGGCTCCAAGGCTGGGTTCCGGCTGGATGGCACCGCGGCGGAC